>NZ_JBFANM010000088.1:0-45390 GCF_040674815.1 Nonomuraea sp. NPDC049709
GACGACACCGCCATCTTGGCGGTCTTCGACGACGGCGCCGGCATCGCCCCCGAACACCGCGAGATCATCTTCGAACGCTTCGCCCGGCTCCCGGAGTCACGCCAGCGCGACCCGAAAGGCACCGGCCTGGGCCTGGCCATCTGCCGCGAGATCGCCCACGCCCACCACGGCTCACTGACCATCGAAGACCCCGGCCAGGGAACCTGCCTGGTGCTGCGCATGCCTCTGATGGACTGACCGCCGGCCCGACATCTGGCTCATGGCGCGTGGGAGGCGAGTCGTGGACCTCGGCGATCCGAGGCCGACGAGTCCAGTTCGTCTGCTCGCCGGAGGTCCTTGGGGCGGCCTATGGCGCGGCGCATCCGGATCAGGTCATCTCGGGAGACGTAGCGAACTTCCAGGCCGCCCGGGTCGACTGCGGTGATCGCGCGGTCGAGGCACTCCCGGACTTGCAGGTTGCCCCAGGCAAGCGCCGGGGTGCAGCAGTCGCCGGCGGCTCCGGGCGAGGTGAACTCCACTTTGAGGCGGAGAAGGGAATCCGGGTGCGTCGCTACGGGGTTGCCCTCTTCGTCGATCAGCCGGGCGTTGACGGAGGCGAAGGCGGCCGCCAGGGCGGGGGCGTGAGCGGGGGCGCCGTCCCAGAGCAGGTCCAGATCGCCGGTCAGTTCGGTGGATCCATGCATGATGCCGGCCACCTGCCCGATCACGACGGCTCGGACGCCGTTGCGATGGAGGGCTTCGAGCAGCGGGAACGGGTCGAACCCGAGGGCACCGTCCGTGCCGATCGTGCCGACGTCGTCGTCGGCGTCCTGGTGGCCCAGGCCGGTGCCCGCCCGGTTCAGGGCCAGTTCACGGGTGCGCCGGGCGGCGGCGCGGAGTCGTGCCAGCGGTTCATCGATCATCTGGTTCATGGAACACCCGGCCGCACCCATGGCGCACCCGAATTTCTGGAGATCACCGAAGGGTGCGAAGACCGCTTCGTGGCGGATGCGGTCCTCGGGAACGGGGCCAGGTCCGGTCAGGCTCGGCGGTGGGGGTCGCGGCGTTCTTGCCACCGGGTGAGGGCGTCGGATGAGACGCGGGTGTAGCGGGCGAGGCCTGCGACGGAGGCGTGGCCCGAGTAGGCCAGGAGGGTGCCGGTGTGGGCGCCGTTCTCGGCGGCGTGGGTGAGCGCGGAGTTGCGCAGGTCGTGCAGCGTCCATCCGGGTGCGGCGGCGAGCTCCGCCGGAGCTGTGATGTCGGGGCGGGCCAGCGGTTTGGTCAGCTCGTTGAAGATCTCCTCAGCGCGTCGATAGGACAGCCGGGCCCGGCCGCTGACCGGGTCGAGGTCGCCGGCGGCGAGGGGGACGCGGGCGCGCCGCTCGGTGAGGAACACCGGCCCTTTGCTGCGGCCGGCGAGCAGCTTGGACAGGAGCCGGGCGGTGCGGGTCTGCCAGACGATGACGTCGACCGCGCTGCCCCTGCGGGTGACCCTGGCGCGTCGGTCGCGCCGGTCCAGGTCCTCGATGTCCAGGCCGAGCACTTCGACGGCGCGGGCGGCGGTCTCGTACAGCATCGTCCACAGCGTCCGCTCGCGGAGCGGCGCGTCCAGTTCGAGCAACGCCTCGATGTCGGCGACCGACAGCGCGCGGGTACGGCCGGGGGCGCGGCCGCGCCGGCGCAGCCGCCGGGTCGGATCGGCGGTCAGCCAGCCCTGGTCCATCCAGAAGGTCACCGCGGAGCGGAGCGCGTCCAGGTGCCGGTTGAAGGTCGCGGCTGCCCGGCCACTCCACTGGTGGGCGAACCACGTGGTGAGACGTTCGACGTTCTCCTCGTCGTCGAGCCCGGTGAGGGGGAAGTGCGTGCCGGGCGGGGCGAACGCGGCGGTCAGGGCGCGCAGGGTGGAGCGGTAGGCACGCTGGGTGTTGCGCTGCTCGGGACCGGACAGGGTGGCCAGGTAAGCACTTGCCGCGGCGGGCAGCGGAGGCGATCCGCCGCGATCCGGGCGATGACTCTCACCCACGTCCCTCCCCTCAGGCCGCCATCGCGGACGAGCATGCCGAGCCGGCCTGCGTCAGGCGAGGCGTTCGTACTGCTTGATGAGGTCAGTATCGCAGATAATAATTGCTATACGCGACAAGAGGAGCGATGATCTCACCACCGCCCGCGATCACCGTCAGCTCGCCGAGAGCATCGAGTCGGTCAGGGCGTTGACGGTGTCCAGGTTCGGCGTGGCCCGCCGGGCGCGGATGAGCCGCGGTGTCGTGCCGAGGTGGGAGCGGCCGATACACGGACTGAACGACGACCCAGCGATCTCGAAGCAGTCTCGATCAGGAGGCGCGACATGGCCAGGATCACCTACGACGACCAGACCGCGGCGGCGTACAAGGCGGTTCGCGAGATCCCCCGAGACGGGCTCGGGGAATGGCGTGAAGCGATACGACGTCACCTCGACCCGTCGCCCGGGATGACCCTGGCCGACATCGGCGCGGGGACCGGGATGTTCGCCGCCGCCCTCAGCGACTGGTTCGACCTCAACATCCTCGCCGTCGAACCGTCGGCGGCGATGCGGGCCCAGATCCCGCGCCGCCCGGGCATCCAGGTGCTGGAGGGCGACGCCGGCGCCCTCCCGCTCCCGGACGGCTCGGCGGACGGCGCCTGGCTGTCCCTCATGATCCACCACATCCCCGATTTGGAAGCCGCCGCGCGAGAGATCCGCCGCGTTCTGCGCCCGGGCGCTCCCGTTCTGATCCGGCAGGGTTTTCCGGGCAGGGCCGACACGACCAGCACCTTTCCCTGGGGGTTCTTTCCCCAGACCACCCGGACCACCGACACCTTCCCCACCGTCGAGCGGACGTGCCAGGCGTTCGCCACCGCGGGGTTCCGCCGCGACGCGCTCGAACCGGTCCCCGAGACGCTGACCAGCCTTGCCGACTTCCTGGCCCGGGTGGACGTCTTCCGCCGCTCCGACACCATCATGCGCGGCCTCACCGAGGAGGAGTTCCTGCAGGGCAAGGAACGGCTGCGCCGCGCCGTGCAGGAGGCCGAGCAGACATCCAGCCCGGGGACCAGGACCAACTGGCTCGACCTCCTGGTGCTGCGCTGAGGTCCCTGCCCCCTACCGGCCCGTCGCGCCGGTCCGGTAGCGCAGGCCGTCGACCAGCAGGGTGATCATGCGCTGGGTGTAGGCGTCGTCGTCGGGGTCGACGATGTTGGCCATGGTGCGCAGCAGGTCGTACGGGGTGATGTCGGCTCGGATGTCCCCGGACGCGGCGGCGGCGTCCAGCAGTCGCTCGATGGCCGGGAGGAAACGCTGCATGAAGTAGGCGGGCAGGTTTTCATAGGCGGGGTCGCCGGAGTGCAGGGCGGCTTTGAGGCCGCGTTTGGTGGCGATGAACCGGGTCAGGCGCTGGAGCCAGCGGGTGAGGGCCTCGACGGGTTCGTACTGTGCCGACAGGGCGGCGGCAGCGTCGATGCAGGCGTCGGCCTCCCGGCGGAAGACGGCGACGATGAGGTCCGAGCGCTGCGGGAAGTGCCGGTAGAGCGTGCCCGCCCCCAGCCCGGCCTTTTCGGTGATCCGCCGTACGGGTGCGTCCACGCCCTCCGCGGCGAACACTTCGGCGGCAGCGGTCAGCAGGGCGTCCAGGTTGCGCTGGACGTCGCGTCGTGCGGGGCGGGGAGCCGGTTCCCCGGCCGGAGGCTTCGTCATGCGGCGTGGCCCCTTTTGCGAATCGGAGTGGCGTTCCGCATTGTAGGCGACTGAACGGGGCTCCGTCGGCCCAGGCGGTACGCGCTCGCCGGCAGGGTCTGACAGAACCCCCCAAGCTGGACCCCCGGCCCCGCCGGCTCCGGCCGGGTCGCCGACGACACCGCCGCCTTCCCGCCTGGCAGGGGGACAGCCTCAGGGTCGCGTGCTGCCGTCCGCGGTGGGCACCCCGGGCCTGGTGAGGCTTTCGGGGTTGACGATCCTCTCGTAGAGGTCGGCCGAGACCCCGCAGTCGATCGCGGCGTCCCTGAGCGGAAGGTCGTTGTCCAGCGCGTGATGGGCGATGCGTGCGGCCTGGTCATAGCCCACCACCGGGCTGAGCGCGGTCACCATCATGATCGAACGGTCGATGTTGTGGCGCAGCCGTTCGTTGTTGAGCTCGACCCCTTCGACCAGGTACGTGCGGAAGTGATCCATCATGTCGGCCAAGATGCGCGCCGAGTGCAGGACGTTCTTGATGATGACCGGGCGGAAGGCGTTCAGCTCGAAATTGCCCTCGGCCCCCGCCATCGACACCGCGGTGTCGTTGCCGGCCACCTGGATGGCCACCATCAGCATGGCCTCGGCCTGGGTCGGGTTGACCTTGCCCGGCATGATCGACGAACCCGGCTCGTTGGCCGGCAGGATCAGCTCGTGCAAGCCGGTACGCGGCCCGGAGCCGAGCCAGCGCAGGTCGTTGGCGAACTTGAACAGCGGCACCGCCAGGGCACGCAACGCCGACGAGGCCCGTACCAGCTCGTCGCAGGAGGCCTGGGCGGCGAACGTGTTGGACGCGCTGACGAAGGGCCGCCCGGTGAGCCCGGCGAGCTCCTCGGCCACCTCCTCCCCGAACCTCGGCGGCGCGTTCAGCCCGGTGCCGACCGCGGTGCCACCGATGGCCAGCCGGTACAACCCGCTACGGGTGCGTTCGAGATGGTCGATGGCGTCGCCGAGCTGGGCGACGTACCCCGACCACTCCTGGCCGACGGTCAGCGGCGTGGCGTCCTCGAGATGCGTACGCCCGATCTTGACCTCGTGCTGCCACTGCCGGCTCTTGGCCTGAGCGCTGTCGCGCAACCGGGCGGCGGCAGGCAGCACGTGGTCGTCGATGGCTGCCACGGCGGCGAGGTGCATGGCGGTGATGAAGGTGTCGTTGGACGACTGGCCCATGTTCACGTGGTCGTTCGGATGCACGGGATCCTTGCTGCCCAGCCGTCCGCCGACGAGCTGGATCGCCCGGTTGGAGATCACCTCGTTGACGTTCATGTTCGACTGGGTCCCCGAGCCCGTCTGCCACACGTACAGCGGGAACTCGCTGTCCAACTCACCATCGACGACCTCGTCGGCAACCCGGACAATCAGGTCGGCCTGCCACCGGGGCAACCGGCCGGCGCGGGCGTTGACGATCGCGGCGGCCTTCTTGATGTAGCCGTAGGCGCGGTAGACGTCCTTGGGCATGCGATCGTCGCCGATGCTGAAGTGGATCAGCGACCGCTGGGTCTGCGCACCCCAGTAATGATCCGCGGGAACGTTCACCTGGCCGAGCGAGTCGCTCTCGGTCCGGGTGCCGCCGGCCCGCAGCCCGATCGGCACATCGCGGACCTGCGGCGCGCTCACTGCCCGTTCCCGTGGACGGGGCGGTACGTGGGCTGCCACATGGCGTCCTGAACCTGCTGGACGGTGTCACGCAGATCGACGCGGGCCAGGTGCTCCTCGGCCGCCCGGTTCGCGACGGCCACGGCCACGGTGGCGGAGACCGCGCGCAGGTTGTCCACCTGAGGCAGCAGCGACGCGCCCGGGGCGGACACGTCGACCATGTTCCCGACGGCCTCGGCGGCGGCCTGGAACATGCCGGGGCTGACCCGGCGGGCCCGCGCGACCACCACGCCCAGCCCCAGCCCCGGGTAGAGCAGGGCGTTGTTGGCCTGGCCGATGACGTACGTGACGCCGTTGTACGTGATCGGCTCGATCGGGACGCCGGTGGCGATCAGAGCCCGGCCGTCACTCCAGCGGATCAGGTCGGCCGGCATGGCCTCGATGCGCTCGGTCGGGTTCGAGATCGGGAAGATGATCGGGCGGTCCACACCCGCCGCCATCGTCCGCACGATCTGCTCGGTGAACGCGCCGTGGGCGGTGGAGGTGCCCAGCAGCATGGTCGGCTTCACGCGCGCGACGACCTCGGCCAGCGAGATGCCGTGCTCGTCGCGGGACCAGTCGGCGACCTCGTCCCGGGGGCGGGCGTACGGCAGCTGGTAGTCGCGCAGGTCGGTCATGTCGTCGGTGAGCAGGCCCTGCTTGTCGATCGGCCAGATCCGCCGGGTGGCGGTCTCGCGGTCCAGGCCGTCGCGCATCATCGCATCGCGCAGCTGGTCGGCGATGCCGGTGCCCGCGGTGCCCGCCCCGAAGATGACGATCCGCTGCTCCCGCATCGGGGTCCGAGACACCCGGACGGCGCTGAGCATGGCGGCCAGCACGATCGCGCCGGTGCCCTGCATGTCGTCGTTGAAGGTGCAGATCTTGCCGGTGTACTTCTCCAGGATCCGGCGGGCGTTGGACGGGCCGAAGTCCTCCCAGTGCAGCAGGGCACCGGGGAACATCCGGGTGGCCGTGGTGACGTAGGCGTCGATGAAGTCGTCGTAGCGCTGCCCGCGTACCCGGGCGTGCCGGTTGCCGACGTAGGCCGGGTCGTTCAGCAGGGCCTCGTTGTTGGTGCCCACGTCCAGGGCGACCGGGATGACGCGGCCGGGGTCGATGCCCGCGGCGGCCGTGTAGACGGCCAGCTTGCCCGTCGCGATGCCGGTGCCGCCGCCCACCCCCCAGTCGCCGATGCCGAGAATCTCCTCGGCGTCGGAGGCCACGATCAGGTCGACGTCGTCCGGGCCCAGCCCGAGGTTCCTGAACGCCCGCTCGATCCCGCCCGGGTCGTCGATGGACAGGTACACGCCACGGGGGCGCTGGTACTCGTGGCTGTAGGCCTTGATCGCCTCGGAGACGGTCGGGTCGTACACGATGGGCAGCATCTCGCGCAGGTGATCGCTCAGCAGCCGGTAGTAGAGCACCTCGTTGCGGTCCCGCAGCCCCTCCAGGTAGACGTTCTTGAGCAGGTCACTCGGTTGTGCCCGGTACTGCGCGTACATCCGCCGCGCCTGCTCCTCCAGCGTCTCCACCGCCAGCGGCAGCAGGCCCTCCAGCCCCAGCTCGGCCCGCTCCTGCGGCGAGAACGCCGTGCCCTTGTTCAGCAGCGGCTCCTGCAGCACCGCCTGGCCCCGCAGGGACGTCACGTAGCTGCCGTCCGGCTGCTCGGCGAACATGAAGCTCACCAGATCCGGCTTCTTCTTCCCCATCGACATCGTCATCCCCTCGACTGCATCGCCCTGGCACTCGGCGCCGGGCCACGGCGAATCAGGCTGCCCCGGCCAGGGGGACGGACACTGAGCCGCGCCTCACGACTGCACAAATCCGGATAAAGGAAGTGCTGCTCCAGCGCGCGATGATCGGCTGGGTGCGATCGCCGACCCGGCTCTTACTCCAGACCGATCACGTCGGCGAGGAGGTCCACCTGCGCGGGATCGGGATCGTTGCCCATGAAGATCAGCTCATCGCAGCCGATCCGATCGAAGTCGGCGATCGCGGCGGAGATCTGCTCCGGTGCGGTGTGGGCGATGGAGATGCCGTACTGCGCGTACTCCTCGCCGGCGAAGGCGTAGTAGGAGCCGATGGCATCGGAGATCGCGGCCTCGGCATCAGGCCCGAGTGCGTACATCACCGATGCCACCAGCCGCGGCGACCCTGCCCGGCCGGCCTCGGCCCACGCCTGCCGGATCTGGGGAGCGAAGTCCTGCACGTCCTGGACGGTCGCGTCCCCGGCGATCCATCCCGTCCCATGGGAGGCGATGCGGCGCAGGGTCGCCTTGGAGTTGCCGCCGAACAGCAGCGGCGGACCTCCGGGCGTGGCGGGCCGCGGGCCGACAGGGTCACCGGAATCGCCGGGTGCCGAGGCCGCCGCGAGCCGATCCAGGAGCTGGTCGAACTGCTTTCCTCTGGTGCGGTAGTCGACGTGGCTGAGGACGAAGTCGTCTTCTCGGGCGCCCGGTGCCAGCCCCACCTGCAGGCGGCCGGGCCCGGCGAGCTGATCCAGGGTGGTGACGGTCTTGGCGAACAGCGCATGGTTGGTACGCAAGGGCGCGAGCAGCACGCTGGTCAGGAGCCGGATGCGCGAGGTGGCACCCGCTGCGGCCGCGAGAGTGGTCAGCGGCTCCGGCGTCGACCAGGCCAGGCGGTCGCTGACGCTCAAGGTGGAGAAGCCTCGCGCTTCCGCGCAGCGGGCCCACTCCACCAGGGTCCTGCCGTCTTTCCAGGGGCCATGACCGGGCAATCCGATACCGATGTCCATCGCGGGTGTGATCCCTTTCGGAGAAGTCGGGTTACGAAGGGGTGACGTGTCAGCCGGCCGGGTCAGAGGTGGCCGGAACGCCCGGAGCGCCGGTCGGGTCGCGCTCCAGCAGCCGGCGCAGATCGGCGACGGGCTGGACCCCGGAGACCGGTGGCCGGCCGTCGACCACCAGGCTGGGGACGCCGGTGACGCCGAGTTCGGCCGCGCGGAGCCGGTCCGCCCGTACCTGGTCGGCGTAGTCGTCACCGGCCAGGACGGCGTGCACCTCATCGGCGTCCAGGCCCGCCGCGCCGCCCAGGCGCCGCAGGACCTGCGGGTCGGCCACGTTGAGCCCTTCGGTGTGGTACGCGTGCAGCAGCAGCTCCATCACCTGGTCGGCCCGGCCGTGGTCGGCGGCCAGTTTGCACAGCCGGTGCGCGTCGAAGGTGTTCACCGGCCGGGCCAGATGCAGGTTCAGCTCCAGGCCGTCCGCGGCGCCCAGCGACCGGATCAGGGTGATTCGGGCAGGTGCCTGCTCGCCCCACCATCCGGCCATGGCCTCGGCGGCGGTCGGACCGGGGACCCGGCCTTCCTCAGGGGCGAGCTCGTAACTGCGCCAGGCGATCTCCACGCTGTCGCGGTCGGCGAGGCTCGCCAACGCGGCCGTCAGGCGTCTCTTGCCGATGTAGCACCACGGGCACAGCACATCGGCGTATATCTCCAGCTTCATACAGGTCCTTTGTCAGTGATCGTCGCTGTCGGGGGTTGCGGCGATCAGGAGTCGAGGCGCTGCGGCCCGGGACCGACCTCGCGGGCGGTGTAGGTAGGCAGCCCGGTCAACCCGCCTCGCTCGCCCAGTGCACGATGTTGTCCACGCGGGTACCGTCGGTGCTCACGTGAAACCGGGCTGAGCGGCAACCGGGATAGACGCGCACGCGCATGCTCCTCGAGGTCAATGGCAGGACAGGCCCCCGATCGCCCATCCTGCAATCTCAACTGCGGTTGAGGTCAACCACGGGCAGGGTGAGGCATCGCCGACGCCTGCGCCGGCTGTGGCGGCGGCTCCGCGTACGGCGACCGCCCGAGCCGCTCTGGTCGGGCGTGACCGCCGTCCCGCCCGGCCACCACCTGATCGTCGAGCCCGACGGGACGACCGCGCGGCACCGCCGCTGGTGGACCTCCCCCGAGCCGGTGCGCCCGCTCGCCGGCGCCGCCGAGGACGTCCGCCGGGGCCCTGGCCGACCGCCCCCGCTGTGCCGTATGCGCGGGTGGCGGCCGACATGGTGCTCGGGGGTGCGGGTGCGCCCGCCGTTCGCCGCGCACGCCTGGGTGGAGGCCGGTGGCGTGCCGGTGGGGTACCTCGCTCCGCTGATCACGGTCGCACCGTGGCCGGCTACGGATGCGCCCGCAAGGTGAGGGGGTCGAAGGCGTGCCCGGCCCACAACTCACGGGAGGTCTCTTCCGGGTACGCCGTCGCGCCCGGCTCGGTGTCGATGATCCAGGTATGCCGGTTCTGCGGCTCGTACGCCGGCCAGCCGGGATCCCCGGTCGTGGCGAAGGCGATCCAGGCCGCGCGGACCTGGGCCGACAGCTCGGCCGCGGCCGGTGACGGCTCCTGTCCGAGCAGCAGTCCCGCCGCGCCGGCGGTCAGGTTGCCGAACGTCAGCGGCAGGCCGAGCCCATGACAGGCGCCGAGGGCGTCGCCGCCCATGCCGGGGGCCGGCCAGGTCAGCTCGTACAGGTGGGTCCGGCCGCGCCCCTGGTGGGCCTCGGCCAGCTGGACGGACGGCATCCGGAACAACCAGTCGGAGTGCACCAGCTCGTACAGCCGCTCCTCGTCGGCCTCCGGGTAGGCGGCTCGGAAGGCCTCCGGGTCCGGCGCGAGCTCCAGCAGCGCGGTGGCGGCCCGCTCGGCGGTGATCTGGCCGGTGTCGCCCCTGATGGCCATGAACAGCCGGTATTCGTCGCGGGTGTGCCCTGCGATCAGCTCCACATCGCGCGCGGCCCCGTCCGCCAGTGACCGCCACGGCACCGCGGGCAGCACCTCGCCGTCCACGACCGGCGCGAACGGCGACTGGATGTACGCGGCCCGGCCCCACTGCGGGCGGCCGGCCATCTTGTCCGCCACCGCGTCCCCGGCGTCGTTCAGTCGCTCCGGCGACAGGCGGGCGAGTTCGTCGGCGAGCGGGGGCAGGCCCAGCTCACCGGCCACGGCGGCGGCGATGTCGGCGGCCAGCTCAGCGGAGAAGAACAGGCCCGGCACGCTCTGCGCGATCGCCCTGCCGAACAGACCGGCGGCCATGGGCATCGCCATCAGCGCCGCGATGCTCCCGGCTCCGGCGGACTCCCCGAAGACGGTGACCCGGTCCGGATCCCCGCCGAAGGCCGCGATGTTGTCGCGCACCCAGCGCAGGGCGGTCACCTGGTCCAGTAACCCGCGATTGGCCGGTGCCCCCTGGAAGTGTCCGAAGCCCTCGGCGGAGAGGCGGTAGTTGAAGGTGACCACGACGACGCCGTCCCGGGCGAGCATGCGGCCGTCGAAGACCGGGTCGCCGGACCATCCGTACATGTAACCGCCGCCATGGATCCACACCATCACCGGCAACCGGGCAGCACCCGGGTCGGGGGACCACACATTGGCGGTCAGCCAGTCGCCGTCCGTACCGTCGGCGCCGGACGTGCCGAGCAACCTGGACTGCGGCGGCGGCGGACCGAACGCGCCGGCCTCGCGCACCCCGTCCCACGGCTCGGCCGGCACCGGCGCGGCCAGCCGCAGGGCGCCCACCGGCGGGCGCGCGAACGGCACGCCGCGGAAGACGGCCACGCCGTCCTCGATCCGCCCGCGCAGCCTTCCCGTGCCCACCCGGACCTCCGGGGCCGCGGATCCGATGGCGCTCATGGCACGCTCCTCTTCCGGGGTTCCGGCCCCCGTAGCCAGACGCGGCCATCTTCACCCGAACCGCAGGCTCGCCGCACCTCGATATCGAGCGGGCCGGACCGGCCGAAGGTCTTCCCGGGTCAGCGCGCCGGGCCTGACCACCAGCACCCGATCGGCCGCCCACCAGCACGAACACTCCCGCTTCGGCTGCTCACCTCCATTTCCCCGATGCCCGTCCGCACCGTGGACACCTTTCTGTCCGAGCGCGCCGGATGGTGCCATGAGCCCGCGTCATGACCGCGACCGGGGCCGTCCCCGCCGCGGTGCTCTCCGCCCCGCCCAACCGCCACGAGCTCATGAGCCGGCGATTCGTCGTCGTGGGATTGTTCGTGTCGTTCGCCGGGGTCTTGTTGATGGGACTCGGCGCCTGGCTGGGGCGTGCGGATACGCGCTACGGCGCGGCGACGTCGAAGTTCCCATGACCGAGCGACCACGCGGACCTGCAGATACATGGGTTGCCGAGATCGCATGACGCATGGTGCCGGTCTCAACCATGCGATTACCTTTCGTACATGAGCCGATACACACAGTGCGCGAGGGGCAGGGTGGCGGTGGCCCTCACCACCCCGCTGGCCGCCGTCCTCCTCACCGCGCCGGCCGCGCAGGCGGCCTCGGGCACCTACACCTACGTCACCCCCGCCGGGCAGGCGTTCCAGGTCGCCGAACCGCCCAGCGACATCTGCCTGCAACTGACCGGCGGGGCGATCCGCTTCTCCAACGACACCACCGACACCGCGTTCCTGTACGCCACCGGTGACTGCTCCGGCGGCTGGGGCCTGGTCGGCGTCGGCGCCACCTGGGACGCCCCCACCGGCGTCCAGGCCTTCGCCGTCCGGCTCGGCTCGACACAGTAAGGCCCTCGCCTCCCCCTTCCCCATCACAGCGACACCCGGACACCCCCCGAGGCCCCGCGCTCTCAAGAGCGCGGGGCCGTCCGCGTCTCCGGGCGATCCCGCGTGCGCTTCAGGGCCGACTCGCCGAGCTCGAGAACCGGCTGCGGATCCACCCCTGCCGGGCCCTGCCACCGCAGGTAGACGGCCACCGCCACGTGCGCATAAGAGTCGCGATAGCCCGATGCGGCGGTCACCTGTGGGAGAAGACCTTCAGCGAGAAGGTCTCCACCCATTGATCGTCTTGCATGAGTCCGCGAACGCCCTGCCGACCGCCCAGCGGATGAGGGCCTCCCAGGACCGAGGACACTCCCCTACCAGGCCACGGGTCCCTCCGCGCTGAAGAACCCGGCGGTGGGCCCGTCGGCGCCGAGTGTGGCCAGGTGCACCAGGACCGTGGCGCCCTGTGCGGGGGTGAGGAACCCGTTGTGGTTGTTGATGTCCGTGGCGACGTAGCCGGGAGCGGCGGCGTTGACCCGGATGCCGTCCTTGCGCAGCTCGTTGGCGTACTGGACGGTCAGCGCGTTGAGCGCGGTCTTGGAGGGCGAGTAGGCGGCGGACGCCGGGAGTCGCGTCAGCGGGCCGTCCGGGTCGCTGTTGAGGGCCAGTGACGCGGCGCCGCTGCTGACGTTGACGATGCACGGCGCCGGCGAGCGCCGCAGCAGCGGAAGCATCGCGTTGGTCACCGCGATCACCCCGAAGACGTTGGTCTCGAACACCGCCCGGACCATGTCCAGATCGACGGAGCTGGGGATCTGATCGACGGCGTCCTGGGGCGCAACCTGCCCGGAGCCGGTGATGCCGGCGTTGTTGATCAGCGCGTCCAGGTGGCCGAAGCGCTCCCCCACCCACCTCGCGGCCTCCTCGATGGTGGCCTGGTCGGTGACGTCCAGGGTGACCGCGTGGGCGTCGGCCCCCGTCGCGCGCAGCGCCGCGGCGGCCTCCTCGCCGAGCTGCGCGTTCCTGGCTCCGATCAGGACCGTCATGCCCAGCGCGGCGAGTTGCTCGGCGGCCGCGCGACCGATCCCCTTGTTCGCGCCGGTGACCATGGCGACCTTCTGGTGTGGGGTGTGCTCGTTCATGTCCACGCTCTCTGTTAGAGGGTCTGTCTCTCCTGCGACGAGACAGCAGGTCACTTCTGTGACATGGGGCAGAGAGAGAGCCTGTTCGTGGGGTCTGCGGGACCGGTTCGCCCCCGGTGCGAAGGGCCGAATGGCCGGCGGGCGGCCAGGGCTCCTACGCGACGTTCGGCCTGTGAGCGTGGGCGTGGGTGGCGCGACGTGCGGGCTCAGCGGGCGGCGAGCGCCCCGTCACGCCCATTGACGTGATCGCACGCTAGATTCACTCCGTCCACACTTGATCTTCACTCACCCCCTGGATGTACGGCATGCACCCCCTCATCGTGGCCTTGGCCCTCGTCACCGCCACCCCCGCCACCGCTCACGCCGGAGCCGCCGAACCCGACCCCCTGGCGGGAGTGCGTTCGCTGCTCGCCCGGGGCGCCGGCGCGACCACCGAGTTCTACGGCAGCGCCTCCACGGACGTGACGCGGGAGGTGCAGCTGAGCCACGGCAGGCGCACCATCATCGCCAGCGGCATGGAAGTTCGGGGAACCGGCAAGGTCAAGCTGGGGCGGGCCGGCGTGATCGCCTCGGAGCACATCCGGCGGCTGAGCATAGGCAACAAGCACCTCATGGTGGACGAGGCGGAGAAGGACCCCTATTTCGCCGGTGTGCTCCCCACGGAGGGCACGCTGCGCACGATCAGCGTGGGCGGCTGGCTGTACCAGCTCGCGCCGCGGGCGAAGTCCTGGGTGCGCACCGGCCGGGCCGGTGGCGCCGCCGCCGCGTACGGCGACCAGTTCATCAACGTCCTGGAGCCGGCCACGCTGCGCACGCTGCTGTCCACCAAGACCCGCAAGAGCGTCATGCCCTGGACCAAGGACCGCACGACCGGACGCAAGCAGCGGATCTACTCCCTGACCGGGACGATCACGCTCAAGGAGCTCTATCGCGTCTCCCCCAGCTTCCGCGAGGCCGCGGGAAACGCGGCTCTCGGGACGTCGGAAGTGACGTGGACGTACATGTACGACGACCGCGGATGGCCGTACCGGATCTTCTGGGGCTTCGACGCGCACCCGCGGCCCGAGGTCCGGGGGCTCGGCGACGACCGGATCCCGCAGGCGCGGCTGGCCACGCAGTACCGGAACTGGGACAAGCCGATGACGATCAAGGCGCCCGAGGCGAGGGCTGGCCGGGGGCTGGCGATGGACGACCTCGCCGACGTCCTGAGCGCCCCAGAGCGCCGCGAGTGAGGAGCGCTTCGAAGACGAGGGCCGCTACGAGGTCGTGCACCGGCTCCGCGACGCCCGCGTTCGGGGGATTCCGGAGGCCCCCTGCGACATGATCGAGGTGAAGCTCCGCGACGACGTCGTCAGCAGACGTCGTAGGTCAGGTGCGTCGCGGTCGAGGTCGGGGTCGCGCTTCGCTGCACCAGCGTGCGCGGCGCTCCGCCAGTGAACAGTGGCGTCCCGGCGCCCAGCACGACGGGCGCGAGGTGCAGCGTCAGCTCATCGACCAGCCCGGCGGCGAGCGCCGAGCCGATCGTGGCACCGCCGCCCATGAGGACGACGTCGAGGTCCTCGCCGCGGTGCGCCGACGCCGCCGCGGCGCGCTCGCGGGCGGCGGTGACGGCGTCGGGCAGACCGGTGGTGACGAACGTCCAGTCGAGGTCGGTGAGCCGCACCGACTTCGGGGGCGAGCTCGTCACGACGACGAACGCGGGCTTGCCGACCTCGCCGGCGCCGTAGCCGGAGTCGTCGTTCCAGCCGTACGGCCCGTCGACCACGTCGAAGAGCCGGCGGCCGAGGACGACGGCGCCCGATCGGGCCGTCGCCTCGCGCAGGATCCGGCGGTCGTCGGGGTCGTCGGAGAACGCCCAGGTGTGCAGGGCCTCGCCGCCGGTGCCCAGACCGTTGTCCGGGCCGGGGTCGGGCCCGGTGACGAAGCCGTCGAGGGAGACCGAGATGTCAGCGATGATTCGAGTCATGCCAGGGCAGACCCGATCCGCCGCCCGAACTCATCGCTCACGCATGAAGCGTGTGCCGGACGCTTTCGCTGGGGCCGCTTGCGGGTGAGGCGGCCGATCATCCTGAGGGACGGTCGCGGGAACGAGCGTAGGAGTGCCGGACAGGACCTCGTGCTCCGCCGAGGCCCTGGAGGACAAGAGCCGGCAGCCGGCCGCGACGAACCGGGGCGAGCCGGCGAACCTCGCCAACCAGGCCGCCAAGATCAGGGCCGACCGGCCGGACGCTTGCACCGGCGGCAAGGGTGCGGCTCGGACGGCTCAGGCCAGGGCCGGGATCTCGATCCGGGTGTGGTCGGCGGGGGCCACCAGGCAGGAGAGGGCGACGTCCCCCTTCTCCAGGCGTTCACCCATGGACGAGGTGAGCCGGGCCGTGCGCTCGATCTCGTACGGGCTGCCGGCCTGAGGGGTCACGCGGAGCCGCAACAGCCAAATGTAGCGTCCGTTGTGCTTGTTGGTCTGCTCGGCCCCCAGGACCACCGCGTTGCACGGCATCGCCGTCGCGCGCTCCTCCGGTGTGAAGGTCTGCAGCGCGGCGGATTCCAGGCTGGCGAACGAGATGGAGCCCATGGTGAGCATCCCCGCGCCCAGGAACAGGAACGTCGCGCTGACATACGCCCCGACCCGGGTGTGCGGCTTCCGCCTCAACACGATGAACAGCACCACACCCACGATCGAGGCGATTGCGGCGAGTGTCCCGAAGACGACCGATGCCATCCTTCTTCCTCACGCTGATAGGCGGGCCCGGGTGGGCCGGCCGTGTCCGTTCCGATGCCGGTAGTTGATCAGGCGTCGCTTGCATGACAACTGCAGCCCACATGATCTCCCCGGCCTGCACCGGCCGAGCCGCCGGCCCGTGGGGGGCGGCCTACCAGCGGGCTCCCCGGATCTGGCGGAGGATGCTCTCGTCGGTGATCTTGGTGTCGTTGGCCAGCAGTAACGCCTTGCTGAGGATGAGTGAAAGCGGGCCGTCCTCCTCGAAGGGGAGGAACCGCCGGGAGTCGCGTGTGCGGGCCGGGACGATGCACAGGTAGACGCCGTCGGGCTCCATGAGGATGTTCGCGCTGCCCAGGTGGATCTTGTAGGTGCGCAGGTCGCCGCGGACCACGAGGAACCGGTCGGTGAGGGTGAGCCGGTCGGCGACGGCCGTGCGGGGCAGCAGCCGCGCCAGCGCGTCGCGGCGCACCTCGGCCGACGGGGGCAGCGGGCCGACCGAGGTCTGCCTCCAGTAGGCCTGGTGGTCGTCCTCGCCGCGGTCCTGCCATTGCGGGTCGGCGGCGATGGAGGTGACGGCCACGAAGAGGTCCACGTCCCGCATCGCCTCGCTGAACACCAGCGGCGGCACCTCGGCCAGTTCGGCCTGTACGAAGCCGCGCCCCTGCCGCCGGTCGAAGCGGACCTGGCCGGTGGCGGCCAGGGTCACCTCGTGGCCCTCCACGCCCGCGGCCTCGTACCTGAACCGGACCTGCCAGGCGCCCTCGGCCAGCCCCTTGTTCGCCTCCGCGGTGTAGCCGCCGTCGAAGGGCCCCAGCCAGGTCGTCCGCCAGCGGCGCTCCTTGAGCAGCGCGTACAGGCGGGGATGGTCGACGATGTGGGCGGCGAAGCGGTTGGAGTAGACGCGGGTGCTCTCCTCGGCGGGGGTGAGCGGGTAGATCTCGCGGAAGGCCTGCCTGAACGGCTGCCGCAGCTGCCGCTCGGTCACCGTCGTCCGCCAGGCGGCGATCTCCTCCGGGGTGGCGCGTGCGGGGTGCCACAGCCGGACCTCGGAGGCGGGCACTGAGGCGGGCACTGAGGCGGGCACTGAGGCGGGCACTGAGACTGGCACTGAGACTGGCACGGACGCGGGCACGGCCTCGTCCGGCAGGAAGCTGTGCCCGTCGGCCGCCCAGATCAGCCCGCGTGCCACGGCGCCGGTGATCGGGTGGTCGCGGTAGTGGCGGGCCCACTCCTCGTACGGCCACGTCCGGTCGGTGGTGAAGAGCTCCTCCAGGCGAGTGCGTTCGGCCGACAGCGTCTGGCGGATCTCCTTCAGCACGGCCTTGAGCGCTTCGAGCTCGGCGGTCTCCTTCAGCGCGGCGGGGACGGTGCGGACCGTGGCGCCGTCCGGCGATCGGAAGCTGAGCCGTGCGGTCTTGGCGTTCTCGACGGCCAGCACCGCGGTCCAGCCGTCGATGGTGCGCGTCAGCGTCCCGTCGGGCCCGAGCCCGTGGTCGGGGATGTTGCGCTCCAGCATCTGGCCGGGGGTGATGCCGAGGCGGGCGGCGGCGGCGTCGAGGGCGGTGTCGATCTGCTTGTGCAGCGCCCGATGCCTGATCCGCTGCCGTAGCTGCCACAGCGCCCGCACGGCGACGGGGCCGGGGTAGTCGCCCAGCGCGTTGATCGCCGCTCCGGCGAGCTTCAGGTCCTCCCGCAGGCCGCGGTGCGCTCCCGACGTGCGCAGGGCGAGCTCCGCCAGCTCCGGCACGGCGTCGTCCATCGGCAGCAGGGCGGCCGCCCAGACGAACCCCCTGGCCACGTCGGTGTTGGCGTCGGAGACGATCAGCTGGGCCGGGCCCCAGGGGCTGTCGACCTCGCTGACCTTTCCGAAGGCGTTCACCGCGGCGCGCACCAGGCCGCCCGCGCCGTCGGTCTGGAGCAGCTCCAGGCACCGCCCGCGCCAGGTCTTGGTGGGCCGCGGCCCGTTGAGCTCGGCGAGGTGGTCGACGAGCCGCACCAGATCCTCCGGCGGTGCGTCGCCGAGGTGGTCGCGTACCGCCATGGCCCACTCGTCGCAGGGCACGAGGACCGCGAGCGGCATCACCTCGGGTCCGGTGCGGAAGACGCGTGCGATCAGGCTGTACAGCCGTCGGCGTGCCCCCGCCTCGATGCCGCTCGTGGACACCGCTTCGACCAGCGGCCTCAGGGGCGCCCACACCATGGTCCGATCCTCGTCGTCGAGGCTCGCCGCCAGCTCCAGCGCCGGTGCCAGCCAATCCTCGTCGCGGTAGTGGATCTCCCGCTCCCGCATGACGGTGAACAGCGCCGCGACCTCCACCGCGGTCCATCCGTCCGAGCCGGACAGTGCCAGGTGCAGCTCGCTCGCGAGGTCGTCCAGCGTGGCCTGGGCGAGAAACACCGCGGCGGCTCGCCGGGCGTACCCCCGCTCCCGGGACAGCCGGTCTCTCAGGCGGAGGCGGTCGTCGCCGGCCTGTGTGATCCAGCCTGCTGCGGCGAGTGCGGCCTCGACCGCCGACTCCACCTCGGGGTGGTGCGCGAGTGGTTGACGCATGGCCGGGAGCATGCCAGGCCGCACCGACAGATCTCGCCGTGCGGGTAGAGATCAGGCGGCTCGGAGCGAGCTCCAGGGGAAGGCGACTCCTGTCAGCTTTTCGGAGACCTCCCACAGGCGGCGTGCCACCTCCGCGTCCTGCGCCCTGGCCGAGCGACCGACCAGCTTCGGCGCGCCGCGTCCCTCCAGGAAACCGCTCGGGCCCGCGTAGCTGTCACCCGGAACCTGCGCCACGGCCGCGTACAGCGTGGGCAGGGCGCCGTCGTCGTCGCTCTGCGCGAGAAGGGCGGCCGCCGCCTTCTGCACGAGGTGGGCGCGGCCTGCGGGAACGCGGAGCGGACCAGCTGTCGCTGCGTGATCTGGCCAGGGAGGTCGGCGTCAGCCACGCGGCGCCGCGCCGGCATTTCCCCGACCGGCAGGCGCTGCTCGACGCGCTCGCCGAGGACGGGTTCGGTCAGCTGGACGCAGCGCTGCGCGGCGCATTGGCGGGCGCGGGCGAAGACTTCCCCTCACGCGTGCGGGCCACCATGACGGCCTACACCCGCTTCGCCACCGAGAACGCCGCGCTCCTCGAGCTGATGTACACCAGCAAGCACCGGCCGGGCGCGACGCGGATCGTCAGGGCGGCCGAAGCGCCGTTCAAGCTGATGAGCGAGCTGATCGTGCAGGGTCAGGAGCAGGGCGCGCTCCAGGCGGGCGACCCCGAGCGGATCGGGATCGTCCTGTTCGCGACGCTCCAGGGCATCGCCTCGCTCATCAACGGCAACATCGTCAAGGCGGAGCTGCTCGACGGGCTGGTGGAGACCGCGGTCGAACAGTTCCTGCACGGTGCCGGCCCGCTCTCGTAGGACATGCCCAGCCGGTCCACGACGCTCATGCCGGCATCCGGAATGGGGTCACGCACCGCTCTCCGTTCGACTCGGAAAGGCGGTCAGCTCTGACGGCTTTCGAGCGGGCGGCCGGGGTCACCAGGCTGCGCGGGGTGCGGTGCCCTCGCCTGGCCGCTCGGCGACGGTGATCGGCACCGAGGTGGCCGTGCCGCCGGCGAGGTCGATCCGGTAGGCGTGCCACTTGTGCACGTACAGGAGGTGCTCGCCGGTCCCGTCGACGCTGAAGCGCAGGCTCAGCGAGGCGCCCGGGGGCAGCTGCGGGCGGGCGAGGACCTGCGCCGGCCCGCCCGACACGGCGATGCGTTCGACGGTGTGCCCGGTCGCGTAGATCAGCGCGCCGCCGTCGGGGGTGTGGGCGGTCGACTCGATCGGCATGCCGCCCGCACCGTTCTTGATGATCCGGGACGCCGCGCCCTCCAGGCCGGTGTCCGGGCGGGCGAGGTCGAGCAGGCCGATGACCCGGCCACCCAGCACGTACGCGAGCGAGCGGCCGTCCGGGGCCCACGACAGACCAGTCACCATCGAGTACGTCGACGTCCAGTCCCGGCGCCGGCCGGTGGCGGCATCGAGCACGGAGAGCTTGGCGCCGCCCCCGATGAGCGGCGTGGCGTAGGCCAGCCGGGTGCCGTCGGCGCTCAGGGAGAGGTCGTAGACCGACGTCAGCTCGTCGGGGTCGGTCTGCGTGATGACCACCGGCTGCTCGGGCCGTCCGTCCTGCCCGAGGCGCACCAGGAAGAAGCGGATGTACGGGTCCTTCGGTTCGGTCCAGCCGGCGATGGCGAACGTGCGGTTGTCCCGGGCGGCGGCGACCAGGTGCCAGGAGCTGGCGATGCCGGGCGGCAGCGGGATGTTCGCGACGAACGCCCCGGTCTCCGCGTCGTGCACGGCGGGCGGCACCGGGGTGAAGACAGCGGTCTTGGTCCTGCCGGGGAAGTGGGTGAGCGGAGCGCGCGCCGAGACGAAGAACCGCGGCCGGCCCGTCGCCGCCAGGGGCGCTCCGGTCGCCAGGGGGTCGGCCAGGGAGGTCGCCGGCGGGAACGGGTGTCGTACGGGACCCGAGGTCGTCTGCGCGGGCTGCGGCAGGCGCACCGCGGCCGACGGCGACGGCGGTGACGGGGACGCCGGTGGCTGGGTCGCGCCGACGAGCGACACGCGATCGGCGGCCGGATCGGCGCAGCCGCCGACCAGGACGGCCACCAGGACGGCGGCGAGGGCCGATCCGGTCAGAGCGGCGGACGCGGATGAGGGCATGCAGCGATCATCGTATGGAAGGGCCTTCTCGACCAGCCCCGGATCCGATCGGCCGGGAACGGATCCGCCGCTGGAGATCACGGCCGGCCCAGCGCCCTGGTGACGCTCCTCGGCGGGGCTGCCGGGGGTGGGACGGCTGGTGGTCCAACCGGCTCGCCGTCGTGCCTGACGCCCGGGCTGCGGGCCACCGTACGAAGGTGGGCACTGCCGGTCCTACCGTCGGCCCGTCCCTGGTTACCGGCTCGGCCGTCGGCCAGTCTCGTCCGCATGGCTATGACTTTCTCCCACGACCACGTCGGCATCAGCGTGACGCCGGAGCAGCTCGACGCCACCATCCAGTGGTACGCGAGCAAGCTCGGTTTCGCCCTTCAGCAGCGGTTCGACTCCCACGGCACGACGTTCGCCTTCATCGTCAGCGGAGGCGTGAAGATCGAGTTGCTCGCGGGCGCGTCGCGCCGTCACGAGGCGCCGGCCGATGACGTGCTGGCGAGCATGGACCCGGAGCGGCTGCACCACTTCTGCCTCGCCGTCGACGACCTCGACGCGACCGTGTCCCAGCTGCGTGACAGCGACGTGCCGCTGATCGGCGGGCCCATGGACGTGGCGGCGATCGGTCAGCGCATCGCGTTCATCACCGACAACCTCGGCAACATCATCGAGCTCACCGCTCGGCAGAACTGATCGCCGGCCGTGGTCAGCGTCTTCTATGCCCCCGGTCCGGCCCGCCACGCCGGCTCCGGGCGCCGGTGGTCACTGGGCCGGGTGCCGCGCAGCCGCTTGAACGCCACGCTCAGCGCGAAGGCGTTGGCGTAGCCCACCTTCCGGGCGATCGTGCCCACCGTGAGGTCGGTCTCCCGCAGCAGGTCCGCGGCCAGGGCGATCCGCCAGCCCGCCAGGTAGGACATCGGCGGTTCGCCGACCAGCGCGGTGAACCGCCGGGCGAGCGCCGCCCGCGACACTCCCGCCCTGGCCGCCAGGTCCGCCACCGTCCACGGGTGGGCGGGGGTGTCGTGCAGCAGACGCAGCGCGGCGCCCACGACCGGGTCGTCCAGCGCCCGACACCAGGCCGGGGCATCGGCGCCGGGGTCGTCGAACCAACTGCGCAGCGCGGAGACCAGCATCAGGTCCAGCAGCCGGTCCAGCACCAGCTGTTGTCCCGGCCGGTCCGCGGCGACCTCCCCGGCCACCAGCTCCACCGACGGGTAGGGGCCGCCCTCGGCCGGCACCACCAGCACGGCGGGCAGGGCCCGCAGGAGACGTTCGCTGAGCTCTCCCTTGCGCTCGAAAGCCCCGCTGACCAGCACGGCCGCCCCGTCGGCGGGGGTTCCGCAGGTCCGGGCGGGCCGGGACGCCTGCTCGACGCCCACGGACCCCGGGCAGTAGTCGGCGCTGGTCACCTCCAGCGAGGGTGTGGTCGCGGGGTCGTCGGCCACCGTGTAGGGCGTGTCGCCGCGGACGACGGCGATGTCGCCGACGCCGATGGGCACCGGCTCGTGCCGGTCGGGAACGATCCAGGCCCGGCCGCGCAGCATCGTGGCCAAGGTCAGCGAGGCGCCGCTCGCCATCCGCAGCGCCCAGGGCGGCCGCATGATCGTCTGCCGGAAGACGGCCCCGCGCGCCCGTACGTCTGCCAGCAGCTGCGACACGGCGTCCATGCCCTCGAGTGTAGACGCCTAGACATCAGCCAGAGCCTTCCAGCCATGGATCGTCTCGTCCCGGGCCGGTTGACTGGGCCCATGTCTGAACATCCGATTCTTGTCACCGGGGCGACCGGCAAGTCCGGCCGCCGTGTCGTCAGCCGACTGCGGGCCATGGGGCTGCCGGTTCGCGCGGCGGCCCGCAACGGCGAGCACGCCTTCGACTGGACCGACAGCGGCACCTGGGACGCCGCTCTGGAGGGCGTGCGGTCCGTCTACATCGTGCAGCTGGACGGCACGAAGCTGGTTCGCCCGTTCGTGGAGCGGGCGGTGCGGCAGGGGGTGCGGCGGGTGGTGCTGGCCTCGGGGCGCGGGATCGACGATCCGGACTACGCCAGGGACAGCGGCGGCATCCTGGCGGGCATCGTCGACAGCGAGGCCGCCGTACGGGAGAGCGGTCTGGAGTGGACGATCAGCCGGCCGGGCTGGTTCGCGCAGAACTTCAGCGAGGGCTTCTTCGCCGATGCCGTCCGCGCCGGTGAGCTGCGGCTGCCCGCCGGCGACGGGGCCGCCAGCTTCGTCGACGCAGAGGACATCGCCGCGGTGGTGGTCGCCGCGCTGACCGAGGACCGGCACGCGGGCCGGATCTACGAGTTGTCCGGCCCCCGGGCGGTGACGCTGGCCGAGGCGGTCGCCACGATCTCCGAGGTCACCGGCCGCGACATCCGCTACGTGCCGCTCTCCGTCGAGGACTACGTCACGGAGCTCGTTCAGCAGGGAGTGCCGCCCGCGGACGCCGCGGCCTTCGCGGACGTCATCGAGCCGCTCAGGGAGGGTACGGACGAGTACGTCTCCGACGGCGTGCAGCGTGCCCTCGGCCGCCCGCCGCGGACCTTCTCCGAGTTCGCCAGATCCACCGCTGCCGCAGGCGGCTGGCCGGCCTGACCGTCTCCCCCCGGAACCGGCGGGTCGGCGGGCGACCGCGCGCTCATGACGCGGACCTGGCCGGAGCCCTCATCGTTCCCGTACGCCGCCGGCCCACTGCGGCGAGTCCCCGCGTACCGGCCCAGCGCGGCGACCGTACGCGAGGCCTTCGCCCGCATCGCCCCGGGCGCGCTCCACCGTGGGTGCACCCCGGCAGCCGCCGGCTCAGGTGGCCAGCTTCGCGAGCTCGGCCATCTCCGCCGGCGGATCCACCACCGGCTGAATGACGATCTCGTCGATCCCGGCCTGTTCCAGGACGGCGATGCGGGCCAGGAGGTCGTCCCGCGTTCCGACCAGGGCCAGCGCGTCGATCAGCGACGGCAGGACCAGGTCCCGGTCCGCCGGTGCGATGCGTCCCAGGTAGTCGCGGTAGAGCGCGGTGTGCCGGTCCGGCGCGGTGGTCGTGGTGCCCCGCCGGGCGAGGAGTGACCGCACCGCGTCGCGTTCCTCGGCCCCGAGCCGTTCGGCGAACGCGGGTGCCTCGGCGGCGAAGGTCAGCAGCGACATGACGATGTGGCCCGTCGCGTCCCGAGCGGCCTCGCCGTAGGGGGCCTCGCCCTCGTCGAGCACGTACAGCGAGGTCATGACGTAGGAGTCGGCGTCGTGAGGCGCGCCCGCGGCCTGCCGGCGAGCGTGGTGGAACGCGTTCCATGCCGCGGTGTCCAGCAGCGCGAAGGAGATGATGCCGGCGCCGCGGCGGCCGGCGACGGCGGCGGCCTTCAGGCCGTTCGCGGCCACCACGAACTCGATGGGGTCAGTGGTGTTCACGTGCTGCCCGGCATGCAGCAGCCGGATGTCGCGGACCTGGTCGCCCTCGCGGTGCTCGACGGTGCCGCCGGCGCACAAACCCTGCAGCGCGGCGGTGAACCTCTCGAGCTCGGCCGTCGTGACCGGCGGCAGCCCCAGGGTGCGGCGGGCGGTGTTCCCGGTGCCGATGCCGCAGATGATCCGACCTGGCGCCAGCGCGTTGAGGCTGGCGAACGCGCCGGCCGCAGCCGGTGACGACCGCAGCGCCGGTGAGGTCACTCCGACGCCGAGCTTGATACGGCTGGTGACCTTCGCGCACGCCCCGAGCGCCACGAACGGGTCACCGTGCAGCATGGGCGTGTCGTAGACCCAGAAGCTGCTGAAGCCCAGCCTCTCGGCCTGCACGGCCAGCTCCTCCACACCCGGCTGTGCCGTGACCACAATGCCTTTTCGCATGACGGCTCCGATCGCTGGACGGTCAGGGCGGCGGACATCTCCATGATCACAGACAACCTCGCCGCACGTACCCCGCCAAGGCGATTCCGGTGCAAGCGGTGTGCAAGCGCCAGCCGGGATGATCTCCCCGAGAAGACCGCCGGATCCCGAGCGGACCGGCGACGCGTAGATCAGGAACGGCATGACTGGCACATCCCCCATCCGCGGCAGGTCCGGAGACCGCCGGCGGCAAGCCCTCGTTCTCGACCCCGACCTGCCCGAAGCGCACCGCCGGGCGATGGCCGCCCATCCCGAGCTCCTGCCGCCCGCGCCCGAGCGGCCCGCGTGGGGTGGCCGGACGGGCGGTGACGTGCTGGCGGCCCTGGCGCTGTCAGCGCTGTGGGGTTTCCTCCCTCTCGTCCTGGCGCTGGCCCGCCGCGGCCGCCGCCGAGCGCTCCTCGCCGGAGCGGTGCTGCTCCAGGTGGCGGCCCTCGCCGTCTGGATCGCGTACGGCTTCCCGGCGTTCTTCCTCGCCTGCCTCGCCGTGCAGGGCATCGCGGCCGTGGCGCTGCTGGCCATGGCGGGCGAATCCCCCGTGGCCGGGTACGGCCGCCGCCACCACGGCAGATACGTGCACGCGTCCATGCTCGAGCCGCTGGACGCCGCGCTGCTGGACCGCACCGTGGTCGCGACGGACACCGTACTGAACTCCCCCATCGACCGGGACGGCCTGCTCGACGGCATCGCCAACCGGGTGGCCCTGCCCCGCCAGGCCTGGGAGATCGCCGAGACGCTGACCGAGCTGACCCGGCTGCGCCGCGAACAGGACAGCGCCCGCTCCGGCCGCGTCACCGAGAGCATCTCCACCGTGCTCGCATCGCAGGAGGAGGCGCTGACGGTCGCGACCCGGGCCCTGGCCCGGCGGATCTCCGCCCTGGAGGAGTACGCGCGGCGTACCGAGGAGGCGGAGGCCGTCTACGCCGAGTGGCGAACGCTGCAGGACCTGGCCGAGGACGGCGACTCCTACCGTGAACTGCTGTCCAGGACGGTCCGCGACCACCTGGCGGCCGGCGAGGTCGGCGAGCTGACCGAGCGCGCGCGGCACCTGGAGGAGTCCCTGCGCCACAGCGTCGAACAAGCCCGGCGCGCCGGCCTCACCCTGCTCACCCCGGAGGGCTGACCCGTGCCCAGGACTTCCGACCGCATGCGCGACCTCATGGCGCCGTTCCCCGGGTGGCTCCGCCTCCTCGGCGGCGCGCTGCTCCTCACCGAGCTCGCCGTCGGCCTGCACCTGGCGACAGGCGACGACACGCCGGCGGCCCCACCCGCGCAGGCGTCGCCCACGCCCGCTACCGAAGCGACCGCCACTCCCACTCCCACTCCTACTCCCGCTTCCCCTTCCGCCGTCCCGACCCCCAGCCCGACCTCGAGCGATCTCGTGGTCACGAGGATCGCCGAGGGAACCGTGGTCACGCTCCGGCGTCACCCCGGCAAGGGCACCAAGGTGATCGGCAGGGTGACCGACCCCAAGACGGGCCTGTCCTTCGCCGAGCTGGGCGCGCCCTGGCGCAGGAGCCGCCCCGTCAGCGACGGCCCCGTCACGGACGGCCGCTACAACCTGCGCCAGACGCTGCTCACGGAGTCGTACGGCCCGGACGGCGATCGCGAGTGGTGGGCGGACATCGACTCCCAGCACCTGTGGTCCGAGCTCGACGCGGGCGACAGCCTCTACGACGCCGCCCGGGCGATGCTCGACGCCAAGCAGGCCGGCGCGTTCCCGTCGGGCACGACGGGCGAGGACATCGCCTCTCAGCCGGTACGCCACGGCTGGCTGCTGGCCAGGATGATGCGGATGCCGCCGAGCCCGGACGGCCGCGAGGCGTCGCAGGAACTGTCCGTCGTGATCGCCGTCGACACCGGCCGCCCGCGCCCGGCCGTCCTGTGGATCACGATCCCCGACACCCACAAGCACCTCTGGCCCGACGTTCACACCCTGGTGAAGTCCCTCAAGGTGATCCCGGCGTGATGACGGACGGGGCCTCAACGCCGCGCGTGGCGGACCTTCAACCGTCCCAGCCCCATCGTCCCGGAGATCCGGATCCTCGGCCCGCCGGGGCGGGGGCGCCGCCGGATCCGGTAGAGCGGGCTCTTCCACCCGGTACGTAGATCATCCAGCTCGACGATCGCGTCGCGAGGCACCGTGATCGCGGCTCGGCCGGTGCCGAGCTGCAGCTCGATGTCGATCACCGGATGCTCGATGACGGCCCGGGACAGGTCCAGCCGCACCTTCCCGAGTGCGGACTCGACCTTGAGGACCCGGGGCACCCGCCATGCGCCGCGCCGCTGGATCCGTCCGCCGACGGCGGCGATCGTGGCTGGAGTCTCCGCGGGGAGCGAGGCCAGGGGCGGGACGAGGTCGCTGGGGTTCTGGGCGGTGAGCACCTGGTGGAGGCGTTCGTCCATCTCCTCGTACGAGATGTGCCCTTCGGCGTACGCCTCCTGCAGGCGCCGCACGGCCGCCTCGCGGTCGTCCTCGCTGATCACTGACAGCGGGCCTTTCATCCGGCGACCTCCTGGGTACGGCGTACGCGGTTATTCCGGCCAGATTACGTCACTGAGTACGCTGTACGCAAGGAGGGGGTGGAACGGTGGATGCCCCGAGCGCCCGCCCCGCCCCTGGATCACCACCGCGCACCGGTAGCTCCCCAGCTACGGCCGCAACCACCTGCTCTCGCGCCGCCCCCGCGCCGTTCCCGTCGTGCGCCTCGTACCGGCCGACCTCCGCCGGGACAAGGCCCAGGCCGCGATGCTGCTGCTCGCGATGACCCCCGTGACCGCGCAGCCGGCCCCCAAGCCTGCGTCTGCCCCCGAGCCTCCCCCCGGCCCTGCCCCCGAGCCCCCCCCGGCCCTGGCCCCGAGCCTCCCCGGGCCTGGCCCCGAGCCTGCCCCCTGTCCCCTGCATTCCTGGGCCGGGCGTTCTGGACGCTTCACGACCAGACCCGGACGGCCACCGCCGGGCCGGACCGACCGGCCATCTCACCGGCGAGCACCAGGCCGGTGTCTGGTGGCACCGGACCTTGAGCGACAGGGAGGAGGCGGACCGGCGGACATGCCACAGGTCCCGAGAACGACTCGGGATGCGGCCACCTCGGCCACCTCGGCGGATCCGTGATATCCGCAAAGCCATGCGCGCCGACGCGCTCGATCCCCTCGGCTCATACGTGTTCCATCACGATCGCCCCCGTCGTGTCGGGATCAAGGGCGGTGAAGACATGCGGCGCGTCGCCCGGGTAGGACAGGTAGTCGCCGGGAGCCAGCTCGACCGGCTCGTCCACGGGCCCCGCCAGGGCTCTCCCCGTGCTGATCAGGAGATGCTCGACCGTCCCCGGCATGTGCGGCTCGGATCGCCGTGACTCCCCCGGTTGCGCCTCGATCCTGTAGAGGTCGCGGCGGGCCCCTGGCGGGCTGGCGGCCAGCAGTGTCGCGGTGTAATGGGCCTGGCCGGAGTGGGCGGCCGGGCCCTCACCGGCGCGGATCAGCTGTACGGCCGGGCGCGGCGGGTCGACCAACCGGCTGAACGGCACGCCGAGCGCGACCCCGAGCGCCCAGAGCGTCTCTAGGCTGGGATTTCCGGTGCCCGACTCGAGCTGGGACAGCGTGGACTTGGCCAGACCCGAGCGTTTCGCGAGCTCGGTCAGCGAGATCCCGGCACGGTCGCGCTCACGCCGAATCGCCGCCGCAATACGTTCGAAGGGAGGTTTGCCGTCAGCCACTGTTCGCTCCATCAGTCATCTCGTTCGATTTGACGAACGCCCGTTCTGGGTCCACTATAACGGCCAAGCGTTCCGACATGCCGAACGGGGGATGGGACATGCACGACCTGGAGGAGCGTCGCCGGCCGCTCGAGAGCCGCCACGACACGGACCGGCCCGAAGCCGTCGGGGCCACGATGAGACACCTGGGCATCCTCGCCCACAGCACAGAGGGCGCCGCGCTGAGCTTCCTGTCCTTCTGCCAGGAGGGCTTCCGGCGCTCGGGCGAGCACGACCATCCCGACGTGACCCTCGACTACATCCCGTTCGGCCGCAGCATGCCCGCCTGGGACGCGGGCGATCACGACGCGGTGCGCAGAACCCTCGCGGTCAGCGTGGCCCGGCTGGCCCGGGCCGGCGCGGAGTTCTTCGTCTGCCCCGACAACACCGCCCATCTGGCGCTCGACCGCCCGGGCCCGGCCCTCGCCCTGCCGGGCCTGCACATCGCCGAGGTGGTCGCCGAGCAAGCCGCCCGCGACGGCCGCACCCGCGTCGGCGTGCTGGGCACCTCCTACACGATGCAGGGCCCGGTCTACCCACGCGCCCTCAGCTCCCGGGGCATCGCCGCGGAGCTGCCGGATGCGGAAGATCGCCGAACGGTCAATGAGATCATCTTCACCGAGCTGGTCAACGGCGTGTTCACCGACAACTCGCGGGCGGCATACCTCGGGGTCATCGAACGATTGGCCGCCCGGGGCTGCGACGCCGTGGCCCTCGCCTGCACCGAGATCCCGCTCCTGATCACCCCTGAGCACTCCCCGCTCCCCACGCTCGACTCCACCCGCCTCCTGTCCACCGCCGCCTACGACGCAGCCACCGGCCTACGCCCCTTCCCCTCCTGGCGCGGCGGACCTCCCAGACCCCCCTGACCCACCAGACGCCCCCACAGCTCGACCGGTAACCGTACGGGGATCTGCAATCGGATGGGGTGCCCGCCCTCGCGTTGCCAGCCCGGAAAGAGCCAGTAACGCGATTACTCGCTGCTCACTCGCATCATCGAGGGCAGGTCCTGCCCGTGTGCCGCGAGCTCGGCAGGCCTCGCCACGTCGTCGCCGGAAACGAGCTCCCCGCCACCGTGGCATCTTGTGATCAAGTGCAGCGCGGATCAAGGGAGTCGTCATGGGACATGTGCTGGTGACCGGGGCAACCGGAGGGATCGGGACCGCGCTGGTCGGCGCGCTCGTGGAGGCCGGGCATCGGGTGACCGCCGTGGGGCGCGGCGCCGGGCGGCTGGACGTACCAGGGATCGAGGCGGATCTGGCCGAACCTGGGACGCTGGCCGCCGCCATGGGGGCGCTGGAAGATGCGGGAGAGCTGGGGGATGTGCAGGCGCTGGTGCATTGCGCGGGCATCTCCCCCGTCGCGGCCGTCGCCGACGCCGACCCCGAGACGTGGCGGCGGACGCTGGCGGTGAACGTGGCCTCCGCCGCCGAGCTGGTACGGCTGACGCTGCCCGCGCTGCGGCGGTCCAGGGGCCATGTGATCTTCGTCAACGCCTCGCCCGGGATGACCGGTGTCCCCCGCTGGTCGGCGTTCGTCGGCAGCAAGGCGGCGCTGCGGGAGCTGGCCGATTCGCTGCGCGAGGAGGAGGCCGCCCACGGGATCCGCGTCACCACGGTCTATCCCGCGGCGACGGCGACCGACCTGCTGGGTGAGGTCAGGCGGGCCTTCGGGCGCCCGTACGACCCCGAGACGTGCATCCGGCCGCAGTCGCTGGCGGCGATGATCGTCTGGGTGCTGAGCGCCCCCGCCGACTCCTACCCCTGCGAGCTGTCCGTGCTGCCGTCGCCCCGCTGAACCGGCGACCGGTTGTACCATACAACCATCTAGTTGTATGGTACAACCATGGCGGATGATCGCGAACTCCAGGAAGCCGTGGCCCGCTTCGTTCGGGCCTTCGGCCTCCACCAGCCGGATCAGACCCCCTGCGGGCAGCCCATCCCGGTGTCGGAGGCGCACGCGCTGGGCGAGCTGGCCAGGGACGGCGCGCTGCGGCAGAGCGATCTGGCGCACCGGCTCCGGCTGGAGAAGAGCACCACCAGCCGGCTGGTCACGCAGCTCATCAACCGCGGCTGGGCCGAGCGCACCCCCGCGCCCGACGACGGACGCGGGGTCCTGGTCCGGCTCACGCCGCAAGGGGTGCAGGCCGCGGCCCGGCTGGCCGAGGCCAGAGCCGAGCGGTTCTCCGCCGTTCTGAACCGTGTCCCCGAGGGCGAACGCGGCGACGTGCTGCGCGCCCTCACCATCCTCACGGAGGCCATAGATGACCCTTGAGAATCGACGCGTCCAGGCGCTCATCGCGGCGCTCGCGCTCGTCGTCGTCGCCGCGACGGCGTACGTGCTCGTCAGCCGTGACGAGCGGCAGGCCCTGGCCGCCCGGCAGGCCGAGATCGCGGCCAGGAGCCGGCAGGTGATGCCGTTCGACCTCGAGCGCACCACGCACCGTTTCGCCAAGTCCGCCACCGGCGGCGAGCAGACGGTCACCTCCGACGACCCGGCCGACGCCGAGCAGGTCAGGCTGATCCGGGAGCACCTGACCGCCGAGGCCGCGGGCTTCAGCAAGGGCGACTACGGCGACCCCGCCTCCATCCACGGCGGCGAGATGCCGGGCCTGCGCGCCCTCGAGCAAGGCCACACCCGCATCGACATCCGCTACCTCCAGCTGCCCGCCGGCGCCCGGATCACCTACACCACCACCGACGCCTCCCTGCGCACGGCCCTGCACGCCTGGTTCGACGCCCAGGTCACCGACCACGGCCAGCACGCCGAACACGGCTGAGCCTCTGTCCACTCCATACCTAGCCGGGGTATGGTTTTCTCCGCTCGTCTTGATACCTAACCCCCGTACCGTTCTCACGAAAGGACCACCGTGACAGCGATCCGTCGCGCCACGCCCCATGACGCCCGTGCCGTGCACCGGCTCATCCGCAGCCTGGCCGAACACCAGGACCAGGCAGCGGCCATCACCGTGACCGTCGCCGGCCTCGAACGGATGCTGGCCCGCCCGGAGATCACCTACCTGATCGCCGAGCGCGACGGCCAGGCCATCGGGTACGTCTCGTGGCTGCAGCGGGTCAGCTTCTGGTCCGGCGAGGACTATCTCGCGCTGGACGACCTGTACGTGGACGGCACGGAACGCGGCCGTGGCGTGGGAGAGCAGCTGATGCGGGCCGCGGCCGAAGCCGCCGGCGGAAAGGTGATCCGCTGGGAGGTGGCCGAGGCCAACGTGGCCGCGCAACGCTTCTACGCGCGCATCGGCGCCACCCTCCTGTCGAAGAAGATCGGCCGCTGGCGACCGGAATAGCCCGCAGGGCGCGTGTTCGCGGGGTGTCGATCGCCAGCCTGCGACCAGGTCCGGATCGTCAGCCTGCGACCAGGTCCATGCGGAGGAACTCGCTGATGCGGAGCAACTTCGGTGGGCGTTTCACGTCGTCGGACAGGGCCCGGAACGCCTCGTCCTCCCCGACGAGGCGCGGGGCGGCGAGTTCCACTTCCTTCCCGTCGACCCGCAGCCGCGCGCTGCTGGCTGCCAGGATGTTCTGCACCCAGTCCGAGCGGGATCCATAAACCAGGACGAACAGGTAGCCGCCGTCGACGGGATACGCGTCGAGAGGCGTGCGGTACGTCGCGCCGGAGTTACGTCCGACGTGAATCAGGATGGGCCACTTCCCGCCCGCGAGCGCGCGGGGGTTGAACACCCGCTTGTTCACGTGCCCCCACCACCTCGGCATCGGCATCGGGATCTCCTTGCTCGCCCCGGTGGGGCGGGTCGTGGGCCGGATGTTCGCCGAACTGCCGGCTCCCGGGATGACTTACGTCCGTAAGGCGGCTTACGTACGTAAGGATGGCTTACACTCGTAAGGCTGTCAACCGCCCACACTCCGGAGCCGTCGTGCCACCACCACCGCCACCACCACCGCCACCTTCACCGCCACGGCAGCCGCTCAGCCGAGGTCTCGTGCTGGAAGCGGCGATCCGGGTCGCGGATCGCGGCGGCGTGGAGTCGATCACGATGCGCCGTGTGGCCCAGGAACTGGGCGTGGAGGCGATGTCGCTCTACCACCACGTACCGAACAAGGACGCGATGCTCGACGGCGTGGTCGACATGGTGTTCGCGGCGATCAAGCTGCCCACCTCCGGGTGCGACGACTGGCGCGACGCGATCCGTGCGCGCGCCTGCTCCGCGCGCGCGGTCCTGTCGCAGCACAGCTGGGCTCTCGGCCTCATGGACTCCCGTCGCAACCCGGGGGCGGCGACGCTACGCCACCACGACGCCGTCCTCGGCGTCCTCCGGGAGGCGGGGTTCACGCTGCCGATGGCCGCGCACGCCATCTCGCTCATCGACAGTTACATCGGCGGGTTCGTCCTCCAGGAGGCGAACCTGCCGGTGATGACGCCGGACGATATGGAGGAAGTGGCCGGCGGCATCCTCGAGCAGCTCCCGGCGGACGAGTTGCCGTACCTCACCGAGATGATCGTCGATCATGCCCTGCGGCCGGGCTACGACTACACGAGCGAGTTCGGCTACGGCCTGGACCTGATCCTGGACGCGCTCGAAGCCCGCCGGAGGCAGAGCCCCGATCCCGCCACCGGCGGCGGCAGCGGCAGCGGCAGCAGCGGCAGCAGCGGCGGCGGACCTCCCACCTCCACCGCGGACCGGTGATCGGCCGGCCTGCGTTCAGCCCCGCCTCGTGGCCAGCAGCTCGCGTCCGCGTTCCGGCGTGATCAGCCGGGCGGCCCGGGGGTCGGCGAGCAGGGCGATGGGTGCGAGCTGGTCCTCATGCAGCGGCCGCCAGTGGACGAGGGCGTCGCGCAGGCGCGACCAGGCGTCTTCACCGGTACCTCCACTGGCATCCTCGCCGGCGTCGAGAGCGGCGTGCGCGGCCATGTCGAACTCCGGGTTGCCGAAGCAGAGCCGGAACCCCGGCTCGCTCCGCAGCGCCTGATGCCGTCCGAGCAGGTGCCTGACCCGCTGCGGCCCCCGCTCGCGCAGGAACTGGAGCGTGGAACCGGAGCCGAAGCGGCGGTCCCGTTCGTGCGCGGCGAACAGCAGCGGCACGACCTGCGCGGCGAACAGTCCCTCGTCGAGGGTCCACGACCGGGTGTCGCCGTTCCTGAGCAGCCGGCGGAACGGGTCGTCGTCGTCCTGCCTCAGCAGGGTCCGCATCTGGAAGTGCAGGAACGAGGCGCGGTCGCCGCCGAAACGCGCGGCCTGCGCGAACACGGCCAGTGGGCGGTCCACCGCGCCGCGCAGGCTCTCCAGCCGGGCGTCCTCGACCTTGGCGTCCCAGGTGCGCTGGGTCTCGCATCGGGGGCGGTCGAGGGCGTGGAATCCGGCGTAGAAGTCGTACATCTTCTCGTAGAACGAGCCGTGCCGTTCGGGGCCCATGGCCGTCCACGAGAACACGTCGTAGGCCGCCCACTCGCCGCGCTCGTCGACGTCGCCCGGATCGAGGTAGACGACGCCGGCGTCCGCCTCCAGGGAGATCAGCAACGATCGGGCCGCCGCGGGCTCGGTCTCCTCCTCGTCACGGCCGGCGTACACGTCGGCCCACCTCGGCTCCAGGTCGGCCAGCCAGCCGATCTCCTCGGTGCTCCACAGGCTCCAGACGAACTTGCCCGCGTTCCGCCAGCCGTTGGTGACGAGCAGGAACTCCCGGAACGACGGGGGCAGCACCCGGCCCAGGCGCGCCTCCAGGGCCCGTACCTCGTCCTCGGTGGCGGGCGGGCGGCCGAGCCAGGGGTCGCCGTCCGGCTCCTCGCCGGGGTGGGCGACGCGCCACTCCTCGCTCCAGCGCTGGAGGAACGGCTTCCATGCGTGACGGTCCACGGCGGGCTCCCACGGCGTCGTACGTGCCGGCCCCGCCGAGCGCGCAACCGGTCCGGGCAGGCGGCGCCGCCGCCCGGCTGTCGCACTAGTCTTGCTCACCGCCGGCCCCTGACGGAACGAGACGCTCGATGGTCCAGCGGCTCGCCCCGCTCGCCGACCGGCGGGTGCTCGGCGTGCTCACCACCACGGTCGTGGCGTTCACCGGGATCTACGTGCCCTACACCTACCTCAGCGCCGTGTACGAGCCGGCCACCGACGGTCAGGGCGGCCGGCTGGCCGGGCTGCTGCTGGTGTTCGGGGTCGCCGGCACGGTGGGGAACCTGGCAGCCGGGCACTTCACCGACCGTCGCAGCCCCCGCCGGGTCGTGATCGCCGGCACGCTGCTCCTCGCCGCCGTCCTCCTGCTGGTGCCGGCGCTGCGCGGCTCGTACGCGACGGCGCTGCCGGCGGTGGCGGCCTGTGGCGTGTTCTCCTTCACCGTCACCGCGCCGCAGCAGCACCTGATCATGGGCTACGCCCCGGCCTGCACGCAGCCCATGGTCGCCTCGCTGAACCAGTCGGCGCTGTACCTGGCGGTCTCGCTGTCCGGTGCGGCCGGCGGGATCGCGCTCGACGCCGCCGGCGCCGCGCTGCTCCCGCCGCTGGCGGCCGCGCTCGCCGTGGCCGCGGCCGGCCTCACCTGGTGGTACGGCCGAGCGGACGCGCCCGCCGGCCCGCGGCCGGTGAGGTGAGCAGGTCCTCGACCTGCCGCAAGGGACCACGCGGGCCGCCGTCCATGCCAAGATCGCTCGCCGGGCCGTACCGGTCCCAAGGGCGGGCCCTACTTCCGCGCCGTACGAGAAGTCCCACAGCGGGTGCCAGACGGGGTTGCTCAGGTACCGCCCGACGCAACCAGAACGCGTAACTCCGCGCTGAGCGCGACCGCCAGCGACGGGACCAGGCCGGACCACGGCGGGGACCCACGCCGCGCGACCCACGTCAACATGCCCAGACCAGTGCTAACAGTACGAAGAGCGCCCCGATCCCCGCCGGCCCCGGCCCGGGCGGCGGTGTCCACATGCTGCTGCAGGCCGAGCCGGACCAGGTGCGGACGGCCGGCCAGCGCCTCGCGTACCACCTGCTCCGCCTCGGCACTGACGGCGATGTTCATCGCCGGCACCCTCGCGCCGCACGGCAGCATGGCCAACGTCAAGAGCGCCGCCGCCCTGACCGTCCGTGGTGCTGGCCGCCTCGCCCGCGATCATCCTCGTCGCCACCGGGCTTGGGTGCGTGGGGACTGTCCTGAAGATCGTGGGGTGGGGCGAGTGATCCGGCCAGGAAGGATCACGTCTGCGAGCCGACCAGGACGAGGCTCCATGACCACGCACTCTGAGGTGTTCGTTGCGGAGCTGCCATCCCGGCCCCGCAACGTCGCTGTCGCCGCGGGGCCGGGAACGGCTCAGGCCCGCTGCTCGATCTTGGCCAGGGTGAGGACCTCGCCCCGGATCCCCCATCCGCCGTCGGCGACCTCGTCGACGAGCACCATCGTGTTGCCCCGCACGGCGTCGCCGAAGGTGGCGCAGTACAGGTCGGTGACCTTGACGATCAGGTCCTCCTTCTGCTCGGCGGTGAGGGTTCCGGCGGGGACCTTCAAGTTCGCGAACGGCATCCGTTTCTCCTTTTCGGTTCGGTGGTTCACACCATGTCCGGGCGGAGCCGGGGTATCCAGGTGCCCGCTGTCCAGGGGACGGCGTCCCCTGTCTCGCGGTGAAGCCGGTGTGGAACCCTGGGCCGGTGAACCTTTCCGAACTCGGCAGCTTTCTCCGGACCCGGCGCGCGCGGATCAGCCCCGCGGAGGCCGGCGTGATCAGCGGGCCGCGCCGCCGGGTGCCCGGCCTGCGCCGGGAGGAGGTCGCTCAGCTGGCCGGCACCTCGGTGGACTACTACATCGAGCTGGAACGAGGCCGTGGCGCGCAGCCGTCGGCCCAGGTCCTGGCCGCCCTGGCCCGCGCGCTGCGACTGGACGAGGACGAGCGGGGGCACCTGTTCCTGCTCGCCGGCCGTACGGCACCGGCCGGTCACGGGACGGCGGTGCACGTGCAACCGGCGATGCTCGCCCTGCTCGACCGGCTCGACACGACGCCCGCGCGGATCATCACCGACCTGCACGAAACCCTCGCGCAGAACCGACCGGCAACGGCGCTGATCGGCCCGCCCACCAGCGACAGCTTCGTCAGCCGGTGGTTCACCGATCCCGGCAGCCGGTCGATCTATCCCGAAGCGGATCATCCGCACCATTCGCGCGTCCTCGTCCACGACCTGCGCGCCGCGGTGGCCCGCCGCGATCACGACGCGCAGTCGATGGCGATGGTCGTCCGGCTGCGCCGCGCCAGCGGGGAATTCGCCGATCTCTGGGACACCGGCGACGTCGCGGTACGCCGGGGGGACCGCAAACGGATCATCCATCCGGAGCTGGGTGTGGTCGACGTCCACTGTCAGAACCTGTTCAGCGAGGACGGCAGGCAACGCCTGCAGTTCTTCACCGCCCCGGCCGGCAGCCCGGCGGTCGAGCAACTGCGCCTGCTGTCGGTGATCGGCGTCCAGAAACTCGCTGAGCCCTCACTTCCGTAAGACCTTCCGGCGAACCATCAGCCGGCCCGACCTGCGGTATCCCGGACGCAGTCGGTGGCACGCTCAGCGAGCACCGCCCAACCTGCCGACGTGCTGATCACCCGATCGGCCCCGCCGGGACCCGCCCGGCCCCGCCGGGACCCGCGTGGCCCCGGTACTCGCGCCACGCCTGCCCTGGCCGACCCGCATGGACCCCGCACTCATGTCGCCCCTCTCCCTGGCCGACACACACCCGCGTGGGCTCTGCGCTCATGTCACCTCCCCGCTCTGTCCGACACTCGCGTGGGCTCTGCGCTCATGTCGCCTCTCGCTCTGGCCGACACCCGCGTGGACCCCGCGCTCGTGCCCCACCCCACGGCCGACATCCCCGTACTCGTGCCACCGCCCGCTCCCGCCGACACCCGCGTGGACCCCGGGCTCGTGTCGGAGTGGCCTCCAGGGCCGGGTCATCGTGGTGGGCCCGTCCGCGCCCGACCTCGGCCTCATTTCATGCCGACCCCGGGGAATGCCGCGCGACCCACCGCCCGCGTGCACCTGGCCGCCCTCCCCACTCCCCCACTCCCGCCGATCCTCGTCCAACGCGCACCTGTGCCAACGTCGAACCGGTCACCGGCGCCCGTCCGGGACGGTGATGAGGCCGCCTTCGTAGGCTGCGATGACGAGCTGAGCCCGGTCTCGGGCGTGCAGTTTGGCCAGGAGGCGGCTGATATGGGTCTTGACCGTGCCGACGGTGAGGTGAAGGTGCTCGGCTATCTCGGAGTTGGACATCCCCTTGCCGATGAGAGTGAGCACCTCGCGCTCGCGTTGGGTGATGTCGTTGAGGTCCCGCACGGCCGGGGCGGGGTGCGGGTCTCGCAGGAAGTCGGCGATGAGCCGGCGGGTCACCGTGGGCGCGAGCAGCGCTTCGCCGGAGGCGACGACGTGGATGGCGGCCAGCAGTTCGGTCGCTGTGGCGCTCTTGAGGAGGAAGCCGCTGGCGCCCGCCCTGAGCGAGGCGTAGACGTACTCGTCTTGATCGAACGTGGTGAGGATCAGGACGCGGACACCGGCATTGGCGGGGTCGGCGCAGATATGCCTGCTCGCCTCGATCCCATCCATGTCCGGCATCCGCACGTCCATGAGGACGACGTCCGGCCGCTGCCGGCGGGCCAGGATCACGGCCTCGGCGCCGGTGCCCGCCTCGCCCACGGTGGTCATCCCTGGCGTGCTGTCGATGAGGACTTTGAGGCTGTCGCGAACCAGGACCTGGTCCTCGGCGAGCAGGACCCGGATGGGCGGGCGCGGATCGTGCGGGGCGGCATCGATCATGACAGGGTGCCGTCCGGGTCGTAAGGCAGTCGAGCCGCCACGCGAAAGCCTCCTTCGGGCCGGGGTCCCGCACTGAACGTGCCTCCGTACATCTTGACCCGTTCGCGCATGCCGATCAGGCCGTGTCCGCCGGGGCCCGCTCGCGGCGGCCGGCCGTGGCGGGGACCGCCGTCGGTGACCTCGATCGTGGCGGCCCGGCCGTCGATGTCCACGGTGACCGAGCAATGGGTGGGCCCCGCGTGCGCGATGACGTTGGTCAGGGCCTGTTGCACGATCCGGTAGACCGATACCGCGACCGCGGGAGGCAGCGCGGCCTCCCCGCGGACGGTCAGGTCCACCTCCACCCCGGCCGAGCGGGCACCGGCAGCCAGCTCGGGCAGGTCCGCCATGCCTGGGACAGGAACATGGGCCTCCTGCAGATCGCCGTCGGACCGCAGGAGGCCGAGCACGCGATGGATCTCGGCGAGCGTGCTCCGGCTGGTCTGCTCGATGACGGCCAGCGCGGCGCGTACTTCCTGCGGACGGGCGTCGGCGACATGGTTGGCCACGGTGGCCTTGACGGTGATCAGGCTCATGCTGTGGCCGATCACGTCATGCAGCTCGCGGGCGATGCGCCTGCGCTCGTCGGCCACCGCGGCGTCGGCCAGGTGACGGACGAGGCGGGCGGTTGTCTCCCGCTGAAGGCGGACTGCGGCCCCGATGACCCATGCCGTGGCCAGGAGGAAACAGGTCGCACCGATCTCCACCGGCCAGTACGGCGGGATCTCGCTGGGCGACGCCGGGGGCGCCAGGCCGGGGAGCACCTGGTCGTAGAAGATCAGGATCGCGGCCACCGCGGCGAACGCGCACGCTGCGGTGGCCGCCACCGACCATGCGGCCGAGACGGTGGCGGCCACCAGGTACAGCACGAGCACGGTCGGCACGAAGGTCACCCAGATCGCGCTCGCCGCGACGGAACCGGCCATGGTCGCCAGCACCCCCGCCGCGCACGCGAGAACGAGCATGGCCCGAGGCCAGCGCCGCCGGACGGCGATCGGGAAACTCACAACGGCCGCCACTGGCCAGGCCGACCACACGGGCCACGACGACGACGGCCCGGGCGGGTCGACGATGGCGTATCCGACGGTCAGCGCCACAATGACGGCCGCCGCCACATCGACAACGCCCTTTCCACCGACCCGCCGTGCCCAGTTCATGCCGAGAAATTATCGCCTCCCCGGATCACCCGGCATCTGCCCACGGTCTGATATCCCGCATCCGACCAGGGTCGTACCACCTGCTCGTACCCGCCGGCCGAAATGCGACCTGAGCCAGACGCGCCACCACCGCACCGGCCATCACCATGCTGGTGCGCCCGGCGAACCGCGCCGGGACGCGCCCACCTCGACACCGACAAGACGGGCAGGAACCCATGAACATCGATCTTCGCCGGCGAATCACCGGCTGGCGACAGGCCGACGCGGACCGGCGGGCCGCCAACGCAGCGGCCAACCTGGACCGGCAACCCCCGTTCCCCGGACGATGGGTGAGCGCCGTCGCGCTGATCGGCGGCCCCACCCTGATCATGGCCGGGACCCTCCTGCGCTCCCCGTTCTACTACTTCGTCCCGTACCAGCTCGTCGCCTACACCCAGCACCCCACCCTCATCACCGCCGCCTACGTCTGCTTCGCCGCCGGGTTCATCATGCTGTGGCCGGCGGTCATGACGCTGGCGCAACGGATCGCCGCGACCAGCCCGCTGTGGGGACTGTGGGGCGGCTGCCTGGTGATCGTCGGCCTGTTCACCCGGACCTTCCAGTTCGGCACCGATCACCTGGCCTTCCACCTGACCGACGGCCTCGGCCTGCAGACCATGCTCACCGGCATCGACCACTACTACGAGGCATGGCGGGACACGGTCTGGCATCCGTTCAGGGCCATTTCCGGACCGGCCTTCTTCGGCTGGATCGTGCTGGCCATCGGCGCCTACCGCTCCGGCGCCCTGGGGCTGGGCCGCTCGATCGCGCTCGGCCTGATGTCGGCGCTCGCCCTCGGAACGCTCAAAGGCACCGAACCGCAGTCCTTCATCGCCGTCGGCGGCCTCTGCGTCGCCTTCATCCCCCTGGGCATCTCGCTGCTGCGCAGCGGCCCCCCGCCGACCAGACGCGCCATGGTCTGGATCGTCGTCCTCATCGTCGTGCACATCCTCATGTCGGCCTACGGCCCGAGAGGATGACGACCCCGGACCGGCGGTACGTCGGCGGACAGGGAATCCGTGACGTACCGTCCGCACCGGCGCAGAGCAGGGAACGGGCCGCACTTCCGGCCCGGCGGCGACCGTGAGAAATGCCCATGCGGCGGAGCTGCCCAACCGAGACCATGATTCATATGAGCGTCTGTGTCTTCTGCGAGATCATCGCAGGGCGGGCCGAGGCCGCCATCGTCCACGAGGACGACAGCGTGGTGGCCATCCTGGACCACAAACCGGCCACCGTCGGTCACGTCCTGGTGATCCCGCGCGCGCACGTGGCCGGGCTGGCGGACTGCGATGACGCGGTCGGCGCGGCGATCTGGCGGACGGCCCGGCGTGTGTCGGTCGCGCTGCGGGCGTCCGGGCTCCGTTGCGAGGGGGTGCGGCTGTCCCTGGCCGACGGTGAGGCCGCCGGGCAGGACGTCTTCCACCTCCACCTGCACGTGGTGCCGCGTTATCCGGGGGACGGCGTCGCGGTCACCGCCTCCTGGAAGAGTCGCTCGCGTGAGTCTCTCGACCGCGACGCGGCGCTGATCCGGCAGGCGCTCGCGTGATTGCCGAGGCGTACGGACTCCGGCAGTCGGGCGAGGCGTCGCCGGCGAACCTGCGGGCCCGACGGTAGGAGAACCGGTACCACCCTCAACCACGCACGATGCAGCAAGATGAGTGCATGACGACGACACCCGGCACCACGCTGGGCGCGATGATCCGCACATGGCGCGACCGCCTGCCCCCGTCAGCCGCGGCACTCCCCGTCAGCCGGACACGCCGCGCAACCGGGCTGCGCCGCGAAGAACTCGCCGAGCTCGCCGGGATATCCGTCGACTACATCGTCCGCCTCGAACAAGGACGAGCCACCACGCCCTCGGCACAGGTCATCGCCTCCCTCGCGCGAGCCCTGCAGCTGACCACCGCCGAACGCGACCACCTCTACCGGCTGGCCCACCTCGTGCCTCCGGCCGGCGGCACCATCTCCGACCACATCCCACCCGGCGTGCACCGCGTCCTCACCCGGCTCGGCGACGTCGCGGTCGCCGTGTTCGCGGCGGACTGGCAACTGATCTGGTGGAACCGCAGCTGGGCCGCGCTGCTCGGCGACCCCTCCGCCTCGCCGGCCCAACTGCGCAACTTCGCCCGCGACAAGTTCCCGGTGGCCGCCAGCCCCGCACGCCTCGCGCTCTGGCCCGTGACGGAGCAGGACAGGGACACCGTCGACGCCGCAGTCGTCTCCGACCTGCGCCGCGCCACCGGCCGCTTCCCCCAGGACACCCGCCTGGCGAAGCTCATCCACGACCTGACCGGCGGCAACCGGCGATTCGCCGAACTGTGGGCCACGGGTACGGTCGCCGCCCATCGCGAGAACCACAAGACCATCGACCACCCCTCGGTGGGACCGGTCACCGTGGACTGCGACATCCTGACCGACGGCGACTCCGAGCACAAGATCGTGATCATGACCGCTGCGCCCGGCAGCGAGGACGAGACCAAGCTACGGCTCGCCGCGGTCGCCGGCCCCCAGCTCACCTCGAACAGCTCGCTCGCGCGCCGATAGCCAGGCCGGTTCCCTCGTCGAGGGGTTGCGAGAGCCGGATGATTAAGTGACACCACCCCGGCGCCTTTACATTGTAGATTTCCAAATCGGGTCAGCGGCGGATGCGGTAACGGATGTGGGTGGCCTCCGGCGTGTCGACCACCCGGAGGATCTCCAGCTCCACCCGCGACGGCAGCACCTCGAACAACCGGCGCCCACCGCCGAACAGCACCGGGATCTGATGGATCTGCAGCTCGTCCAGCGCCCCGGCCTCGATCGCCCGCTGCCCCGTGTAGGCGCCGATCACGTGCACGTTCCGGTCCCCCGCGGCCGCCTTCGCCCGGGCCATCGCGCTGACGATCCCGTCGGTCACGTACGTCACCAGCGGATGCTTCGCCACCTCCGGAGCGGGCGGCCGATGGCTGACCACGAAGACCGGGATGCCCTCACCGTGATGGTTTCCGCCCCAGTGATCGACCTGCTCCGCGGTACGCCGCCCCGTGACGACCGCGCCGGTCGCGTGGATCTGGCCGAGCATCTCCCCCGCCGGCCCGGACTCGGCGAACCTCCCGTCCGGCGTGAGGCCCCACTCGTGCAGCCGGATGAATCCGTCGCCGCCGGGGTTGCCGACCTTGTCGTCCGGGCCCGCGATGTACCCGTCGAGCGACATCGACATGTCCAGCACTGATACCGACACTCCGGCCTCCTGTCGTGAAACGCTGCGGGTCACCGATTCTGGCCCACGGGAGAGCGCCTGGCCAGGCGGAGCGACCGGACCCCGGCAGCGGGGCAGGGCTCAGCGGAGGGGGCGGAAGAAGGCCTGGACGTCCTCGACGAGCAGGTCCGGCGCCTTCATCGCGGCGAAGTGGCCGCCGCGGTCGAACTCCGACCAGTGCACGACGTTGTGCTCGCGCTCGGCGATCCGCCGGACCCCGGCGTCCCCGGGGAAGACGGCGACCCCGTGCGGCAGCGGCGAGTACTCGGCCACCGCCCCCACCCCTTCTGCCCCTCCTTGTAGAGGCGGGCGGCCGAGGCGGCGGTCCCGGTGAACCAGTAGATGCTCACGTCGGTGAGCAACTGGTCGACGTCCACCGCGTCCTCCGGCAGTTCGCGGGCCGGGTCGGTCCACTCCTTGAACTTCTCCACGATCCACGCCAGCTGCGCCGCGGGCGAGTCGTGCAGCCCGAACGCGAGCGTCTGCGGCCGGGTCGCCTGGATGATCGCGTAGCCGGCCCGGTCCTGGTCCTCGCGGCCGCTTCACGGTGCACGCCCCGGCCGAGGTGGTCGCCGCCCGGATGCCGCCGACGATGGCGGTGGTCGAGCCGGCCGGCGACGGCGCGTGCGTCCTCAGCACCGGGTCGAACTCCCTCGACGAGCTGGCCATGTGGGTCGCGCAGCTCGGCGTCCCGTTCGAGGTGCACGAACCGCCCGAGCTCGTCCGGCACATCCGCGCCCTCGGCAGCCGCCTCGTCGACGCCGCCCGGCGGCACCCGGCCACCTGACGAGCCCGCACCCATGAGCGGCCCTTACGGTGGTGCCCATGAACATCTGTGTCTTCCTGTCCGCCGCCGACCTGTCCGAGACCTACACCCGGCCCGCCCGCGAGTTCGCCGAGCTGATCGGCAAGGGCGGGCACACGCTGGTCTGGGGCGGCTCCGACGTGGGCCTGATGAAGGTGATGGCCGACGGGGTGCACGAGGCGGGCGGGCGGCTGATGGGGGTGTCGGTGGGCTTCCTGGCCCACAAGGTACGCCTCGGCGTGGACGACATGGTCATCGCGGCCGACCTCGCCGAGCGTAAGAGGCTGCTGCTGGAGAAGGCCGACGCGGTGGTCATCATGGTGGGCGGCACGGGCACCCTCGACGAGGCCACCGAGATCCTGGAGCTGAAGAAGCACGGCCGGACGGACAAGCCCGTCGTGCTGCTGAACACGGCGGGCTTCTACGACGGGCTCAAGCAGCAGTTCCGGCGGATGGAGGACGAAGGCTTCCTCCCGCGTCCCCTGACCGACCTGGTCTTCTTCGCCGAGGAGCCCGTGGGGGCGATGGCCTACATGGAGGAGTCGCTCGGCATGCCGTGAGACGTCCCGTCCGGGCGGCGGTCAGGTCTCGGCAAGGCCGGTGCAGTACGCGATCGTCGCGTCGTCGGACACCACCGAGTGCCGGGCCTCCGCCCGCCGGACGCGACGGATGATCTCGGCGGGCCCGCTCGACGCCAGGACGGCCATGACCCCCGGCCAGTCGGTGAGCCCGAACCGGTCCACGATGCGGCTCGCGCCGTTGCTGAGCAGCGCGGCGCCGGTCAGCCCGGAGATCGGACGGCTTCCGGTGATCGCCTCGTCCGCCGCCCGCGGGTCGTCCTTGGCCAGCCAGAAGCCGCCCGGCCGGTTCCGGTTGGCGCGCAGGTCCCGCAGGAGCCGGTGGCGCTCGTCGCTCCCCGGCGCGGCGGCCCTGATCGCGGGCTCGTACGACCGGCTGATGATCACCTCCCGCGGGTCGGAGACCACGAGCGGCTCACCCTCCGCCGGGCCGAGCACGAGGAACGAGTCGCCGAGCACGAGGTACTCGGCGAGGCCGCCGGACAGGCGCAGCACGGCCACGGTCGCCGACGGGCTGATGGGGTCGGCGACGTCGCACGTGTCCCGGTGAGCGTCCGTCACCCGCTCGATGGCCTCGGCTAGCAGCGACGGGAGGCCGCGGTCGAGTGACAGGAGGCCCAGCAGGCCCCCTCCCAGGCGGTTGGCGTACCAGGCCACGCCGTGCCGGCAGATCGACGCGGTGCCGGGGATGCCGGCGCCGTCGATCAGCACCGCCGCCGCCGGCAGGGCCCCGGTGAAGTCCTCGTTCGGGTGGCGGGTCGTCGCCACGCTCGTCATCGTCACGCGCATGCCGCCGCCCTCCCGTCGATCAAGGTGCCGACTCTAGCCGTTTATTCGATGGAGGCGCTTTGTGGCCGCTTGTACAGTCGTCCCCAGCCGAGGGGGGAGGGATCATGCGCGTGCACTATCCGCGTACCCCTCACCTGCCCTGGTCCCCCGGCGTGACCCCGGACGACGTGCGCGCCGGCGATCTGTCCGGGCTGCGCGGGCGCGAGGTCGTGGTCACGGAGAAGCTCGACGGGGAGAACACCACCCTGTACGCCGACGGGATGCACGCCCGGTCGCCGGACTCGGCGCACCATCCGTCCCGGGCGTGGATCAAGGGTCTGCAGGGGCGGATCGGCCGCCGGATCCCGGCGGGGTGGCGGGTGTGCGGGGAGAACATGTACGCCCGGCACTCCATCGCGTACCAGGGGCTGGAGAGCTGGTTCTACGGGTTCTCGGTCTGGGCCGGCGATCGGTGCCTGGACTGGGACGGCACGGTCGCCTTCCTGCGCGGGCTGGGGATTCCCGTCCCGCCGGTGTTGTGGCGCGGCGTCTTCGACGAGCGGGCGCTGCGGGGGCTCCGGCTGGACCTGGCGCGGCAGGAGGGCTACGTGGTGCGGGCCGTCGAGGGGTTCGGGCGGGAGGAGTTCGCGGGGCGGGTGGCCAAGTGGGTACGCCGGGAGCACGTCACGACCGGCACGCACTGGATGCACGCCACCGTGGTGCCGAACGCCCTCGGCCCGGGCGCGGCGCTGTGGTCGGTGCGCTCGGGCGCGGACCCCGAGGTGAGCGCCCTGCTGGCCGCGGTGGGCCGCACCCCCGCCGCCGCGCCGGAAGGCCCGGAAGCCGTGGACCCGGAGGCGGTGGACGCGGAAGCGGTGGGCGCCCAGGCGGTGGGCCCGGAAGCGGCGGGCCCGGAAGCGGCGGGCCCGGAAGCGGCGGGCCCGGAAGCGGCGGGCCCGGAAGCGGCGGGCGCCGAGGCGGTG
>NZ_JBFANM010000089.1:0-45061 GCF_040674815.1 Nonomuraea sp. NPDC049709
CGATTCTTGCGGCCTGTTCCCACCTTTTCTACCCTTTTTCCGCCCCTCCGCGTGTTGTCGGCGTGTGGGCCGCCGCGCGCCCCCGCCCCCCCGCCGCGCGGCCCGGCGGGCGCCCCCCCCACGGCCCGCGCGACGGCCATGGAGTGCGCGTCCCCGTCGGGCAACGCCCGCGCCGCCGCCGCGAAGTCCCGGTCGAGCAGCAGCCTGCCGAACGCCCCGACCTCGTCGTCAGCCAGGGCGAACGCGGCCCGCGCGCCCTCCATGTCGTCGAGCCTGACCCTGGTGAACCCCAGCGGCAGCGCGGCCCGCGCCCGCTCCCCCTCGGCGATCAGCCACTCGTGCAGGCGGCACGCCGCCAGCAGGTCGCCCTGCCTCTCGTACAGCGCCACCAGGCCCGCGGCGGACTCGATCCGCAGCCCCTTGTTCCCGGTCCCGAGCACCGACTCGTACGCGGCCCGCGCCTCCCCCGGCGCGCTCTCCGCGACGAGCCCGCCCAGCAGGTACGCCACCCACGGCGCCAGCGCCGGATGCCCGTCCGCCCTGGCCCGGCGCAGCAGCTCGACCGCCTCGTCCGCGCCCGCCAGCACGTCCCTGCAGATCACCGCCGTGTACGACAGCGCCAGCGGATCCCCGGACTCCGCAGCCGTGCGGAACATCCCGGCCGCGTCCGACAGGTCGTACCCGATGGAGGCCAGCACCTGCGCGAACACGGCGGTGCCGATGGCCGAGACGGCCGGGTCGGGGTGGTCCATGGCATCGCGGTACCGGAGCAGGCCCTCCTCCCTGCCCAGCCGCTGGTGGTCGAGCATCGCGCCCAGCACGGGATGCGGCTCCGCGCCCGACGCGCGCAGCAGGTGCAGCAGGAAGGCCGCGTTGAACCCCTGGAGCACGTCGTCGCCCTCGGCCACGTACGCCAGCAGCTCGTCGGCCTGCTCCCGGTCCCCCTCGCCCAGCTCCAGCTCCGCCAGCGCCACCATGGCGCGCAGCGACTGCTCGGCGGCCCCGGAGTCGGCGGCCCGGCGCAGCAGCCGCCTGGCCTCGGCCAGCTCTCCGGCCCTCAGGCGGGCCAGGCCGTCGTCGGTGTCCTGGAGCGCCTGCTCCTCGACGGGGTCGGCCAGCGGCTGCTGCCTGGCGGCGTGCTCCAGCAGCAGCGCGGCCTTGAACGCGGCGTCGGGGTCCTCGTGCCGGGACGCCAGCGCGGCCAGCTCCATGATCTCGTCGTGGACCTCGGGGTGCTGTTCGAGGAGCAGGCCGAGCAGCGTGACGCAGACGGAGGCCCACTCGTCCTCGCCCGCCTCCAGCACGGCGCGCAGCGCGGCCAGCGCCGCCGCGGTCTCGCCGGCCTCGGTGTGCATCTGGGCCAGGCAGGCCTGGGCCTGCACGACGTACTCGCGCTGGCCGCTGGCGATCACCCGGCGGAAGATCGCCTTGGTCTCCTCCTCGTCGCCGAGCTGCGCGGTCACCTTGGCCAGCTCGACGAGCGAGGGCAGCCGGATGTCGGGCCTGGGGTCCTCGGCGGCCACCCGGTAGGCGGCGGCGGACTCGGCGTACTCGCCCAGGTCCACCAGCACCGCGCCGAGCAGCTTGTGCGCCAGGGCGTGGTGGTCGGGGTGGCCGACGGCTATCGCGTGCTCGCACATCTCGCGGGCCGAGCCGAACTCCTCGGCCTCGGCGTACATCTGGTAGAGCCGGAACGCCGACTGCGCCACCACCTCCGGGTCACCGCAGGTCAGCAGCTCCCGGAAGTCGTCCTCGTCCTCCGCCGCGTCGTACAGGTCACGCGCCGAGGCCGGGTCCTGGTGGAACTCGGGCAGCTCCAGCCGCGCGGCCAGCTCGGCCACGGCGGGGCTGTTACACCTGCGGGCCCGCTCCAGCGCCGCCTGCGCGCCCGGCGCGTCCCCCATCTGGGTGAACACCAGTACCAGCGCCGTGTCCGCGAGCGCGGCCACCTCGAAGTCGGCGCCGTCGGAGGCGATCATCAGCACCCGGTGCGCCGCCGCCCACTCCTCGGCATTGACCAGCATCATCCCCATGGCGATGGCCGAGCGCTGGCCGAACACCGGGTCACCCGACTGGATCACCGATCTGTGCGCCGCCTCGGCGCCGTCCAGGTCCCCCCGCTCCTGCAGCAGCCCGGCCAGCAGGTGAGACGCTTCCGGGTCGCCCGTGGCCGCGATCTGCCTGAACAGCGCCGCGGCCTCGTCGAGATCTCCCGCTTTCCAATGGTTCATGGCCGCGTCGAGCTGTTCTGACGCCATCGCTCACTCCAAGGTCATCCAACAATGTGAAAAAGCTACACATGTGTCACTCTCGTCACACCGCATTCCGAGATCTCCTGTCCTCCCGCCGGGAAGTACGGGAGCGCCGTAGCGTAGTGGTCATGGCGAAGGCGTTCTGGATCGATCAGGAGTTCGACAGGGACCGTGACGGGCGCTATGCCGTACACGTACGCAAGAACCTGGACGAGTTCGAATGGGGCGACATCGCACCCGTACGTTTCGCCTGCACGGCCTGGCGCCTGGCCACGCCGCCGTCACTGACCCCCGGCTACGTCCGGTGGGACCGGCGCATCCTGGAGGCGACCTGCCACCGCAACACCTGGGACGGCACGCTCTACGCGCGCGTCCGGGTCGTCTCGCCGCTGCCGGAGGAGCTGCGGCGCTCGCGGACGTGGTGGCGCGACCGCGGCTGGCTGGGCTGGCAGGAGACCTTCGGCCAGTACGTCGATCCGACCCAGCAGGACCTGGCCCGGATCCCGTTCCTGCGGGCCACGCTGCTCGTGGAGGCACCGGTCCCGCTCGACGACCTGCCCCCGGAGCCGGAGGGCCCGCACGAGGAGGTCGAGCAGAGCGCCCACCGAGCGGTGACGGTCCTGGCCCGCGAGCTCAACGCCCTCGTCTCCCCCGTCCTCGACCAACTCACCTGACTCCCTCCCCACCCGAGCCCCCGAACCCCCGAGCACCCGAGCCCCGACCGCCGTTCCCCTCCGCTGGATCCCGGCCGCCCTTCTCCCTCCCGCAGGACCCCGGCCGAAGTGCGGCGGGAAAGGGCCGGGCGGTGGGCGACGTGCTACGCGCCGGTCGCCCCGTCGATCAACTCCCGCAGGATGTCCAGGTGCCCGTTGTGCCGGGAGGTCTCCTCGGTCATGTGCCCGATCACCCACCTGAGCGTCAGATGGCCCCCGCGGCTGTCGACCCCCTTCGACCGCTCATCCAGGGAGACCCCCTCGATCAGCCCCCGCACCTTCTGACACTGCGCCTCGTACTCGGCGACGACCTCCGCCAGCGGCATCCCCAACGCCACCGTGAACTCGGCATCCGGATCTTTCTCCGTCCACGGCCCCCGGTCCGCACCACCGAGGAACATCACCTCGAACCAGTAGTGCTCGTTCCACCGCAGATGGTTCACCAGCCCCGAGATCGTCATCAGCGGTGACGTCGCCAGCGGCGCCCGCCTGGCGTCCTCGTCGCTCAACCCCTTGCACTTCTCCACCACCGTGGCCCGCGCGTAGTCGTGAAAAGTGAGCAGTGTGGCGCGCTCGTCCCATGTGTCGGGAGTGTCAGTCCTATCCATCGCACCAGCATGCCTGATCCTTCCGTGGGTAGCAGAGGTCCATGAGAACGCCGCTCGTCGTGCTGGTGACGGCCCTGGTCGTCAGCGCTTGCGCCGTGGACACGGCCTCGCCCGCGCGGGCGGCCGAGCGTTTCCACGCCGCCCTCTCCGCCCATCAGGAGGAGGCCGCGTGCGGGATGCTCGCCCGCAAGACCGCCGACAAGCTGCCCGACCCCGGCCAGACCTGCGCGGACGCGCTGCGGGAGCTGCGGCTCGGCCCGGGCGGGCGGGTCACGGAGGTGAGCGTGTGGGGCCAGGAGGCGCAGGTACGGCTGGCCGGCGACACGCTCTTCCTGCACCGCTTCACCGACGGCTGGCGGATCAAGGCCGCGGGGTGCGAGCCGGTTCGCGACCTCCCGTACGACTGCGAGGTGGATGACTGATGCGCGTGATGTTCACGCTGACCATGCTGGTGATCGTGGTCGGCCTGGCGGGGTTCTACACGCTGGGCTGGTCGAAGTTGTGAGGTGGCTCAAGGAGAACTCCCTGGCGCTGGCCTTCCTGATCATGTTCCTGCTGGCCGTGGGCGGGCAGGCGGTGGCCGGGATGATGGAGTTCAACGACCAGCAGCTGGCCGAGGGCGCCGAGCCCGTCTCACTCCTGCACTACGTGGCCTCCTCGGCGTACGCGGTGAACGTGGCGGAGAACTGGCAGTCGGAGTACCTGCAGTTCTTCCTGTTCATCATGCTCACCGTCTGGCTCGTCCAGAAGGGCTCACCGGAGTCCAAGCAGCCGCACATGGCCGGGGCGGAGTCGGACAAGGACCAGCAGATCGGCCGCTACGCCGGCGACCACTCCCCGCGCTGGGCCAGGGCCAGGGGGTTCAGGCTGTGGCTGTTCAGCAACTCGCTCGGCCTGGTGATGGGGACCATCTTCCTGCTGTCGTGGCTGGCGCAGTCGGTGGCGGGGCAGGCGGCGTACAACGCCGAGCGGCTCGGTGACCTGCGCGACCCGGTCTCGTGGGGCTCGTACATCACCTCGCCCGAGTTCTGGGACCGCAGCCTGCAGAACTGGCAGTCGGAGCTGCTGGCCGTGCTGTCGATGGTGGTGCTGTCGATCTACCTGCGCCAGCGGGGCTCACCGGAGTCGAAGCCGGTCGGGGCGGCTCACACGGCCACCGGTGTGGAGGGCTGACCGGTGACCACGGCGACGATGCGGGTGCCGGGCGCGAAGGCTCCCTGCCGGGCGAGGTCGACGATTCCGTAGAGCATCTTCGCCACATAGACCGGCTCGACTCGATATTTCGCGATAAATCCGTCCAAGGCGGGGGTCGACCTGGCGTACCCGCCGAAGTGATAGTCCAGGTTGATCGACCAGTTCGACCACGTACGCCGGAATGCCTCCCTCTGCAACCTGGCCACCTCCCCTTCCAGGAACCCACCCCCCTTCAGCACCGCGAACCCGAGCGCCCGCTTCCCCTCCGGCAGCCCCGCCGAGATCCCCGCCAGCGTCCCCCCGGTCCCGACCGGACAGCAGATGACGTCGTACGCGTCCGGGTCGATCTCCCCCGGCAGCTCCGCGCAGCCCCGCACGGCCGCCGCGTTGCTCCCGCCCTCCGGCAGGATCGTCACGTCCTCGCCCCAGCGCGCCCGCAGCCCGGCCAGCACCTCCTCGGTGTGCTTGCGCCGGTAGGAGGCCCGGTCGAGGTAGGTGATCGTCATGCCGCAGGCCACCGCGCGGGCCAGCGACGGGTTCAGCGGCAGGTGCTCCTCGCCCCGGATGACCCCGATCGTCTCGATCCCGTGCCGTGCCCCGGCCTCGGCCACGGCCCTGATGTGATTGGAGTAGGCGCCGCCGAAGGTCAACAGCCGGGAATGGCCCAGGTTGTACTTGAGCTTGCGCGGTTTGTTGTCATCGTTCTTCAGGAACACCCGGACCTGACCGAGCCCTGGATCCAGGAGCTCCTCCATGGCGCTAGTCTACGGTCGGGCCTTTGTTGAGGAGTGTTCGATTATGCGCGTTGTTGAAGCTTTTCGTGCCGCCTTCGGCGCGTCTCCCCAGACCGTCTGGCATGCGCCGGGCAGGGTCAACCTGATCGGTGAGCACACCGACTACAACGACGGCTTCGTGCTCCCGTTCGCGGTGCCGTGGGGCGTGACGGCGGCTCTCACGCCGCGCACCGACGGGACCGTCCGCCTGCTGTCCCTCCAGTCCTCCTCCGGCGAGCCGGTCACCATGGCCACCCACGAGGAGTCCAAGGGCTGGACCCGCTACGTGGTCGGCGTCCTCGAGATGCTCGGCGACCGGGTCTCGGGCGCCGACATCGCGATCGACGGCGACGTCCCGCAGGGCGCCGGGCTGAGCTCCAGCGCGGCCCTGGAGGTGTCCGTCGCCTCGGCCCTCAACGACGTGCACGACCTGGGCATGACGCCCATGGAGCTCGCCCTGCTCAGCCAGAAGGCGGAGAACGACTTCGTCGGCATGCCCTGCGGCATCATGGACCAGGCCGCCTCGGCGCTGTCCAAGGAGGGGCACGCGCTCTTCCTCGACTGCCGCTCGCTCGGCTCCCGCAACATCCCGCTCGACCTGGCCGCCCACGGCCTGAGCATGCTCATCATCGACACGCAGGTGCACCACGAGCACGCGGGCGGCGAATACGCCAAGCGCCGCGCCGAGTGCGAGTCGGCGGCCCGCAAGCTCGGCGTCGCCGCCCTGCGCGACGTCACAGACCTCGCGGGGGCGCTGGCGCAGCTCAAGGGCGACGAGCGCAAGCGCACGGAGCACGTCGTCACGGAGAACCACCGCGTGGAGGCCCTCGTCGGCCTGCTGCGCGCGGGTGCCGTCACGGAGATCGGCGCCCTGCTCAACGCCTCCCACCTGTCGCTCAGGGACCTGTACGAGGTGTCGTCGCCCGAGCTGGACGTGGCCGTGGAGGCGTCGATCAAGGGCGGGGCGCGCGGCGCGCGGATGACAGGCGGCGGGTTCGGCGGCTCGGCGATCGCGCTGGTGCCGGTGGAGCGCCTGGACAGCGTCCAGGAGTCGGTCTCCGCCGCGTACGCCGAGCGCGGCTTCCAGGCCCCCCGCTTCCTCCCGGCCACCCCGGCCCCCGGCGCCCGCCGCCTGGCCTGACCCGTACGTACCGGGCCGGAGGAGCCACCTCCGGCCGGCGCGAGGTCAGAGGGGCGGGAAGTTCGGCGGGCGACGCTCCAGGAAGCTCGCGACGCCCTCCGCGAAGTCCGGCCGGCCGAACGAGGCGATCATCTCCTGGGTGGCCGTCTTGGCCGACTCCTCCAGCGTGGCGTCCCAGTCGTGCCACACCTGCCGCTTGATCACCGCCATCGAGGCCGGCGAGCTGTGCGCCGCCACGTCACGGGCGTACTCGCGCACCTCGTCGAGCAGCCTCTCCCCCGGCACCGCCCGGTTGGCCAGCCCCAGCTCGTACGCCTCCCGCCCGGTGAACACCCGCCCCGACAGCAGGATGTCCATCGCCCGCTGCTGCCCCATGACGCGCGGCAGCACCCAGGAGAGCCCGTACTCGGCGACCAGCCCCCGGCGCGGGAAGGCCGTCGTCCACTTGGCCTCCTCGGCCGTGAAGACGAGGTCGCAGACGAGCGCGTGCACCATGCCGAGCCCCGCGCAGGCCCCGTTGACGGCGGCGATGATCGGCTTGCGGATCGTCGTGGGGAAGGTGTTGGGGCGCGGATCGGGCACCTCGTCGTACGAGCCGCCCTGGATGGCGGTCAGCGTCTTGAAGTCGGCCCCGGAGCAGAACCCCTTGCCCGCGCCGGTGACCACCACGACGCGCACCCCCGGATCCTGCTCGGCCTCCGCCAGCAGGTCGAAGTAGCGCCGTCCCATGGCATCGGTCCAGGCATTGAGCGTGTCGGGCCGGTTGAAGGTCAGGGTGAGCACACCCTGGTCGTCGAGCGTCGAGAGCACGAGTTCCGCCATGCCCTAACAGAACCATGTTCTAGGCCGGGAAGGCAAGGATACGGTGATCGGGTGAATCGAGATCTGGTGTGGGACGGGTGCCACAACGTACGCGATCTGGGCGGCCTGCCGGCCGGGGACGGGCGGCGTACGCGCTGGGGGGCGGTGGTGCGCTCCGACACTCCCGACCGGCTCACCCCGGCCGGATGGGCGGCGGCAGCGGCCCACGGCGTACGCACCATCGTCGACCTGCGCACCCCCGGCGAGCACCACGCCGCCCCCGGCCACCGGCCGCCCGGCATGACCGTCGTCAGCGTGCCCCTGGACCGCCCAGACGACCCCGGCCGCGAGATGTACGGGACACCGCTCTACCTGCGGCCGTTCCTGGAACGCTGGCCGGACCGCTGCGCCCGCGCCCTGCGCGCCATCGCGCAGGCGCCGCCCGGCGGGGTGCTGGTGCACTGCGTGGCGGGCCGCGACCGTACCGGCCTGATCGCCATCCTGCTGCTCGCGCTGGCCGGCGTCGCGCCGTCCACCATCCTCGCCGACTACGAGCGCTCCGCCGCCCGCCTCCGCCCCCTCTACGCCCTGCTCGGCCAGCCCGACAACGCCCTCCGCGTCGAATCCCGCCTGACCACCGCCGGAACCACCACGTCCGAGGTCATCCTGGCCCTGCTGGCAACCCTCGACATCGAAGCCACCCTGACCGCCGCCGGCCTGTCCCCCTCCGACCTCACCACCCTCCGCACCCGCCTCACCACCCCAGCCCCGCCCCCACCCAGCCCCACCTTTGACCCCGCCCACCCAGCCCCACCCCTGACCGCTCTGCCCGCCCAGCCGCCCACCTGATCGCTCTGCCCGCGCTGCCGCCAGCCACCTCAACGGGGCCCCGCGCAAGCAGGAGCGGCTTGCCCGGAAACGGACGGAAACGGGGACGGGCTCAGCGGTGGTGGACAAAGGCGGGGGTGAGGACGCGGGTGTCGTAGTAGCGGTGGAAGACAGGCGTGGCGCCGCCCGACAGCGGCGGCACGATCCACGACCAGTCGGCCGGGCAGACCCGCCCCGCCTTCTCCTCCCGCTCCAGGTGCGTCAGGAAGCGACGCGACTCCGTGTGATGATCGGTCATCGTCACCCCGGCCAGCTCGAACGAGTGCAGCACCGCCACGTTCAGCTCCACCAGCGCGTGGTCCCGCCACAGGGACCGCTCGGTGGAGGTGTTCAGCCCGAGCCGCTCCGCCACCACCTTGAGCTGGTCGTACCGATCCTCGTCGGCCAGGTTGCGGGCGCCGATCTCGGTGCCCATGTACCAGCCGTTGAAGGGCGCGCAGGGATAGCAGATGCCGCCGATCTCCAGGCACATGTCCGAGATGGCCGGTACGGCGTGCCAGCGCAGCCCCAGCTCCGCGAACCACGGATAGTCGGGGTGCACCAGCGGCACCTCCAGCACGGCATCTCCAGGCAGGTTGCACAGGAGCGGGTCGCCGAGCGGCGGCTGGATGACGAGCGGCAGCACGTCGAACCGGCCGCCCCGGCCACGCCACCCCAGGGCGGAGGCGGTCTCCGTGAGCGCCACGTTGCGCGGATCGCCCACGACGCCGTCGGCGGTGCGGTACCCGGCGTAGCGGATGAGCTGGTCGTTCATGATCCGGGGGCCGCGCAGGGCGGGGGTGTCGGGGGGCAGGACGGTGACGACGGGCCTGAGCTTGCCGTTGCCCGTGGCCTCGCGCAGGTGGGCCACGCATTCGAGGGCCACCCCCTCGGCCGAGCCCACCTCCCGGCGGTCGCGCACCTTCAGCGAGCGCCAGTACAACCGCCCGATGCACCGGTTGCTGTTGCGCCAGGCCACCCTGGCCCCGAACTCCAGCTCCTCGTACGTGTGCGTGTAGGTCCCGTAACGGGCCACGTCCCTGGCGATGTCGCGCAGGCGGGCGTACAGGCCTCCGGCGGAAGGGTTCTCGGCGTGGAAGAGTTTGATGAAGCGCTCCGCCTCGCGGAGGTCGGTGGTGCGCTCGATCACCGCCTGGGCGGCGAGCGCGTCGAAGGGACGAAGGGACCTGATCCAGGTAGGCACGCGGCAACCAGCACTTCTCCGTCACGGATCGTCCCGCCGATTCCGGGTCGGCGACACGTCCTGGTGATGGCGCCCTCTCCTCGCCACCGTCACGACTTCCCGCGGCTCCGGCCACGCGAGCGACCGGAGCTCCCATTTTTCCGCGCCCCGGCCTGTCTTGTCCCGCGAATCAAAAAACGTGTGATCATCACATTACATAGCGTGAAATGGCGGACGCCCCCGAGACTCTCGGAGACGCCCGCCCCGGAAAGGTCACCTCTTGACGACGTCGTCCCACACGCACGTGAGGTGGATGACGCGCTTGTGGTGCCAGCGCTTGCCCGCCACCTTGCCCCGCACCTTCGCCGGCAGCTCTCCGGCCGGAACGCTGATCGCCAGCCGGTCGGCGGGCACGACCATGACGCCGTCCTCGACGACGGTCTCGGCGAGCTCGGGCTCGATGAACCGTTCGTCGACGAGCTCGGCGACCTTGGCCTTGGAGAACTTCACGGCCTCGCCGTCACTCGTCCAGCACGTGAGCCTGCCGCTGTACGGCACCGGCTTGCCCGGCTCGTGCACCTTGACCTTCTCGCCGTGCCCGCCGTGCACCCTGACCGGCCCGTCGTCCGCCAGCGCGGACCCGGCCATACCACCCAGCCCGAGCACGACCGCCGTGGCGACGATCGCGAGACGTCGCTTCACCATTGGGATCTCCTCCCCGAGACGATTTCGACGCTCCCGAGAGTGCCGCGCCGCGCCTGAAGCGAGCCTTAAGACAGCCGAAGAGATCTTCAGGTACGCCGCCGGGGACAACCGCGACCACACGAAAGAGGCCCCTCCCGGAACCCGGGAAGGGCCTCGCATGTCATGCTCCCGCGATAGGACTCGAACCTATAACCTGCCGGTTAACAGCCGGCTGCTCTGCCGTTGAGCTACGCGGGATTGAGTTGTTTGCCCACTTCGCCGGGGCCGCTAGGCCCCTTCGCTGTGCGCAGGAATAGATTAGCGCACTCCGGGAGTGCGTGTCGCATCGCGAGCGGGGTAGGCCCGGAGACAGCGGAGGTGCAAAATGCGTTATCGGATGACATTCGCTGTTGGTCTGGCCATCGGCTACGTGCTGGGCAGCCGGGCCGGCCGCGAACGGTATGAACAGATCAAGCGGACGGCGCAGCGCGTCGCCGACAACCCCCGGGTGCAGGAAGTGGCCGGGGTGGTCGGGGCGCAGGCGTCGAAGTTCGCCGGGATGGCCAGGACGAAAATGGGGGACACGCTGCAGCAGCGGATCCCGTTCCTCCACTCCGACGGTCACCAGCCCGAGACCGGCACCGGCTGGCCCGACGAGGACGCCGTGGACCAGAAGGCCCGCGAGAGCGGCATCCCCTACTGACGACGGGGCATGGGCGTGCGGAGGCCGAAGTCACGTGCCCGAAGTCACGTGCCCGAAGTCACGTGCCCGAAGTCACGTGCCCGAAGTCACGTGCCCGAAGTCACGTGCGGAGGCCGGACACGTCACACGCCCATGCTGCGCCGCACGCCCTCCAGGGCCTGCTCGGCCTGCGCGCGCAGGCCGGGGTCCTCGGGGTCGAGCCCGTCGTCGAAGACGAACGTCCACCCGAGCATCTCGCCGCCCGGCCGGCGCCGGGCCACCAGCCGCACCCCGCCCCTTCCGGGCAGGCTGACGTGCTTGTTCACCACGATCGTGGAGTTGACGCGCTCCCGCACGGTCTCGGGCAACATCCGCGGCTCGGAGATCCGCTCGAAGTGCCGGACACCGTCCATGGTCAGCACGCGCACCCCCTCCTCGTCCCACGACGCCTTGTCGATGTTCTCGTACGGCACCCGCGTCCCGTCCGACAGGTGGAGCGCGAGGTTCGTGGCCACCACGAAACCGTCATTCGCCGCGGCGAAGGTCAGCACCCGCTCCCCCTGCTCGATGGTCAGGGACTTGCGCACGTCGGCGGGCAGGCGGCGGAAAAGGCTCATTCCACCACCGTATCGGCGAGCAGGTCGAGGGTGAGCGCCGCGCTCCACGAGAAGTCCCGGCAGCCGCGCCCGCTGCCGTCGAAGGGGTCGAAGCACTCGCGGAAACCGGCCTGCCGGACCAGCCTCAGGGTGCCGTTGGTGAGCTGCTGGCCGAGCTGGTCGAGCGAGTGCACGGCGGCGGCCCTGCGCAGCAGCCAGTTGGTGTTCACCCAGGAGGGGCCGCGCCAGTAGCGCGTACGGTCGAACTGGGCGGCGCGGATCTCGCAGCTCGGCACGGGATAGCCGGTGGCCCCCATGAACCTGGCCGACTCCAGCACCTCCACGGCGGCGTGCAGGCGGTCGGTGGGCAGCCCCGGGTCCAGCAGCGGCCCGAACGCGCCGACGGTGCACACCCGGATGAGCCGCCCCGCGCGCAGGTCCCTGGCGTAGAAGCAGCCGTCCCAGAGGCGGTCGAGGAGGGCCTGCCGGATGCGCTCGGCGTGCTCGGCGATGGGCACGGGATCGGCGCCGGCCAGCGGCGCCAGCTCCGCCATGGCCAGGCAGGAGGCCAGCCAGATCCCGTTGAACATGGGGTCCTCGATGGCGAACGGGTGCTCGTCGCGCAGGTATTCGGGGCTGTAGCCGGCGTCGCGGTAGCGCATGGCCAGCCAGACGTAGCGGTCGTGGTCACTGTCGGGGTGGCGCTCTTCCATCTCGACGTTGCGGTAGCCGTACCGGATGACCGGCAGCGCGTTCAGCGGCTCGTCCCAGGCCGGGCTGTCGTCCATGCCCGACTCCCAGGGATGCACGATCGCGGCCAGCCCGGCGCCGCCCAGGTCGCGGGCCGAGGCGAGGTAGGCGTGCTGGGCGGCCAGCGCCGGGTACGCCTCCCTGACGAACGCGGCGTCGCCGGTGTGCCGGTAGAGCCACCACAGCGCCAGCGCGTGCAGCGGCGGCGCGGTGAGCCCGGAGGTGAGCACGTGCGGCGCGGCGGCGTGCTCCTGCGATCGCCACACGGAGGGCCCCGGAAAGTACGCCTCGCGCGTGTGGAAGACGATGTGCGGCACCATCCCGGTCGCCCACTGCCCGCGCAGCAGGCTGAGCAGCTCGTCGCGGGCCCGGTCCGGCCGGTGCCTGGCCAGGCCGATGACGACGAACGCGGAGTCCCAGCTCCATTGGTGTGGATAGAGCCCTGGTGCGGGCACGGTGCCAGTGCCTGTCCAGTTCGCCTCGAGCACGGCCAGCGCCTCACGCCCGAGCGCGGCATCGTCAACCGCCGGCCGCGCCTCCATCACCCAACTATGACTGGGGATGCCTCAGGAAGCTATGTCCTCTTGGCCCACTTCGACAGGAGCATGACGCCCAGCACCACGGCGCCGATGATGAGACCCCACTTGAGCAGCGTGAGGGCGAAGCCCACGAGGGGGCCGAGCAGTACGAGCGCGGCGACGACGGCCGCGATGATCAGAAGTATGCGTCCCATGCCTGCAACGCTAAGAGATCGTTAAGCCGTTTGCAGGCGAGGCGGGGTTGAATCAGGGACAAGTCAGGGGAACCCCCGAGCCAAAGGAACTAAAGCCCTCAGACCCGCCGTTGAGGCGGTATAACGGGGGCATCGGGGGGCCTCTTCACGGGGAGCGTGATGAGCCTGGGACCACCAATGAGCAGGGAAGGCGCGGAGCATGCGCTGCGCGCTCGAGCCGACGAACGCGATCGTATCTCCGGCGACCTGCTCGATCTCGAATCCCACACGACCTACCAGTTGTTGAAGGGAGCCTCCTTACGCGGCGCGACCGAACGGCGCTGGGCCGCGGCGCAGGAGTCCCTGGCCGGTCTGTGGTCGCTGTACGACGCCTACCGCGCGGTGCTGCGCGACGCCGAGCAGGTCAGGGCGGCCCGCACCCGGATGGGCGCCGACCAGCTCGCCCGGCTCACCGAGCTGCTGGCGGGCACGTCCGTGGTGGTGCGGGCGGCCGCCAAGCCGGTCGAGCAGCGCTCGCTGCTCCCCCAGGCCGACCAGCGGCTGACGCTCGACGAGACCGTGGCCCGGATGGACGCCGCCTTCCGCGAGGTCACGGCGACGCTCAACGACATCGACGCGGTGTGGAACGCCGTGCTGCCCCGCCTCGACGACACCGACGCCGACCTGCGCCGGATCCGTGAGCTGGAGCGCGAGCTGGGCGAGGCCGCCGACCTGGGCGGCCAGGAGGCGGAGCTGAAGCGGCTGCGCGCGACGGTGGTCGAGGACCCGCTCGGCGCGGCCGTCGAGCAGGACCTCGACCGGCTGGCCCGCCTGCTGGCCGGCTCCCGCGCGGAGGCCGAGCTGGCGGTCGTGGTCAAGAGCGAGTACGCCAGGCGCCGCGAGGACCTGGTGGCCGCGCTGGACCGGGTGCGCGCGGCCGAGAGCGAGGCCAGGCTGGCCCACGGCGCGGTCGTGGTCAAGATCGCCCTGCCGCCCCAGGCCCGGCCGCGCAGCCGGGTCGACGCGCTGGCCGCCGGGCTGGACGCGCTCGACGCCTCGGCCGACGCCTGGGTGCTGCGGGCCAAGCGGCTGTCGGCGCTGGAGGGCGAGGCCCGCCAGGCGGCCGAGCAGGCCCAGGCCACCGCCAAGGCGCTGTACGGGCTGGTCGGCCGCCGTGACGAGCTGCGCGGGCGGCTCGGCGCCTGCCAGGTGATGGCGGTGCGCAAGGGCCTGGCCGAGGACCCGGCCACATCGGAGCTGTACGAACGGGCGCGCGTGCTGTTGTGGAGCGCGCCCTGCGATCTGACGACGGCGGCCGCGGCCGTCGAGAACTACCAGCGCGCGATCCACGGAGGTAAGCGATGACCCGCTGCGCGCAGCCGGGCTGCACGGGGACGATCGAGGACGGCTACTGCGACCTCTGCGGCCACGCCGAGGTCTCACCGCCGGTGCCCGCCCAGGTGCCCGCCCAGACATCCACCCAGGCGTCCGGCCCGTCGTCGGAGCCCTTCCGGACCCAACCGGCGGGCAGGTCGATGAGCTCCCCGGCGAGCAGCGGCAGGTCGCGGGCCGGCGTGCTGGCCACCATCGCCGACCTGCCGTCGGTGCCCTACCGCGACCCGGCCACCGCCGTGATGGCCGACCCCGAGGTCCCCGAGGAGAAGAGGTACTGCGCCAACCCGGCGTGCGGGCAGCCGGTGGGGCGCTCCCGCGAAGGGCGGCCGGGGCTGACGGACGGGTTCTGCCCGCACTGCCGTACCCAGTTCTCCTTCACCCCCAAGCTGGGCAAGGACGACCTGGTGGCGGGCCAGTACCGGGTGCTGGGCTGCCTGGCGCACGGCGGTCTCGGCTGGATCTACCTGGCCTCCGACGAGAACCTCGACGGCCGGTGGGTGGTGCTCAAGGGCCTGCTCAACACCATGGACGCCGAGGCGCTGGCGGCGGCGGAGGCCGAGCGGAAGTTCCTGACCACGGTCGACCACCCCAACATCGTCAAGATCTTCAACTTCCAGCGCTCGGCCGGGCTCGGCTACATCGTCATGGAGTACATCGGCGGCCAGTCGCTGCACGAGCTGCGCCGCCAGGGCCCGCTGCCGCTGCGCGAGGTCCTGCTGTACGGCAGGGAGATCCTTCAGGCGTTCGGCTACCTGCACGAGAACGGCCTGGTCTACTGCGACCTCAAGCCGGCGAACGTGATCCGGGTCGGCAAGCGGCTCAAGCTCATCGACCTGGGCGCCGTGCAGCCCTTCGGCTCGCCGGTGGGCTCGTCGTGGGTCACGACCGGCTACCACGCGCCCGAGCTGAGCAGCCAGCCGTCGTCGGTGGCCTCCGACCTCTACACCGTGGCCAGGACGCTGGCGGTGCTGGCCACCTCGGGGTTCAGCCCGGCGTCGGGCGGGAAGGCCAACCCGCTGCCGGTGGACTGCGGGCACCCGTCGTTCACCCGGCTGCTGCGCAAGGCGACCGCGGCGAACCCGGCCGACAGGTTCCAGAGCGCGTGGGAGATGGAGGAGCAGCTCATCGGCGTGCTGCGCGAGGTCAGCGCGCTGGAGGACGGGGTGCCGTACCCGGCGCTCTCGACGCTGTTCGGGCCGGAGCGCGGCGCGGTCGGGACCGCGCTGTCGGAGGACGGCGGCCAGGTGTTCGGGCCGCTCGACCCGGTGGCGGTGGCGGCCGCGCTGCCGGTGCCGCTGGTGGATCCGGCCGACCCGGCCGCCGGCTCGCTGGCCGGGCTGCTCGGGCGCGACGGCAGGGGGCTGATCGACCAGCTCGCCGCGCTGCCGCAGACTCCCGAGACGAAGCTGATGCGGGTCAGGCTGCTGGCCGAGGCGGGCGCGGCGGAGACGCCGGCCGCGCTGAACGAGCTGGACGGGGTGCTGCCGGGCGACTGGCGGGTCACCTGGTACCGCGGGGTGCACGCGCTGGCCACCGGACAGGCGGACCAGGCGGTGTCGATGTTCGACGCGTGCCTGTCGCAGGTGCCCGGCGAGGCGGCGCCCAAGCTGGCGCTGGCGTTCGCGCTGGAATGCGCGGGCAAGCCGGCGACCTCCTGGTACGAGCTCGTCTGGCGCACCGACCGCTCCTACGTCAGCGCGGCGTTCGGGCTGGCCAGGCTGGGCCGGATGAGCGTGCTGGACGAGGTGCCCGCCTCGTCGGTCTACCGGGTGGCGGCGCAGGTGGCGCTGGCGGCCTCGGTGGCGCGGCGGCCCGACCCGGCCACGGCGACGCCCGACGACCTGATCCGCGCGGTCGACCGCGTGACCGGCCAGGGCGACCTCGACGCGCGCCGCCGCGACCTGCTCATCGCCGAGCTGCTGGAGTCGGCGGTGACGCACATCGGCGGGAGCCCGGTGCGGGCGAACCTGACGGTGGCCGGGGTGCCGTTCACCGAGCCGGCCCTGCGCCGGCGGCTGGAGGGCATCTACCGGAAGCTGGCCTCCGGCGCGCATTCACGCCAAGAGCGCCACGCGCTCATCGACCAGGCGAACGCCGTACGACCGAGGACGTGGTTGTGATGGACGGCCAGGACCTCACCCCGCGGGCGGCCTGCCCCGTGTGCGAGGCGCCCGTGCTGGCGGGCGAAATCTACTGCGAGGCGTGCGGCCACACCCTGGGCGCCCCGGCGTGCGCCTCCTGCGGCGCGGCGGCCGTCGACGCAGAGGGCTACTGCGAGCGGTGCGGCGCGCGCCAGCCCACCGGCCGGGACCATGCCGAGACGGTGCTGGCCGGCGGCGCGGCGGCGGTGACCGACAAGGGCCTGCGGCGCAGCCGCAACGAGGACGCGATGGCGTTGGTCGAGGCGGACGGCTCGGTCGTGACCGTGGTGTGCGACGGCGTGGGCAGCTCGCCCAGGGCCGACGAGGCGTCCGCGGTGGCCGTCGAGACCGCGGTCGCGGCACTGGCCAGGGGGGTGCCGCAGGAGGAGGCGTTCGAGCTGGCGGGCCGGGCCGTGGCCAAGCTGGCCACCTCGGTGGACGACGCCCCGGCCTGCACGTACGTCTCCGCCGTGGTCGGCCGGGACGGCCGGGTCACGCTCGGCTGGGCCGGCGACACGCGTGCGTACCTGCTGCCCGGCGGCACCCTGCTGACCGAGGACGACGTGGTGGAGACCGGCGAGATCACCGCCTGGCTGGGCGCCGACGCCGGCGACGTCGGCCTGCACGTGCGCACCCTCGACCCGCAGGGCGCCGGGCTGCTGCTCGTCTGCAGCGACGGCCTGTGGCGCTACCTGGACGGCTACGCCTTCCCCGCCTCCGGCACCCCCATCGAGATGGCCCGCGAGATGCTGCGCCACGCGCTGGACTCCGGCGGCCAGGACAACGTGACGATTGCTTTGATCCCCCTAGGAGAGTCGCATGGGTGACCAGCCCGCTTTCACGCTGAACATCGACCAGAACAAGTACCTCCCCCTTGACGGCCGCGAGGTGCACGCCATCCTCACCGTCGGCTCGACCGGCGGCGCGACCGTCCAGGCGGCCCCTGCGGAGGCGGCCGAGGTGATCATCATTGACACGTCGGGCTCGATGAGCGGCAGCAAGATCCGCGAGGCCAGGCAGGCGGCCGCGACCGCCGTGCAGACCCTGCGCGACGGCGTCCACTTCGCGGTGATCGCCGGTACGGAGTCGGCCAGGGTCGTCTACCCCGGCGGTCATGCCAACCTGGTCAAGGCCAGCCCGGCCACCAGGGCGGAGGCCGAGCGGGCCATCAGCCGGCTGAGCGCGCACGGCGGCACCGCCATGGGCGAGTGGATCAAGCTGGCCGGCCACCTGCTGACCGCGCATCCCTCGGCGATCAGGCACGCGCTGCTCATGACCGACGGCCAGAACAACGAGCGCCCCGAGGTGTTCGCCTCCGTGCTGTCGGGGTGGAGCGGTAAGTTCGTGGCCGACTGCCTGGGCGTCGGCGACGACTGGGTGCCGGCCGAGCTGCGGAAGGTGGCCGAGGCGATGCTCGGCACGTTCGACTTCGTCCGTAACCAGGGGGATCTGCCGGAGTTCTTCCGCCGGCTCACGCAGACGTCGATGAGCAAGACCGTGGCCGAGCTGTCGCTGCGGGTGTGGGTGCCGCAGACCGCGACGCTGAAGTTCGTCAAGCAGGTCTCCCCCACGCTGCTCGACCTGACCGGCAAGCGTACCGACGTCAACCCGCTGACCGGCGACTACCCGACCGGGTCCTGGGGCGCGGAGGAGCGCGAATACCACGTCTGCGTGGAGGTGCCGCAGGGGCAGATCGGGCAGGAGATCAGGGCCGGGTGGGTCAAGCTCGTCCGCCCCGACACCCAGGAGGTCGTGGCCAGCGGCAACGTGCTGGCCCAGTGGACCGACGACCTGGCGGCGTCCACCCGCATCAACGGGAAGGTCGCCCACTACACCGGCCAGGCCGAGCTGCACGAGCTGATCCAGGACGGGCTCAGCGCCCGGGCCATGGGCGACGTCGACACCGCGACCGCCCGCCTGGCCAAGGCGCGGCAGATCGCCGCCGACTCGGGACGAGAGGACACCGCCCGGCTGCTGGAGAAGGTGGTGGAGGTCGATCCGGCCACCGGCACGGCCCGGCTGCGCCGGAACGTGGACAAGGCCGACGAGATCGAGCTCGACACCGGCTCCGTGCGGACGAGCCGGTTGCGCAAGGAAGGAAGCTGATGGCGACCTGCCCGCAGGGGCATCCGTCGGGCGCCGACGACTACTGCGATGTCTGCGGCACCCAGATGGCCGGGACGCCCCAGCCCCACCCCCAGCCCCAGCCCTCGTCCCAGCCCCAGCCTCAATCACAGGCACAGGCCCACGCTCAGCCGCCGGCGGGCGCCGAGAGCTGCCCGATCTGCCAGACGCCGCGCGCCGGGCAGTTCTGCGAGGTGTGCGGCCACGACTACAGCGGCGCCGCCCCCGTCCAGGTCCCCGTGACGGGTGCCCAGTGGGAGGCGGTCACCGCGGCCGACCGTACGTACTACGAGAAGGTCATCGCCGAGGGCGGGCCGGACGCCGACGCGGTGGCCTTCCCGCCGTACTGCCCGGAGCGGTCGTTCGCGCTGCACGGCGAGCAGGTGCGCATCGGGCGGCGCAGCCGGGCCAGGAACCTGGCGCCCGAGATCGACCTGACCGGACCGCCGGAGGACCCGGGCGTCTCGCACCTGCACGCCGTGCTGCTGTCCCAGCCGGACGGCTCGTGGCTGGTGGTGGACCCCGGCTCGTCCAACGGCACCCAGGTGAACGGCCGGCCGCTCAAGGTGAACGTGCCCGTCCGGGTCGGCCCCGGCGACCGCATCCACCTGGGCGCGTGGACCGTCATCATCATCAGGGAGGGCACCCCGTGACCGTGGTGCAGACCCGGCCCGCCCCCGTGGCGGTGCGCCGGAGCGTGCCCGGCAGGATCCGCGTCATCTCCGGCGTCACGGTCGCCTCGCTGGCCCTGCTCTTCGCCGCGCTCGCGGTGGGCAGCGCGAGCGCCCGCGACGGGCTACGGGTCATCGGCCGCGACGCCGGCCCGCAGGTGGTCGCCACCGCCGGGCTCTACCTCGCGCTGAGCGACATGGACGCGCAGGTGGCCAACGTGCTCGTGATGGGCCAGGCGTACCCGGAGCAACGCCGGGCGGCGCTCGCCCAGTACGCGGCGCAGCGGCGCGAGGCCAACCGGGCGCTGCTGAAGGCGTTCGAGCTGTCGGGCGACAACCAGGCGGAGCGCACGACCGTGCAGTCCGTGCTCGACGGGCTCGGCGAGTACGAGCGGCTGGCCGGGCAGGCGCTGCTGCTGGACGAGCGGTCGGGGCATGCGCCCGGGCCGCCGCCGCAGGAGGTGGTGCGGACCTACCGCCAGGCCACCGACCTGATGCGGCTGGTGCTGCTGCCGCAGGCGTACAACCTGACCCTGGAGAGCGGCACGATCGTGCGCGCCACCTACGACGAGAAGGCGGTGATCGTGCCGCTCGTCCGGGTCGCGGTGCTGCTCGCCGGGATGCTCGCCCTGGGGTGCCTGATCTGGCTGCAGGTCTTCCTGGCGCGGCGCTTCCGCCGGGTGTTCGGGCCCGCGCTGCTGGTCGCCACGGTGACGACCGCGGTGGCGCTGTTCTTCGGGCTGACCGTGCTCGCGCAGGACGAGGCCGCCCTGCGTACGGCCGAGGCGGCCGGGTTCGACTCGGTGCTGACCCTGGCCAAGGCCCGGGCGATCAGCAACAGCATGCAGGGCGACCAGAGCCGCTACCTGCTGGACAAGGAGCGGGCCGACACCTACGAGCACACGTTCCTGGACAAGTCGATGTCGGTCATCTACTACGACGCGGGCAACCTGCGGACCTACCACGAGGCGGTGGCCAAGGGGTCGAAGGACTTCCTCGGCATGCTGGGGCCGGAGATCGTCGGCCGGCAGGGGGAGGCGGTGTTCCGGGCGTACCGGGACTTCCAGAACGCCGACACCGCCTTCCGCGAGCTCGCCACGAGCGGCCGGACCGACGAGGCGGTCGAGGCGCGGCTCAAGAAGGTCACGACGGCGTTCGCCTCCTACGACCGGGCGCTGGTGGCGCTGGCGGACACGCACCAGAACGTGTTCCGGCGGGCGATCGAGACCGGCGAGGGCGCGCTGGACAACCTGTGGCGGCTGCTCCCCTACGCCATCGGCGCGATCGGGGTGCTGGTGATCGCCGGGGTGTGGCCACGACTCAAGGAGTACCGGTGAAGCGGGTGCTGGCGGTGGTGCTGGCCCTGGCCGCGATGGCGGTCACGGGCTGCGGGATGGGCGGGGACGAGTCGATCCTCGACAAGGATCGGCTCGTCATCGGGGTCCGCTCCGACCTGCCCTCGGTCGGGTTCCGCAAGTCCGACGGCACGTTCGAGGGCTTCGACGTGGACGTGGCCCGCTACGTCGCCGACAAGCTCGGCAAGGAGGCGACGTTCCTCGGCGTGCTGGCCGCCGACCGGGAGAAGGTGCTCGGCAACGGGCGGGCCGACCTGGTGGTGGCCACGTTCACGATCGACCAGGAACGCAAGCGGAGGGTGCTGTTCGCCGGGCCGTACCACATCTCCTACCAGGACATCCTGACCCGGCCCGGCGAGACGATCGCGAACGTGCGCGACCTCAAGGGCCGCAGGATCTGCGAGGTCGAGGGCTCGAACGCGGCCCAGCGGGTCGTGGCGGAGCGGGGGGTGGCGGCGCAGGTCGTGCCGTTCCCCGACTACAAGCAGTGCCTGGCGGCGCTGAAGGGCCGCCAGGTGGACGCGGTCACCACCAACGACGTCATCCTGGCCGGCCTGGCCGAGCAGGACGGCTCGGGGCTGCGGCTGGCCAACGCGCAGTTCAACGAGCAGCGCAGCGGGATCGGGATGGCCAGGGGCGACGTGCCCGGGTGCGAGGCGGTGAACCGGGCGATCACCGACATGTACCAGGACGGGACGGCGGAGAAACTGCTGCGCAAGTGGTTCACCAAATCGGGGCTGAAGTTCACCACGATCGCGGTACCGCAGTTCGAGGGCTGCTCCTGACAACGACGCCGGCCCGGGCGGCTAGGTGCCTCCCGGGCCGGCGGCCACGTGCTTCGCGGGGTCAGTCCAGGTAGTCCCGCAACATCTGCGCGCGCGTCGGGTGGCGGAGCTTGGCCAGCGTCTTCGACTCGATCTGGCGGATGCGCTCCCGCGTGACGCCGAACTCCCTGCCCACCTCCTCCAGCGTGCGTGGATGCCCGTCGGCCAGGCCGAAGCGGAGCTGGATGATGCGCTGCTCGCGGTCGGACAGCGTGGCGAGGATGTCGTCGAGCTGGTCCTGCAGCATGATGAAGGCCGCGGCCTCCATGGGCACGACAGCGTCGGCATCCTCGATGAAGTCTCCGAGGTCGGAGTCTTCCTCGCCGATCGGCGACTGCAGCGACACGGGCTCCTGGGCGATGCGCTGGATCTCCACCACGCGATCGACAGGGAGATCCATCTCCTTGGCGATCTCCTCGGGGATCGGCTCGCGGCCGAGGTCCTGGTGGAGCTGGCGCTGCACCCTGACGAGCTTGTTGATGGTCTCCACCATGTGCACCGGGATGCGGATCGTACGAGCCTGGTCGGCGATCGCCCGGGTGATCGCCTGTCTGATCCACCAGGTGGCGTAGGTGGAGAACTTGTAGCCCTTCGTATAGTCGAACTTCTCGACTGCCCGGATGAGCCCGAGGTTGCCCTCCTGGATCAGGTCCAGGAACAACATTCCGCGGCCCACGTACCGCTTGGCGATCGACACCACGAGCCTCAGGTTGGCTTCGATGAGCCGCTGTTTGGCTCGGGTGCCCTGCCAGACGAGCTCCCTGAACTCCGGGAAGGCCAGACGCGAGACCCCGTTGGCCAGCTTGTCCTCGGCGAACAGGCCGGCTTCGATCGACTTGGCGAGCTCCACCTCCTCCTCGGCGGTCAGCAGTGGCACACGGCCGATCTCCCGCAGATAAATACGGACAAGATCGCTGGTCGGCGCCCGCTTGCCTACGTCTTCCTCATCGGCGCGGGTGGACTCCTCGTCGCCCTGGGGCTCGAGGACCTCCACGCCGTTCTCGGCGAGCATCCGCACGACGCGTTCCAGCGCGTCGGACGGCAACTCTGATCGGTCAAGCGCGGCTGCGACGTCATCGACGGTTACGCTTCCGCGCTCCCTTCCCTTCGCGACGAGGTCCGCCACCTGATCTACCGATGGCGGCCCGCTTGGCAGCACCGATGCACCCACGGGAGACAGTCTGCAGTATTGGTTCCATCAAATGGCAGACCCATTTTTGTCACCGAAGGTAAGACGATCGTCCTTACCGAATTGAGATCGCTATAAGGTTTAGCCCGAGTTTGATCAGGAAAGTAAAGTCAATTACGCGGTCTGGATTCACGCGCCCGGCGACGCTCTCAGGTCGGACGCAACTCTTTCGCTGCCCGGATGGCGTTGTCCGCCCGCTTTGTCGCATGTTGGACCGCACCAAATTTCCTGGTCAACCACCCTGGTTTGCCGCTTGTGATCGCGGCCGAACTGTTACCAACGGGCAGCGGGATGCACCCCGCCGAGGGGGTTCCGCGCTCCGCCACGTCGCGGCCCACGTGCTCACCGTGACCGGGCGCGGGGCCGATGAGCCGGGACAGGCACCGCCCTCGCCCCGGGCGGGAGGTCAGCTTCCGGCGGCGCGGTCGCGCAGGACCCGGCGCTGCTGCTCCAGCGCCACCAACTCCCCGAACAGCTTGTTGTACTCCTGCTGCTCCTCCACCGGATTCAACCGCTGGATCCGCGACTTCACCTGCGCGATGGCCCGATCCACCGCGATGGCCTCGATGGCCGCCAGCATCGCCCCGGCATAGCGCTCCTCGGCGTGGGTGTCGGCCTGGATCGGCTCCACCGCGAACCGGGTCACCAGCCCCCGCGCCCCCTCCTCGTGCGCGTGCTCCAGCAGCCGGTCCACCCACTCGCGCCCGCCGTGCCCGGCCGCCGTCAGGCCGCCGGCCGCGGTGATCACCTTGTGCAGGGCGACGTGGTCGGGAGCCGTGAAGGCCTGCGGGTCGAGCGCGTCGAAGCGGGGCCCGAGCAGAGCCGGGCGCTGCACGGCCAGTTTGAGCAGCTCACCCTCGACGCGCACGCTCGGGTCGAGCGGCGCCGCCTGGGGCGCGCGCTGGCGGCGGCCCTGCTGGGCGCCGGACACCTCGGAGATGCGCTGCATGACGAACCGCTCGTCCATGAACCCCAGCCACCGGTCCAGGTCGATGGCGTAGCGCTTGCGCAGCCCCACGTCCTTGATCCCGGCCACGATCGGCGCGGCGGCGTCGAGGGCGGCGATCTTGCCTTCGTTGCTGCGCAGGTCGTAGCGGGAGATCGTGCTCCTGATCGCGAACTGGAACAGCGGCTCCCGGCTCGCGATCAGATCCCGAACGGCCGCGTCGCCCTGCTTGATGCGCAGATCGCACGGATCGAGCCCGTCGCTCTGCACCGCCACGTACGTCTGCGTGACGAACTTCTGCTCGTCGGCGAACGCCCGCAGCGCCGCCTTCTGTCCCGCCGCGTCGCCGTCGAAGGTGAAGATGACCTCCCCCCGGAACTCGGCCTGGTCGAGCAGGAACCGCCGCAGGATCTTGATGTGCTCCTCGCCGAACGAGGTGCCGCAGGTGGCCACGGCGGTCGGCACCCCGGCGAGATGGCAGGCCATCACGTCGGTGTATCCCTCGACGATCACCGCCTGCGCCCGCTTGGAGATCTCCCGTTTCGCAAGATCAATGCCATAAAGCACCTGGCTCTTCTTGTAAAGCGGCGAGTCAGGCGTATTCAGATATTTCGGGCCATCATCGGAATCAAGCAACTTCCGTGCACCAAAGCCGATCACATCGCCCGTAGCATCCCGGATAGGCCAGATCAGCCGCCCCCGGAACCGGTCGATCGGCCCCCGCCGCCCCTCCTTGACCAGCCCGCCCTTCACCAGCTCGTCGGCGCTGAACCCGCGCCCCAGGAGATGGCGGCTGAGCGCCTCCCACTCGGCGGGCGCGTAGCCGACCCCGAACATCTCCGCGTCGGCCCGCTCGAACCCGCGCTCCGACAGGAACCGCCGCCCGGGCGCCGCGTCGGGCGCCATCAGCCTGTCGGCGTAGAACTCGGCCGCCACCCGGTGCGCCTCGATCAGCCTGGCCCGCTCGCCGTGGTCGCGCCTGGGGACGTAGCCGCCCTGCTCGTATTGGAGCTGGATCCCGGCCCGCTGCGCCAGCCGCTCGACGGCCTCGCCGAACGACAGGTGCTCGATCTTCTCGACGAACGTGATCACGTCGCCGCCTTCGGAACAGCCGAAGCAGAAGAACATCCCGCGCTCGGGGGTGACGTTGAACGACGGGCTCTTCTCGTCATGGAACGGGCACAACCCCTTGAGGTTGCCCCCTCCGGCGTTGCGCAACTGGATGTGCTCGCCGATCACGTCGGCGATGGGTGAACGCTCGCGTACGAGCGCGATGTCGACATCACGGATCCGGCCAGCCACGCCGGTGAGTCTATTCGGCCCCACCGACGGTTCCCGCCTCCTCGGGTGTCCCCGGCATGGCAAGCGGGGAGGAAGGCGAGGGTTACCTCTGGGCTGCTAAAGGGGGAAAGCGGTTATGCGAGGTCCCCCGGTCGGCTACAAAGGTAAAGGTTGTCGGTGGAAACGGTGACACGGGTGGAGATCATGCGATCGGGGCATATCGGACGATGGGCGGCCGTCACGGGCGCCGTGCTGCTGACCGGTGCCTGCACCCAGACGACAGGGCTGGCGGGGGTCAGCGCCGGCTCGCCCACCACGGCCCCGATCACGGGCACCCCGGCGGTCACCGCCACGATCCCCAGCCCGACCCCCGAGCACCAGGCGGCCGAGCAGCCGCCCGAGGGCGAGGACCCGGTCAAGGTGCCGCCGCCGAAGCTGTCGAAACACACCTACACGTTCCCCGTGAAGGACTGCAAGACGACCTACCAGCGCAAGCTGCTCGTGCTGCCCAAGACGACGATCTGGGCCGGGCAGGGATGCGCGTTCGTGGCGCCCGTCGACGGGGTCGTGGACGAGGTGAACCTGCAGAACCGGTGGAGCCCGGCCACGGACGCGGGGGCCGACCGCGAGGGCAGGTTCGTCACGATCATCGGTGACGACGGCGTCCGCTACCTCGGCGGCCACCTCGACTCGGTGGCCGACGGCATCAGGCCGGGCGTCCGGGTCAAGGGGGGCCAGCTGCTCGGCCGGGTGGGCACGACGGGCAACGCCCGCGACACCGGGCCGAACCTCTACTTCGCGATCTCGTGGAAGACCGGCCCGGCCTTCTGGTGGGTACGCCGGGGCATGGTCAAGCCCTGGGACTACCTCGACGCCTGGCAGAAGGGCAACCGTACGCTCTCCCCCAGGGAGGAGACGCTGGAGCTGCGCGGCAAGCTCGGCGAGACGCCGAGGTGCACGGTGCAGTGCACGTCGAAGAAGGTGCCGCAGGCCAGCAAGACCCCTCGGCCCCAGACCACCAAGAAGCAGGGCGACGACGGTGTCGTCACCGTCACCCCGTCGATAGCTCCTTTTGGTCAACGATGACGCCCGACTTGATGAGCTCCTGGATCTCGTCGACGACGTCCCAGACGTTGACGTTCATGCCGGCGATCACCCGGCCGCCGCGCAGCCAGTAGGCGATGAACTCCAGGCTCTCGGGGTCACCCCGGTAGACGATCTCGTCGTGGCCCTCGATGTCGCCGGAGAACTCCATGCCCAGGTCGTACTGGTCGGTGAAGAAGTACGGGAGCATGTCGTGGGCCACGTCCCGGCCGAGCATGGATCTGGCGGCGACCGGCCCGCCGTGCAGGGCGTTGGCCCAGTGCTCCACCCGGATGCGGCGGTCGTACAACGGGTGGAAGAACTCCGCGACGTCGCCCGCCGCGAACACGTCGGGGTGCGAGGTGCGCAGGGCGGCGTCCGTGAGGATGCCCTGGCCGACGTCGAGCCCGGCGTCGCGGGCGAGCCAGACCTCCGGCGCGGCGCCGATGCCGACCACGACGAGGTCGGCGGTCAGCCGCTCGCCGGAGCTGAGCCGCACGCCGGTCTCGGTGATCTCCGCGGCGGCCGTGCCGAAGCGCAGGTCCACGCCCTTGCTCGCGTGCAGGCGGGCGAACAGGCCGCCCAGCTCGGGGCCGAGCGCCCGGTTGAGCGCCGTGGGCTCGGGCTCGACGACGGTGACCTCGCAGCCGGCCGCACGCGCCGCCGCGGCCGTCTCCAGCCCGATCCAGGACGCGCCGACGACGAGCACCGAGGCGCCCTCGGTGAAGCGGGACTTGAGCGCCTCGCTGTCCTCGACGGTACGCAGGTAGTACGCGGGCCCGGGCAGTCGTCTGGGCACCGCGCCGGTCGCGACGAGCAACTTGTCGTACGGCTGGCGCGACCCGTCCCCGAGCCGGACCAGGTGGTGATCTAGCTCGATCCGCGTGACCCGCAGGCCGAGCCGCAGATCCACGCCGTTGTCCGCGTACCAGTCGGGGGCGTGGACGAAGATGCCGTCCCGCTCGCTCCTGCCCTGGAGATAGTCCTTGGACAGGGGAGGTCTCTCGTAGGGCCGTTCGGTCTCCGCGCCGATGAGCACGATCTCTCCGTCGAAGCCCTCCTCGCGCAGCGTCTGCGCTGCCTTGGCTCCGGCCAGCCCGGCTCCGACGATCACAAATGTGGCCATGGGCGCAGTATCCGCCCACTGGGGTCGTCGGGAAAGCGGGTTGTGTCAGGCGACCTGGCTCGTTGACGAACCTTTGGTCAGCGGGAGAGCCTCCGGTGCCAGGCCACCGCCGAGGTGTCGGTGAGCGAGGCGATCTGGTCGATCACCACGCGTACGCGGGCGGCGTCGTCCCCGGCCTCCAGGAAGGCCGGCCGGAAGGCGGGCTCCAGCGTGCCGGGGGCGCCGAGGGTGATCAGGGAGGCCAGCTCGGTGATGAGGTCGCGCTGCCTGGCCTGGTTGGCGTTGTGGTCCTTGGTGGTCATGACGTAGTGGGCGGTGACGCCCTTGAGCAGCGCGCACTCCAGCCTGGTGGCGTGCGGGACGACCAGGTCGGCGCGGTGGCGGGAGCCGTACACCTCCTTGGTGGCGGTCTGCGCGGACTGGCAGAAGCGGCCGATGAGGCCGCTGGTGAGCGCCTTGAGACCGGCCAGGTCGGCGAGCGTGGCCTCGAAGCGGCGGGGCCAGAGCGGGTCGGCGATCAGCTTGGCGAAGACCTCCTCCAGCTCGTTCGGGTCGGCGCCGGGGGCGTACCAGGTGCGGGTGATCCCGCACACCTGGGTGCGCTCGACGGGCGACTGGAGCGCCTCCGGGGTGACGTGGCCGGAGTGCAGGGCGTCCTCGAGGTCGTGCACGGAGTAGGCGACGTCGTCGGCCCAGTCCATGATCTGCGCCTCGAAGCTCACCCGTCCCTCCGGTGCCCCTTCCCTGATCCACTCGAACACCGGCAGGTCGTCGTCGTACACGCCGAACTTGGCCGCCTTGTCGCACGTCCACGGGTATTTGATCGAGGCGTCGAGCGCGGCGCGCGTCAGGTTGAGGCCCGCGCTGCGGCCGTCCTCGGTGAGCACCTTGGCCTCGAGCCGGGTGAGCAGGCGCAGGCTCTGCGCGTTGCCCTCGAAGCCGCCGCACGACGACGACAGCGCGTTGAGCGCCACCTCCCCGTTGTGCCCGAACGGCGGATGCCCCAGGTCGTGGGCCAGGCAGGCGGTCTCCACCAGGTCGGGGTCGACACCGAGGGTGGCGCCCATCTCGCGGCCCACCTGGGCGCATTCGAGGGAGTGGGTCAGCCGGGTGCGGGGGATGTGCTGGCCGCCGCCGAGCGTCTCTCCGGGGCCCACGACCTGCGTCTTCGCCGCCAGTCTGCGGAGTGCGGCGCTGTGCAGGACGCGGGCGCGGTCGCGTTCGAACGCGGACCGTTCCGGATTGCCGGGAAGTTCCGGAACCCAACGCTCTTGGTCATGCTCGTCGTAATACGGCATCTGTGAAGTGATTTTATCCAGTTTCATGTCTCCGCTAGTGTCAAGCCTCGCGAGAACCCCTTCCCCGGGAGCCCTCCCCCATGACGACAGCGTTCCGAGCAGTGCTGGCTTTTACCCTGCTCGCCGGCTTCTACGTGCTGGTCGGCCTCATCCTGGCCACCGCGATCTTCATCGACGTCATGCTCCTCGTCGACTTCCACGCCAACACGATCAAGTTCGCCATCGTGCTCACGCTGGCGGCGGGCGCGCTGGTCCGGGCCCTGATCATGGTCAGCCGCCGCCGGAACGGCGAGCAGCCCGGCGTCCCGGTCGGGCGCGAGCACGAGCCGGTGCTGTGGCAGACGGTCGAGGAGCTCGCCCACCGCGTGCGCACGGCCCCGCCGGACGAGATCCGCCTGGTCGCGGAGGTGAACGCGGCCGTGTCGGAGGACACGCGGTGGCTGGGGCTGAGGGCGACGCGGCGGCGGATGTTCATCGGGCTGCCGCTGCTGCAGACGCTCACGGTGGACGAGATGCGCGCGGTCCTCGGGCACGAGCTGGGGCACTACAGCGGCGCGCACACCCGCCTGGGGGCGCCGGTCTACCGGGGCCGCGTCTCGCTCATCGCCACCGTACAGAGCCTGGGCAACCACCCGTTCATCCAGCGCCTGTTCACCTGGTACGCCAAGCTCTACCTCCGGGTCTCGCAGGCCGTCTCCCGCAAGCAGGAGCTGGAGGCCGACCAGCTCGCCGTCGCGATCGGCGGCCGGCAGGCCATGGCCGGCGCCCTGCGCAAGATCCACTCCACCGCCGTGGGCTGGGACCTGTACGTCAACAACTACCTGGCCCTGACGGGCGCGGGCGGAACCAGACCGGCGGCGGTGTTCGGGGGCTTCCACGCGCTCATGAGCGACCCCGACCGCCAGGCCGAGCTCGCCAGGCTGAGCGAGCAGCCGGAGGAGGTCTCCCCGTACGACTCCCACCCGAGCCTGGCCGAGCGCCTGTCGGCGATCGAGCACCTCCCGGAGCCGCAGCACGTACCGGACCCGCGCTCGGCCCTGACGCTGCTGCTCGACGCGAACGTGGCGGTGCAGGCGGTCGAGCAGTCGATGTGGTCGCCGGAGGCGCTGGCGACGCTGCGGCCGGTGCCGTGGGAGGAGCTGATCGCGCACGGCATGTACGCCGGCCGCAACGCCGACGCCCTGCACGACCTGGCGGTGGCCGGGCAGCAGGTGATGGGAGCCTCGCGGCCGTACCTGGACGCGGCGTTCGAGGCCATCGCGCGGGGCCGCCAGGCGGAGCTGGAGGCGAAGCTGCTGGAGCACGGCTGGAGCCCGTCGGAGACGCTGCTGGCCGGGGTGCTGGGGCAGGCGCTGGAGGCGGTGCTGATCCAGCTCGGCGAGGCCAGGTGGACGCTGTCCTGGTCGGGGCCGGCGCGGCTGCTGTTCGACGACGGGGAGGAGGTGGCGCTGTCGGAGTACGCGGCCCAGGTGGCGGCCAACCCGGCGGCGGTCGGCGGGCTGCGGCGGTGGCTGGGCGACCACGGGATGCGCCACGACTACGTCCCGATCGAGCAGGCCGCCCCCGCGGCGGTGCCCGCGCTGCAGGCCGGCCCGGCGGTGGCGCATTAGGCGAGCGCGCGTCCCGGCCCGGCGTGGCACACTGGGCGAGCGCGCGTCCCGTGGATCCGCCGACCCGGTCCCGCGATGTCCCAGTCGATGAACGCGACCGGGCGCAGCCCCGCCCCTTCGTCCCGGTAGACGGTGTTCTTCGGAGAGAGGTCGTTGTGGCAGACGACCTCTCCGTCTCCGGCCAGCGGCGTGCCGGCGGTCAGGTCGTGGAACTCGCGCACCAGCTCGGCGACCCGCGCCAGGCTCCCGTCGGAGGCGACGGCGTCCGGCTGGACCTCCTCCCAGGCCACGTGGCCGTCCACGTAGCTCAGGATCTCCCGTCCCCGCTCGTCGGAGCCGAGGAAGCGCGGCGCGCCCGGCCAGCCGGTCCGCTCGAACAGGCCGAGCAGGTCATGCACGAACGCGGCCCGTCGCGCGGGCGGGCGGCGGACGGTGTCACCGACGCGGACGACGGCGTTCACGAACCCGCCGGGGAGGTGAGTTTCGGTCATGTGCACCAGCTTGCCCGATCCGCGAGGCCCCCTGATGACGCAATGTTCACGGAAAGTGACTCTATGACATCCGAGCCGAACGGGCATCCGAGTCGGTGCACGGCGAGCGAGCTCCAACGGGTTTTCCCGAGCGCCTTGCCAGGCTGCGATCGGTGGCCATACGGTCACCCTTAGCATTCGCCCGCATAAAGGAGGCGCTGTGAGCAGGCATGACGGCGGAACCCGGCGAGGCTCAGCGATGCTGCCGCACATCGCCTGGCGGCTCGAGTCGATGATCGCGGGAATCGCCGAGCGCCGCCAGCCCGCCACCGGCGCGATCGCGCAGGCGCTGCGGAAGGTGCCCCGCCACTGGTTCGTGCCCTCTCTCGGCCTGGCGCTCGACGACGACGGCGACGCCGTGCCGATCGACCGCGACACCGATCCGCCCGGCTGGTGGGACGCCGTCTACTCCGGGATGCCCATCGCCACCCCGCTGCACCAGGGCGCCGGCGGCGCCGCGTACAGGTGCGTGAACCCCGCCCCCAGCGCCGTCGTCGACCTGCTCGAACGCCTCGACCTCCGCCCCGGGCAGCGGGTGCTCGAAGTGGGGACGGGCAGCGGGTGGATCACCGCGCTGCTCTGCCGGCTGGCGGGCGAGTCGGGGAGCGTGACGTCGATCGAGGAGGACACCGGGGTGGCGGAGGCGGCCGGCCGGAACCTGGCCGCCGCCGGGATCCGCCCGCACCTGGTCGTCGGCGACTGCTCGCGCGGGTGCCCGGAGCGCGGGCCGTACGACCGGGTGCTCGCGCTCTCCACCGTGCCGGACCGCTGGGTCGAGCAGACCCGGCCCGGAGCAGTGATCGTCGGCGGGTGCGACGGGGCCGCGCGGCTCGTCGTGACGGCGGGCACCATGGACGGCCACCTCAGGTAACTACTTCCCGTCACAGTCGCCGCGTGGGAGGCCGGAGCGAAACCGGTAAGACCTCTTACCAGATAGGCGACGGACGCGATCCACGACGAGCAGACCGTCCCGGACGGCACGGGTCTCATCGGCGGCCGGTGGGACGGAGGTCCGGTGCGTGAGCTGAGTGGCGAGGATTTCGCGGTGCTGCTCCGACCGGGTCCCGGAGGCGGCCGACCGGGCGGAGGCCGACACGGCGGAGCTGATCGCGCACCTCCACGGGCGCGGGGCCGGCGGTGTCCCGGTGAGCGGGGCGTCGGAGGCCGGCGGTGAGCGTGCCGTTCAGGAAGGGGCCGCGGGCCACCCGATCGGCGAGCCACCGGCCCGGTTACGAACCCACCATCACCATTAGTGTGGACTCCCTGATTATCGAGGGGCATACGCCGACTTCTTCCCGGCTTCTCCGCCGCCAGGTCTTGACTTAATTCACATGGACTCCATGATTAGTCGCAAGTGATCCGCCGGCTTGCCTAGGAGCCCCATGCCCAAGCTCGCACGCAGCCTCACCCTCCTCCTCTTCCTGTGCGCGTCGGTCCTCGTCGCGCCGTCAGCCGCACTGGCCGCCATCACCGGCCAGTCGGCCACCAACACGGCCACCACCGTGACGTACCAGTTCGGCTACACCGGCAGCCCCGCCTACGCGCGCACGTACATCGACACCGACCGCAACCCGGCGACCGGATTCGCCCAGGGCGGCGTGGGCGCCGACTACTTACTGGAGAACGCCTCCCTCTACCGCCACAACGGCGGCGGCTGGAGCTGGACGCTCGTGGGCGCGGCCACGTACTCCGCCTCGGGCGGGACGGCCAGGTGGACGATCCCCCGGGCGGACATCGGCGAGAGCGCCACGCCGAACGACGCCGACCTCGTCTCCCAGGTCGAGTCGCCGCTGGAGACCTCCGCCAAGTACACGCATGTTTACAGCGGGGGCGGCGGCGGCGGAGGCACCGTGACGTACACGTCCACCACCGCCGACTTCGCCAATCCCGAGCGCGGCCTCTACCACCACACCGGGGACTGCGACAAGAACGACTTCGCCCTCGCCACCCTCCAGGGCTACCGCACCAGCCAGCACATCTCGCTGGTCATGTGCGTGTTCTACCTCGCCGAGTTCAAGACCACCCCGATCAGCCAGGCCGCGCTGGACCAGCTGCAGCAGCAGCTGGACACCGTACGGGCGGCGGGGCTGAAGATGGTCCTGCGCTTCGCGTACACCACCTCCACGGACGGCGCCGACGCGGCCAGGGACCGGGTGCTCGCCCACCTCGACCAGCTCGCGCCGTACCTGAGCGCCAACAGGGACGTCATCTACCTCATGCAGGCCGGGTTCATCGGGGCCTGGGGCGAGTGGTACTACACCCAGAACTTCGGCAACGCCGGCACGGTGACCGCGACGGACTGGGCCAACCGGAAGGCCGTGGTCGACAAGCTGCTCAGCGTCCTGCCCTCGACGCGGATGGTGCAGCTGCGCACGCCGAAGTTCAAGCGCACGATGTACTCCACCAGCCCCGTGACCTCCGGCCAGGCCCACAACGGCTCGGCCCTGGCGCGGCTCGGGCACCACAACGACTGCTTCCTGGCCAGCCCCGACGACTACGGCACCTACGAGAACACCGCCGTCGAGTATCCCTACCTGGCCTCCGACACCGCGTACGTCGCCATGGGCGGCGAGACCTGCAACCCCAACCCGCCCCGCTCCGACTGCCCGACGGCCAAGGACGAGCTGTCCCGCTTCCACTACTCGTACCTGAACACCGACTACCACACCGGCGTGCTCGGCTCCTGGAGCACCGGCGGCTGCCTGGCCGAGATCACCCGCAGCCTCGGCTACCGGTTCGCCCTGCAGAGCGGCACGTACCCGGCCACGGCCTCCCGGGGCGGCGGCCTGCCGGTCAGCATCACCCTCAAGAACGACGGGTACGCCTCTCCCTTCAACCCGCGCGGCCTGGAGCTGGTGCTGCGCAACACCGCCACCTCGGCGGTCCACCGCTTCCCGCTCACCGCCGACCCGCGCAAGTGGGCGGCGGGTGCCACCAGCACCATCACGCAGACGGTCACCCTGCCCGCGTCGATGGCCGCCGGCAACTACGCGCTGTTCCTCAACCTGCCCGACCCGCAGCTCTCGTCCCGGCCCGAATACTCGATCCGGTTCGCCAACCAGGGCACCTGGGAGGCCGCCACCGGCCTGAACAACCTCCTGCACACCGTGACCGTGAGCTGACCCGCTCCGGCCCGGTCCGTCACCGGTGACCGGCCCCGCCCGCGCATGCCGGGCGGGGCCGCACGGCCGCGCCGCTCACGCCTGGGCGGTGGGCCGCACGACGACCTCACCCACGTCCACCTCGGCCGGCTGCTCGATCGCGTACGCGATGGCGCGGGCGACGGCGTCGGGCGAGATCGCGAACGTGTCCCGGGAGGCGGCGAGCTCGGCGCGCACCTCCGGGTTAGGCACGCCGTCGATGAACTCCGTACGGACGAAGCCCGGCGACACGATCGTCACCCGCAGCTTGTCGCCGGCCTCCTGCCGCAGCCCCTCGGAGATGACCCGGACGGCCGTCTTCGTCCCGGCATAGACGACCTGATTCGGGACGATCCGGAGCCCCGCCGTGGACGCCACGTTGACGAAGTGCCCGAACCCCTGGCCGCGGAACACCGGCAGCGCGGCCGCGATCCCGTACAGGACGCCCTTGAGGTTGACGTCGATCATCTCGTCCCAGTCGTCGACGCGCAGGTCGTCGAGCGGCGAGATCGGCCCGATCCCGGCGTTGCTCACGAGCACGTCGAGCCGGTCGAACCGCTCGCGGGCCAGCCCGACGAGCGCGGCCAGGTCCTCGCGCCGCTTGACGTCCGTACACACGCAGACGGCCTCGCCGCCCGCCTTCTCAACTCGGCGGGCCAACTCCTCCAGCCGCTCCGCCCGGCGCGCCCCGAGCACCAGCCGGGCACCCCGCTCGGCCAGCAGCAGCGCCGTGGCCTCGCCGATCCCGCTGCTCGCGCCCGTGATCGCGACGACCTTGCCGTCGATTCCCATGATGAGATCCTCTTTCGCATAGACTGAAGCGGAGGCGCCGCCGCTTAGCTTCCACCATAAGTGGGTGCGCCTCCACTTAGCAAACGAGGGAGAGACCGGTTCATGATCGAGGAGATGCAGTGACGCCCGGGGAGACGCAGTGAGCGGGGAGAGCGAGCGGCCACTGCGCGCTGACGCGCGGCGGAACCGGGACAAGATCCTCACCGCCGCGGTCCGCGTGTTCGCGGAAGAGGGCCTGGACGCCCACCTGGAGCGCATCGCCAAGGAGGCGGGGGTGGGCACCGGCACCCTCTACCGCAACTTCCCCACCCGGGAGCTCCTCATCGAGGCCGCCTACCGCAACGAGCTGGGCCGGCTGTGCGAGGCCGCCCCCGACCTGCTGGCCACGCTGCCGCCGCAGGAGGCGCTGCGCGCGTGGATGGGCCGCTTCATCGACTACGCCTCGGCCAAGCTGGGCATGGCGGAGGCCCTGCGGGCCGTCGTCGAGTCGGGCGTCAACCCGTACGCGCAGAGCCGGGAGATGCTGCTGTCCACCCTGAAGCTCCTGCTGGACGCCGGGGTGGCGGCCGGGGTGATCCGGTCGGACCTCGGACCGGACGACCTGTACGCCGCCCTGGCCGGCGTCGCACTGTCCACGGGCCGGCCGGAGCAGCGGGCACAGGCCGAACGCCTCCTCGACCTCACGATGGACGGCCTGACTACCATCCGACCGTGAGATAAATGGCTGGACGGAGGGCGCGGGCCATCAGCATGATCGGGTGCGTGCACATCGAGTTCTCGAGATTTTCGGCCGGCGACGACACCGAGGCGCTGGTGGATTTCCTGACCGGCGAGGAATGGCCCTTCCACGCGAGCGTCCAGGAGGCGGAGGCGATCAGGCGCCGGGCCGCCGAGGGGCTCTACGACGACGGGGAGAGCCGGACCTTCTGGGTGCTCGCGGACGGGGAGCGGGCCGGGCTGGTGCGCCTGCAGGACCTCGCCGACGACACGCCCATGTTCGACCTGCGGGTACGGAAGGCGTGGCGGGGGCAAGGGCTCGGGACGGCGGCGGTCGCCTGGCTGACCTCCTACCTCTTCAGGGAGTTCCCCGAGGTCACGCGCATCGAGGGGCACACCCGGCAGGACAACCACGCCATGCGGACCGTGTTCCGGCGGAGCGGCTATGTGAAGGAGTCGCACTACCGCGAGGCCTGGCCGAGCCCGGACGGGAAGCGGTACGACTCGATCGGCTACGCGATCCTGCGCCGGGACTGGCTCTCCGGCACGGTCACCCCACCCGACTGGAACGACGAACTTCCGCTTTCGTGATCCCGCCAACCCGCCTCGCGCCGCGCCCCTGCGCCGATCCCTCGCTCACGGCGAGGGGAAGGCTGGGTGTCACGCGTGCGGCTTCGAACTCGAACCCGAGGTGTGGCCGAGGCCGAGGTCGCCGATCGGACGGGCATGACCGAGGACGAGATCGAGTGCGTCGAGGCGGGAACCGGCGTGGCGGCCTACGCTGATCACATGGCCCACGCGAAGACATCCTTCGTCTGCCTCCCCTGCCGCGCCTCGTACAAGCAGCCCTACCCGGCCGGCCCCGGCCACCGGGACCGGCGATGCCCGCGCTGCGCCGAGCCGCTGATCCACGTCGGTTCCGCCTTCGCGGCCCCGCCTCGGCGGGACGCGGCAGCCTGGCGAGTGCTCACTCTCCTGCTGCACGCGGGCATCCGCTTCCACAAGAGCTGCTGCGACGGCCCCGGCTACCGCCCGCGCACGCTCGGCGAAGTGCGGGCGCGGATGGCCTACGCCCGCAGGACCGGCGAACCGTTCGCCAAGGCCCTGGCGCGCCACGACCTGCCCTGACCGGGCCTCGCCACCGTCACCTCGCGCAGCCGCAGGCGTGGCCCGCCTGATCGGCTGGACCAACATCGCCGCCCGGCCGGCTCACTTGAGCCCTGTGGCTCGATCCGATGAGTCCCGCGTCCCGTTCTCCGGACCGGTCAGGAATGGAGAAGCAGGGCCAGGGGGCCGCCGCCTACCGTTGGCGACATGGCCGTCGTTCTCCCCCGACGCCAGATCAGGTACGCGGTCGTGCGAGCGCCTCCCGACGGCGTTCGGTGTCGCGAGACGGATGGACTCACCGGAGGTAACCCATGGCTCAGAACCAGCAGGCAGGCAGTCCCGCAGGACGCAAGCCCGGCACGCCCGGCGCGTTCTCACGGTGGATGCAGAACAGAGCGAACGCCCGCATGAACCGCAAGATCCGCCGCGGCAACGGCACGTTCATGGGCATGAACGTGCTGATCCTCAACACGGTGGGCCGCCGGAGCGGGCAGCCGCGGGAAACGCCTGTGGCGTGGTTCGCCGACGGCGAGGACTCCTGGCTGATCGTCGCGTCGGGCGGCGGAAGCCAGCACCCGGACTGGCACGCCAACCTCATGGCGCACCCCGACCAGGCCTCGATCGAGCTGCCCGGCCGCGAGGCCATGCCGGTGACGCCGCACCGGCTCGACGGCGCCGACCGCGAGGAAGCCTGGCAGCTCATCGCCGCCGCCCAGCCCCGCATCGCGAAGTACCAGAGCAAGTCCGAGCGTCAATACCCGGTGATCCGGCTCACCCCGCGGTGACCGCACCCCATTGACCGCCATCCTGGTCCGGGTATTCCGAAACCCGCACCGCCCCCAGGAGCTTCTCGATTGCCGAGGGAGACGAATCGCTCCGTGTCTTCTCTCCGATACGGGTTCTCTTGTTCAGGCTTTGACGGCCGGCATCGCCTGAAGATCCCGGGAACAACTACCTCTCGATGTCACGCTGACTGCCCGTAAAGGTGGACCTGCTGGTCTCGGTAGGCGATGTCGCGTAGATGCCGGTGCCCGATGCGTTCGGCGACCGAGATGGAGCGTTCGTTCCCGGGCAGGATGAGGGAGATCACTTCGCCGGCTCCGAGTTCCTCGAAGCAGTACTGGAGCGCGGCCCGGGCGGCCTCCGTCGCGTAGCCCTTGCCCCAGTGCTCGCGCGCCAGGCACCAGCCGACGCCCAGCCCGGGGAATCCGTACGGCTGCCAGGGTCCGGCGCGGCCGACGAACTCGCCGGTTGCCTTCTCCACCAGCGCCCAGTGTGAGTAGCCACGGATCTCCCGGTGGCCGATGAAGGTGGCCAGGCTTCGCCAGGCCTCCGCCGGCGAGGTGCCAACCGACTCTGCCAGCCCTCCGGCTACCTCGGGGTCGGACAGCATGGCTGCGTAGTGGTCGAAGTCAGCCCCCGTGAGAGGGCGCATGATGAGGCGTTCGGTTTCCAGGCGGGTCATGGGTGTCAGTTTGCCGGGGGATGCCGTGGTGGGGGTGTCAATGGTGATCACGGGGGTGCTGGGTGTGCGGCTTGGCTGTGCCCGCAGTTGAGGCTCCCGGGCAGGTGGGCTGCTTGATCGTGCTTGGCGCACGAAGCCCGTCCGCTCCGGGGCTCGTGGCGGAGCCGCGAGCCCCGGAGCGGACGCAGCCCGAGCGAAGCGAGGTCCACTCGGGGCGGGCATAGGGGGCCCAGCCGGTAACCAGCCCACGGGTGGTTACCGGCTGGCGAGCGCAGCGAGCGGGCTCTTCCGGGCGGGCATAGGGGGTCAAGCCGGTAACCAGTCCACGGGTGGGGGCATGGAGGAAACGCCCGAGCCGAAGGCGAGGACCACGGAGTTGCGGGGGGTCGAAGGGGCGGAGCCCCTGGGAGGCAGGGCCCGAGCCATCGCAAGGCGCGCAGCGCCCCCCGATGCGAGGTCCTCGCAGTTGGGGCCGGACCCCTCAGAGGGGCCCGGAGGGTCTCCTAGCGGGTGTCGGAGTCGGTCTCGGCGAGGGCGGCTCGGCCGGCTTCCAGGCGGGCCACCGGGATGCGGAACGGCGAGCAGGACACGTAGTCCAGGCCCACCTCGTGGCAGAAGTGGACCGAGTCCGGGTCGCCGCCGTGTTCGCCGCAGATCCCCAGGTGCAGGTCCGGTCGGGCCGCGCGGCCCTCGGCCACCGCGATCTCCATCAGGCGGCCGACGCCCTCCCGGTCCAGGGTCTCGAAGGGGGAGACGCCGAAGATGCCCAGGTCGAGGTAACGGGAGAAGAAGGCGGCTTCCACGTCGTCCCGCGAGAAGCCCCAGGCCATCTGGGTCATGTCGTTGGTGCCGAAGGAGAAGAACTCGGCGGCCTCCGCGATCTGGCCCGCCGTCAGGGCTGCTCTGGGGACTTCGATCATGGTGCCGATCAGGGCCTCGACGCCCACGTCCGCAAGGATCTTGACGGCTTCCTCGCGTACCGCCTCCAGCTCCTGTACGGCCGCCACCAGCGGGATCATGATCTCCGCCTTCGAGCCGGGAACCTCCTTGGCCGCCTGGGCGATGGCCCGCACCTGCATGGTGAACAGGCCGGGGATCACCAGGCCGAGGCGTACGCCGCGCAGGCCCAGCATCGGGTTCTGCTCGTGCAGGCGCTTGACCGCCGTCAGGAGCTTGTGGTCCTTCTCCGTGGCCTCGTCCTTGGCGGCCTTGATCGACAGGTCCACGATGTCGGGGAGGAACTCGTGCAGGGGCGGGTCGATCAGGCGGATGGTGACGGGGTCGCCGTTCATGGCCTGGAAGATGCCGGTGAAGTCGGACTTCTGCAGGGGCTCCAGGGCGTCCAGGGCGGCCTGGCGGTCCGCGTCCGTCGCGGCCAGGACCAGGTCCTCCACGAGCTGGCGGCGCTCGCCCAGGAACATGTGCTCCGTACGGCACAGGCCGATCCCCTCCGCCCCGAAGCGGCGGGCCCGGGCGGCGTCCTCCGGGGTGTCCGCGTTGGCCCGTACGCCGAGCCTGCGGGCCCCGTCCGCGTGCCGCATGACGCGGTCGACTGCGCGTACGAGCTCGTCGTCCGGCTCGGCGCCCTCGAAGTACTCGACCACGGCCGAGTCCACGACCGCGACCTCGCCGAGGAAGACCTCGCCGGTCGTCCCGTCGATGGAGATGACGTCCCCTTCGGAGACCACGACGTCGCCGGGGGCGATGAAGCGCTGCTCGGCCGTCCTGACCTCCAGCTCCTCGGCCCCGCACACGCAAGTCTTGCCCATCCCGCGGGCCACCACGGCGGCGTGCGAGGTCTTGCCGCCGCGGCTGGTCAGGATGCCCTTGGCGGCGATCATGCCGGCCAGGTCGTCGGGGTTGGTCTCGCGGCGGACGAGGATGACGTCCTCGCCCTGCTCCGACAGCTCCACGGCCCGCTCGGAGGAGAAGACGGCCTTGCCCACGGCGGCGCCGGGCGAGGCGTTCATGCCCTTGGCGATCTTCTTCTTCGGGGCGCCGCCGTCGAAGCGGGGGAACATGAGCTGGGCGAGCTGGTCGCCGGTGACCCGGGTGACGGCCTCGTCCATGGTGATCAGGCCCTGGTCCACGAGCTGGGTGGCGATGCTGAAGGCGGCCGCCGCCGTGCGCTTGCCGACCCGCGTCTGCAACATCCACAGCCTGCCGCGCTCGATCGTGAACTCGATGTCGCACAGGTCCCGGTAGTGGTTCTCCAGGGTCCGCATGATCCCGAGCAGCTCGTCGTACGAGTCCTTGTCGAGGCGCTCCAGGTCTTCCAGGGGGATGGTGTTGCGGATGCCCGCCACCACGTCCTCGCCCTGGGCGTTCTGCAGGTAGTCGCCGTAGATGCCCTGCCGGCCGGAGCCGGGGTCGCGGGTGAAGGCCACGCCGGTGCCGGAGTCGTCGCCGTAGTTGCCGAAGACCATGGCCATGATGTTCACGGCGGTGCCGAGGTCGGCGGGGATGCGCTCCTGGCGGCGGTAGAGGATGGCGCGCGGGGCGTTCCAGGAGTCGAAGACGGCCATGACGGCCAGGCGCATCTGCTCGCGCGGGTCGGCCGGGAAGTCCTTGCCGGTCTGCTCGCGGACGATCCCCTTGTACGTCTCCACGAGCCCCTGCAGCTCGCCCGTGTCCAGGTCGGTGTCCTGGCGCTTGCCCTTGAGCGCGTCGAGCGCCCGCTCGAAGAGGTCGCCGTCGATGCCGAGGACGGTCTTGCCGAACATCTGGATGAGTCTGCGGTAGGAGTCCCAGGCGAAGCGCTCGTTGCCGCCCGCCTGCTTGGCCAGGCCGTGCACGGACTCGTCGTTGAGCCCGATGTTGAGGACGGTCTCCATCATGCCCGGCATGGAGAACTTCGCCCCGGAGCGCACGCTCACGAGCAGCGGGTCGTCGGCCTGGCCGAGACTCCTGCCGATCTGCGACTCCAGCGCCTCCAGATGCCCGGCGACCTCCTGGTCCAATCCGTCCGGTACGGAGCCTTCCGCCAGGTAGTGGCGGCACGCCTCGGTGGTGATCGTGAATCCAGGGGGAACGGGCAGCCCGAGGTTGGTCATTTCGGCGAGGTTCGCACCCTTACCGCCGAGAAGATCTTTGAGATTCCTGTTGCCCTCGGTGAAGTCGTAAACGTACTTGGCCACCACAGCTCCAATCCAACGCCTCTGTCCCGGACTCTACCGGTGAAATTTATGATGAAACTGCACTCCTCGCTTAGGTAGCCGTTTGTGCTGGTAAACCTCACTCCAGAGGTCTAATCCAATTATACGACCGAGAGATGGAAAATTGGATTAGACCAATTGGTTTACACCAATTCTTGAGAAAGGCGGGCAGGGGGTGCAGAATCGGATCACACCCCCACCAGGAGGCCCCCATGGCCACTCCTACCCAGCCCAAGCGGCGGGCTCGGATAGTCGCCGGTTCCGCGAAGGCGGCCCGCGATTCGGCGATCTACCTCGACGAGCGGCTGCCGTTCGGGCGCTGGCTGCGACCACAGCTGCGCAAGCTGTTCCCGAGCCACTGGTCGTTCCTGCTGGGCGAGCTGGCGCTCTACTCGTTCGTGCTGCTGGTGCTCACCGGGACGTTCCTGACGCTGTTCTACAAACCGAACCCCGACGTGGCCTACGCGTCGGTCGTGGAGATCAGCCTGGAGGTGCGCGGCGGGCTGCTGATGCGGCAGCTGCACCACTGGTCGGCGACCGTGTTCGTGCTGGCGATCGTGGCCCACATGTGCCGGGTGTTCTTCACCGGGGCGTTCCGGAAGCCGCGCGAGCTGACGTGGATGCTGGGGGTGCTGCTGTTCGGGCTGGCGTTGTTCGAGTCGTTCCTGGGCGTCTCGCTGACCGGTGACCAGCTCGCGATGACGGGGCTGCGGCAGGCACAGGGGTTGCTGCTGTCGGTGCCGCTGGTGGGGACGTACCTGTCGGCGTTCGCGTTCGACGGCGCGTTCCCCGGCCAGGTCATCCCGCGCCTGTTCGTCACGCACGTGCTGCTCGTTCCCGGGATCCTGCTTGCGGTGGTGCCGCTGCACGCGCTGATCCTCACGTGGCGGCAGAAGCACACCGAGCGAAGGAGCTCGCAACGAGAGAGCGAGGAACGAGCCAACGAGGAGCGAAGCGGTCGCGACCATGGACACGAGCGGCGCGCCACCGCCGCCGACGAGCGCAAGGTCACCGGCGGGCCGTTCTTCCCGTACTTCGCGGTCAAGAACGGGGCCACGGCGCTGTTCACGATCGGGTTCATCGCGCTGCTGGCCACGCTGGTGAAGGTCAATCCGGTGTGGGAGCACGGGGTGTACCGGCAGGAGGCGCACCCGCCGTCGGCGCAGCCGTTCTGGTACGCGGGGGTGCTGGACGGCGCGCAGCGGATCGTGCCGGGGTGGGAGATCCCGGTCGGCGGGTACGTGCTGCAGGTCGGTCTCTGGATCCCGCCGCTGGTCCTGCTGGCCTTCTTCGGCGTGCTGCTGTTCTATCCGTTCATCGAGCGCCGCTACACCGGCGACGGCGACCACCACCACCTGCTGGACCGGCCCTCGCAGGCACCGGTGCGCACGGCGCTGGGCGTGGCGGTCATCACGTTCTTCACCACGTTGTGGGCGGGGATGTGGGTGTCGGCGGCTCCGCCCGAGATGCACTCGGCCCCCGGGCTGCCGCAGCCCCCACCGGCGCCGGCCGCGCTGCTGACCGTCCCGCAGGACACCTACGAGCTGGTCATCGCCGGGCTGCGGGTCGCCGTGTTCGTGCTGCCGGTGCTGGCCTTCCTCGTCACCCGCGCGATCTGCCGCAGGCGGTCAGCCTAGGGGGTTGTCCTCGGGCGGCGTGCCGGGCACGCCGTCGCGGGGCGGCAGCCAGAGCACGAACGTCGCCCCCTGGCCCAGCCGCGAGAACACCGCCACCCGGCCCCCGTGCGACTCCACGATCTGGCGGACGATGGCCAGGCCCAGGCCCGTGTGGCGGTCGCGGCGGCTGGACTCTCCGCGCCAGAAGCGGTCGAACACGCGGGCCTGGTCGGAGTCGTCCAGCCCGGGCCCGTCGTCGCGGACCGCGACCCACAGCCAGCCCTCCCAGCGGCCGGCCGCGACCCGGATCGTGCCGCCCGGCGGCGAGAGGCGGACGGCGTTGGAGAGCAGGTTCGCCACCGAGCGGCGCAGGGCGTCGGCGTCGCCGGTCATCTCCAGCCCGGCGCCCAGGTCGCGGGTGATCGTCACCTGGCGGGCGGCGGCCGGGGTGGCGTACTCCTCGCACGCCTCCCCCACCACCCTGGCCAGGTCGAGGTCGGTGTCGGCGAACGCGGTGCCCTGCCGCCTGGCCGTGGCCAGCAGGTCCTCCACAAGCCTGGTCATGCGGGTGGTCGCGCGGTCCACGATGGCCACGGCCCTGGTGCGCTCCTCCTCGCTGGCGTCGGGGGCGGCCAGGACGGCGTCCACGTTGGCCCGGATGATGGTCAGCGGGCTGCGCAACTCGTGCGAGGCGTCGTCGATGAGCTGGCGCTGCGCGCTGAACGCCTCCTCCAGGCGGTCCAGCATGGTGTCGATCGTGTCGGCCAGGTCCTTCAGCTCGTCGCGCGGGCCGTCCAGCTTGATGCGCCGCTTCAGGTCCGTGGCCTGGATCTCCTCCGTCGTACGGGTGATCGACCGGACCGGCCGCAGCACCCGGCCCGACAGCACCCAGCCGATGCCCAGGCTGGCGACGTACAGGCCGGCCAGGGTGAGCAGGGAGTAGTTGCGCAGCGTGGCCATCGTCTCGACGTTGACCGCGTTCTCCACCTCCTCCACGAAGACCACCTCGCGCTTGCCCAGGTACTGGTTGCCGCTGTAGGTCTTCGCGAACTCGGTGGTGACCGGGCGCTGGTCGGTGGTCTTGGAGACGGCGAAGTAGATGCCCCCGAGCACGAGCGTGGCCAGCACGAACAGCAGGCCCGAGTAGAGCACGGTGATCCGGAAGCGGATGGTGTGGATCACGTCGGCTCCTTGAGCCGGTAGCCCCGGCTGATCACGGTCTCGATCAGGCCGTCCTCCTGCAGCTTGCGGCGCAGGTTGCCGACCGTGACGCGTACGGTGCTGGTGAACGGGTCGGTGTGCTCGTCCCACACGTGTTCGAGCAGTTCCTCGGCGGACACGACGTGGCCGGGCCTGGTCATGAGGTAGTGCAGCACGCCGTACTCCTTGGGGGTCAGCGCCAGCGACCGGCCGTCGAGCGACACCTCCAGCCTGGCAGTGTCGATCCGCAGACCGCCCACTTCCAGCACGGAGGTGCCGCCTCCGGCCTCCCTGCGCAGCAGCGCCCGCACCCGGGCCAGCAGCTCGGGGAAGGCGAACGGCTTGACCAGGTAGTCGTCGGCGCCCTCGTCGAGGCCGCGGACGCGGTCGTCCAGCCGGTCGCGGGCGGTGACCATGATGATCCGCACTCCCTGCCCCGTCGAGCGCACGGTCCGGCAGAGCTGGAAGCCGTCGCCGCCGGGCAGGTTCAGGTCGAGCAGGACCAGGTCGTACGTGTTGACCTGCAACTTCTCGTGCGCGGAGGGCGCGTCGTAGGCGGTGTCCACCGCGTACCCGGCCCGGACGAGGCCGACGCGCAGCGCGTCGACCAGGTCCTCCTCGTCCTCAACCACAAGCAGTCGCATGCCCTGCACCCTAATTTCGGATGATTCGTTCTGCGATGGGGGCCGCCCGGTCGATGGGGATGGCGAAGCCGATGCCGATGTTCCCACCTCCGCGGGAGGCCGCTATCGCGGTGTTCACCCCCACGACCTCGCCCCGGGCGTTCACCAGCGGGCCGCCCGAGTTGCCGGGGTTGATGGAGGCGTCGGTCTGCACGGCCGTGCGGCCGGAGCCGCCCAGCCGCACCTCCCGGTCCAGCGCGCTGACGATGCCGGCGGTGACCGTGCCCGACAGGCCCAGCGGCGAGCCGATGGCGAGCACCTGGTCCCCCACGGACAGGTCCGAGGACCTGCCCAGCGTGGCGGGCGTCAGCTCCCTGGGGTAGTCCACCTCCAGCACGGCCAGGTCCTCGTCGTCGTCCACGCCGATCACGGCGGCCGACAGCCGGCTGCCGTCGCTGAGCACGACGGTCACCTGGCTGTTGCCGCGGACCACGTGGGCGTTGGTGAGGATGTGGCCGCGACCGTCCAGGACGAAGCCGGAGCCGCCCGAGCGGCGCGTCTCCACGGAGACGACGCTGGGCAGCACGCGGGCCGCCGTGGCGCTCAGCCCGGACGGGCTGGTGGACGGCGCGGCGGCCACCCTCGGCAGGGCCGCGGCGGGGGCCGGCTCGGACCCCGCGAGGTCCCGGGGCCCCCCCCCGCCCCCCCCCCCCCCCC
>NZ_JBFANM010000090.1:0-44642 GCF_040674815.1 Nonomuraea sp. NPDC049709
CGCGCGGCAGGTACGAGTCGGTCATCGGGGTGAGCGGGTGGTGGCGCATGTGCGACTCGCCGAGCAGCACGTCGCCGACGAAGAGGTAGCCGTTGTACTGCGTACGGCCGTGCTCCGGCGAGCTCGGGGTCATGGCGACGACAGGCGCGTCCATGGCGTCGGCCAGCGCGTCGAGGACCGGGCCGATGTTGCCGTCGGGGGTGGAGTCGAAGGTGGAGCAGTATTTGAAGTAGACCTGCCGGGCGGCGCCGTTCGCTCGAAGCCAGTGCAGTGCTTCGAGGGATCGGGCCACCGCGTCGGCCCTGGGGATCGTACGGGTCTTGAGGGCGATGACGACGGCGTCGTGCTCGGGAAGCTCGGTGCCCTGTGGCGGGAGCCCGAAGTACAGCACGGTGCGCAGGCCGTGTCGGCGCAGGGCCACGGCGACGTCGGTCGCGCCGGTGACGTCGTCCGCGATGGCGCCGATCATCGGCCCCCCTCGCGCCCGGCCCGGGTCCGGTAACAGTCGAACATGATGCCGACGCTACCGGTGCCGGGCACCCCGACGGCGACGGGCCGGCTCGGGGAGCCGGCCCGCCCTCAACCGGTCAACTGATGCTGAAGTGCCCCTTGAAGCCGGCACTCTGGACGCCACCGAACAGCGCCCCCGCCGTGCACTTGCCCGCGCCCTTGAGCTGCCTCGCTGGGGTGCGGCGCTCAGCTCGTGATGGTCTGGTCGCGCAGGAGGAAGTAGCTCGCCAGGTCGGTCTGCAGGTACGCGTGGAAGTTCGGGGCCTTGGACTGGGCCGACTTGTCGGCGGTGACGATCGTGACGACCACGTACTTCTTGGACGCTCCCGAGCGGATCTTGCCGTAGACGTAGCTGGCGTGCGCCTTGTCCTGGCGCCACTTGACCGCGTCCGACGACAGCTTCGCCAGGCGGTCGGCCGTCGTCTTGGCGGCCTTGTCGGTCGGGAACGACATCATGACCTGGACCGCCCTGAGATGCCCGCTGTAGGCCGAGTAGGCGACCTGGATGGCGCGCTGGCAGTTGTTCTTGGCCAGCAGGCCCTGGCCGTCCACCGGGTCGCAGGAGTCGTAGGTCCAGCCGCCCACCTTGTTCGCGTTGAACTTGACGCCACCCAGGGCGAACTTCCAGTCGTCGAACTCGTCGTCCGTGATCGGCGAGCCGGGCTGGGCCCGCTTCGAGGTCGGCAGGGTGTCGGTGGGGGTCGTGGACGGTGCGGAGGTCGGCGAGTCCGTCGGCTCCTCGGGGGCGGGCGAGGACGGGGGTGAGGTGGTGGGACCTGTGCTGGGCAGGGCGACGTTGGGGGCCGGGCCCGGGGAGCGCAGGTAGAAGTACGCGCCCACGCCGCCGCCCAGGAGCAGCACGGCCAGGCCGGCCACCAGGCCGATGATCAGGGCGTTGTTGTTCTTGGGCGGGGGGTGGGGGGCGTAGCCGGGCTGCGGGAACGGGCCGCCCGGGTGGTTCCCGTACGGTGGCGCGCCGTGCCCGGGACCGGGCTGACCGTATCCGGGCTGGCCGTGAGCGGGTTGCCCGTATGCGCCCTGCCCGTACGGCTGGCCGGGGCCCGGCTGTTGCTGCTGCGTGGGGCCCTGGGGGTGGCCGTACCCCGGCTGCTGGGGATTCGGGCCCTGGGGCTGTCCGTAGCCGGGTTGCTGCTGCGTGGGGCCTTGGGGCTGTCCGTAGCCGGGTTGCTGGGGATTCGGGCCCTGGGGCTGGCCGCCGTAGGGCGGGCCCTGGGGCGGGCCGTAGCCCTGGGGTGCCGCCTGGCCTTGGGGAGGGCCGTACCCTTGCGGCGCTCCCTGGCCTTGCTGGCCGCCCCAGGGTCCAGGCTGCTGGGGCTGGGGTGGCGGAGGCTGCGGAGGGTATGCCATCCCCCCATTGTGGTGCAGGCCCCTACCTTCTGCCCCAACTACCCCACCAATTGCCATATGCGGTCAGCGGACACACGGTCATGCTTAGGTCGCCCCGGAGGAGACCAAGGTCTGATGCCGGGGCGAGCGCGCGTTCGTAGCTTCGGATCCATGACGGAACTGCGCACACCGGCCGGCAGCCGCGTCCACGAGATCGACGTGGTGCGCGGGTTCGCCCTGGCGGGCATCCTGGTCGCGAACATCGGCTTCTACGCCGACCCCGGCTATGCCCTGGCCGGCAGCATGACCATCCCGGAAGGGCCGGTGGCCTCGGCGATCACGGCGTTCGTGCTGACGAAGTTCTACATCATCTTCTCGTTCCTGTTCGGCTACTCGTTCACGCTGCAGATGCGCTCGGCGGAGCGGGCCGGCGCGAGCGTGACGGCCAGGACGGTGCGCAGGTGCCTGGGGCTCTTCATGATCGGCGTCGTGCACGGGATCCTGCTGTGGATCGGCGACATCCTCACCCTGTACGCCGTGCTCGGCCTGATCCTGCTCACGCTGCGCAAGGTCAGCCCGAAGCGGGCCGTCGCCATCGGGTCGGTCATCATCGGCGTGCTGACCCTGCTGATGGCCGCGCTGGCCTGGCTGTCCACGCTCGACCCGACGGCCGGGCAGGCCCCCGCGGCCGATCCCGTGGCGGCGGCGCGGGCGCTGGCCCTGGCCACCGGCGGGCCGCTCGACGTCCTGACCCTGCAACTGGAGCTCTATCCGCCGCTGGTGGCGATGATCTGGCTGTTCCAGGGGCCGACGGCGCTGGCGATGTTCCTGTTCGGGCTGGCGGCGGGCAAGTCCAGGCTGCTGGAGGAGCCCGAACGGTGGTCGCGGCTGCTGCCGCGGATCCAGTGGATCGGCTTCGGGTTCGGCGTGCCCGGCGGGATCCTGCTCGCCGTGACCGCCGGCGACACCGGTCCGGGCGAGCTCGTGGGCCTGGCCGTGAACAACGTCACCTCGATCCTGCTGGCCGCCGCGTACGTGGCCACCCTGCTCCGGGTGATCCGCCGCCACCCCGCCGTCGGTCGCGCGCTGGCACCGGCCGGCCGGGTGGCGGCCTCCAACTACGTCGGTCAGTCGGTGCTGGCCTGCCTGGTCTTCACCGGGTACGGTCTGGCGCTGGCCGGTGAGCTGCCGCCGATCGCCGTGATGGGGGTGGCTCTGGTGATCTATACCGTCCTGCTCTGGCTCAGCGCCCGCTGGCTGCGTACCCACCGCCACGGCCCCATCGAAGCCGTCCTGCGCCGCGTCACGAACGGGGGATGAGCCGGCACGTATTTGGACCTGTACGCCGCCCCTCTACGAGAGCACGATCCTCAGGTAACGGGACCGAGCCTGGCAGGAGGGAGCAGCCGTGCCGGTGACCTGGGGAGCCGTACGAGGGCGAGTCGTCTTCGACAGCTCCCATCACGATGTGCTGGAGCGGCGGTCGTCCGGGTTCTCCTGGACCGGCACCCGCTCCCTGTTGCTGACCGACCACCCCGCCGTGTACGTGCACGACACCGGCGGGCTCGGCAACCCGGTCGTCACCGCGCTGGATCCGGCGGCCGACCCCGAGGCCACGATCGAGCTGGTCGACGGCAGCACCAGGCTCGTCGCCGACCTCCGCCTGCCGGACGGCCGGACGGTCGAGCTCGTCACCACCACCGAACTGCCGCCGCCCGTGCTCGCCGTACTGACCGGCCTGCGCGGCCGGCTGATGCCGGGCGCCGAGGCGACGGACTTCATCAGCCCGTGCGCGATCTCGATCACTCCACGGTACGAGTCGGAGCCCGACCGGTCCGCGGCCGGTGAGGAGGAGGTCGCCCCGGCGGAGCTGGCCGCGTACGTCGTGATCGCGGGAGGCCGCCTGCAACTGCGCAGCCGCGGGCGGATCCCCCTGGAGTGGCCCGTCAACCGGGTCGACGTGACACCCGCCGGGCCGAGCGCGGTCGAGCTGCGGGGCGGCGCCCTGCTCGGCGGGCATTTCCTCACCGGTGCGACCCTGCACCTCGTCACCCCTGAGGTACGCAAGGCGTTCCTCACCGTCGTGGGAGCGGCGGAACCGGGGTCGCGCACGGTGGGCACCTCGGCGCCGGTCTCGCTGCGCGGGCTGGGCGGCGCGGGGACGATCAAGGCGGACTGCGTGCTGAGCGAGCACGCCCTGGAGTTCCAGGCGCCGGACACGCAGCGGGTGCTCGCCCGCTTCGACCTCGGCGACCGGCAGTTGCGCATCGCCGGGACCGCCGAGCGGTTCGTCGTGTTCAGCCCGGCACACGGGCCGGTGACGGTGGAGTGCGCCTCGGAGGTGTTCGGGCGCCGGCTGCACCAGAACGCGGAGCTGCGGGCAGCCGCCGGGCGCACGCTCGGCTCGGGGGTGCTGCCCGCCGAGCTGGCCGACGGGCGGCCGGTCGCGTGCGCGTTCGCGCCCGACGGCATGCGGGTGAAGGGCAGCGGGGTCAACGTGCGGATCCCGTACGAGGCGATCAGGAGTGTCGAGGGCCGGCCGGAGCCGCGGCGGGCGGAGCTGCGGCTGACGAGCGAGCGTACCGACCTCAGGGTCGTCGCCCAGCCCGAGCTCGTACAGGCGCTGCACACCGAGGTCAGGGCGTGGGGCAACGCGTGCGCGGGCGCGGCGCAGGTGCCCGGCATGTTGCGGGCCGCCGTCGGGCTGGAGGAGGACTACCTGCTCTACACCGTGTTCGGCCCGTTCTACGAGCTGCACGCGGCGCTGCTCGGCGATTCCGGCGCGGACGGCCTGTCCGAGCCCCTCACGCTGCCGGGGAGCGGCGACGAACGTGCCCGCGTCGCCGCCGTGCTGCAGGTCGGGCTGGGGGAGCTGCAGTCGCATCTCGACCAGGTCGTCTCCGTGTTGCCGGCCTTCCTGCGGCACCGGGACGCGCTGCTCCTCGCGGCGGTCACCGGCGGCGCCGAGCCGGACTGGCTGAAGGCGGGGGAGCCGAAGCTGCGGGCCGCGCTCGCCCCGGCGCAGCGGGCCGCCGCCGAGACCGGGCAGCTCGCCGTGCAGCTCTCCCGCGTGATGGACCTCGACCCCGACGCGCTGCCCAAGGTCGGCTACGCGGGGGCGGCGCTGTCGCTCGGGGCCGCGGCGCTGCTGAACCCGGTGTTCGCGGTGTCGGGCATCTCCCAGGCGTACTCGTCGCACGCCCAGGGCGAGCAGCGCAAGGCGCAGGTGACCGCACAGTCGGAGCGCGGGTGGGCGATCGTGCTGGACCGCTGGAACGCGCTGGTCTCCACCTCGCTGCCGGTGCTCGCGTACGTGCTCACCGAGAACGTGTTCGGCCTGCGCTGGGAGACCGCGCGGCGCATCGCCCAGGAGCTCGCCGCCGCCCCGGAGGCCGCGCGGCCGCCGGCGCTGCGCGCGGTGGCCCGCCGTCTGGCCGTCCTGGACGTGATGCGCCGCTACCCGGGCGGATCCGGGGTACGGCTGCGGCGCGGCGAGATCGCCGACCACCTGCGGGCCGCCCGCGAGGCCGTACGGACGCCGCGCTTCCTCGACTTCTGATACCGGAGGCCCTGCTCATGGCGCTCTTCACCAGTCAGTTCGATCGGGTTCGCGAGGAGTCGCGGGCCTATGCCGGGGAGGCGTCGGAGACCCGGTTCCGGGTCCCGGCCGCCGTCGCCGTGGCGGGCGGGGCCGCCCTCGTGGCCGCCACCGACCCGACGGCCACCGAGAGCGGTGGGTGGGGGGAGGGGTGGGACCAGGGGTGGGACGCTGGGGCGGGTGCGGCGGCCGGGCCCGGTGCCGAGCCGGTCCCGGACGACGGCGGGGGCGCGTGGTCGCACCACGGGGACTACACGGGCGCGTCGGTCGGCGGGGACGGTGACTTCTTCTACTTCATCGACGGCGACAGCAGCCTGACCATCGGCTGAGCCCGGACGGGACGGCGGCCGGCCGGCTCTGGACGGGACGGCGGCAGCACCGCCGGTCGGCTCTGGACGGGACGGCAGCCCGATCGCCGGGTGACGGCTACGTGGCGCCGGCGATGAGGGCGGCGATCGTCTGGGCGGTGCCGAAGTCGGCGGCCAGCCGGTTCTTGGTCACCGCGAACGCCACCCCGGTGGCGGTGTCGGCGCAGGCGTAACCGCCGCCGCTGCCCGCCCAGCCGAACACCGTGGGGGTGTCGTCCGGATCCGTGCCCAGACGGCCGACCGCGTAGCCGTTCGACAGCACCGCCCGGTTGCCGAACACGCGGTCCACGCCGTCCACGACCGGCGCGGTCACCTCGCGGAGCCGGTCGGGCGAGATCAGCCGCACCCCGTCCACCGGGCCGAGGAGCGCCGCGTACATGCGGGCCGCCGCGCGGGCGGTGAGCTGCCCACCCGCCGGGATCGCCGCCGACAGCACATCGGCGCGGTTGCCGAACGCCGCCGTCGGCCGCACGCCCCGCGGCGCGACCGCGAGGGCCGGGGAGCCCTCGGGCGCCTCGGCGAAACCGGGCACGTCCTCCAGCCGCGCGAGCCGGCCCAGCTCGGCCTCCGGCACCCCGAGGAACAGCTCGCCCGCCACCCCCAGCGGGGCGGCGACCTCCTCCCTGAGCACCTGGGAGATCGGCGTGCCGGTGACCCGGCGGACGATCTCGCCGACGATGTGGCCGAAGGTGTAGGAGTGGTAGCCGGTCGCCGTGCCCGGCTCCCACCACGGCCGGGCGGCGGCGATCAGCGCGCACGTCTTCTCCCAGTCGCACAGGTCCTCCGGGGTGAGGTCCGCCGGCAGCCCCGGCACGCCCGTCGAGTGCGTGAGCGCGTCCCGTACCGTGGCCGTGTCCTTGCCGTGCGCCCCGAACTCCGGCCAGATCCGCGCGATCGGCGTGTCGTAGTCGAGGGCGCCGCGCTCGGCGAGCACGTGTACGACGGTCGCCGTCAGACCCTTGCCCGCCGAGAAGGCGTGGAACGGGGTGCCCGGGGTGACCGGCCGGCCGGTGGCGGGGTCGGCGAGCCCGGCCACGACGTCGGCGACCAGCTCGCCGTGCCGGTAGACGGCGACCTGCAGGCCCCGCTCTGCCCCGGAACGCACCAGTTCGTCGGCCATGTCCTGGAGTCGCCCCTGCAAGCCGTTCACCATGTGCCCTCCTCAGCTGTCGCGTCCCTTGAGTAGACCGCCGCCGTGGACGGGAGTCATCGCCTCTCCGAGGTTGTTGTCACCGGCTTGTAAGAACTCGCGGGGGAGATCGCTCTACGCTCGGCGGTATGACAGGTATGAGGTCGATTCGAGCGGCTGCCGTGCTGGTGGCGGGGGTCTTATTGGTCGCCGCGTGCGGTGGCGCGGGACAGGGCGGGGCCGGGGAGGCCACCGCCGGGCAGGACGGAGCCTCCGGCGCGGCCTCGCCACCCGCCTCATCCCCACCCGCCTCCTCCCCGCCATCTTCCGCATCGGCGTCGCCGCCATCGGCGACGACGAGCGCGGCCGCCGTGGTGCCCGCCGCGCTGAAGTTCTCCGCGAAGACGCTGGACGGCCAGGGATTCGAGGGGGCGAGCCTGGCGGGTCGGCCGGTGGTCTTCTGGTTCTGGGCGCCCTGGTGCCCGAAGTGCCGCTCGGAGGCACCCGCGGTGAAGGCCGCCGCCGCCCGATACGGTGAGGTGGCGTTCGTCGGGGTGGCGGGGCTGGACACCGAGCCGGCGATGAAGGAGTTCGTCCAGACCACCGGCACCGGCGGCATCGTGCACCTGTCCGACGCCAAGGGCGCGGTGTGGACGAAGCTGGGCGTCAGCGCACAGTCCACGTTCGTGTTCATGAAGCCGGACGGCTCCACGCGGAAGGCCACGGGTCCGCTCGATCAGGCCAAGCTGGACGAGCACCTCCGCGCGCTCCTCGGCCGATAGCGCAGCCGTGTTCGCCTCCGAGCTGCCGCTCGCCCTCGCGCTCACCGCCGGCACCGTGGCCGCCTTCAACCCGTGCGGCTTCGCCATGCTGCCGGCCTACCTCACCCTCCTCATCAACGACACCGGCGGCACCCGCCCGGTGATCCGGGCGCTGGTCCTGTCCGGGGCGATGACCGCCGGGTTCGTCACCGTCTTCGGGCTGTTCGGGGTGGTGGTCACCGCGCTGGCCGTCTCGGTGGGGGCCTACCTGCCGTGGGCGACCCTGGCCATCGGGGTGCTGCTGGTCGGGCTCGGTGTCTGGCTGCTGTCCGGGCGCGAGTTGCTGCTCCGCGTGCCGGGGCTGGCCACCGGCCGGCCCACCGCCGCGCCGCTCTCCCTGTACGGCTACGGGCTGTCGTACGCGCTGGCCTCCCTGTCCTGCACGGTGGGGCCGTTCCTCGCGGTCACCTCGGCCTCCCTGTCCGGTGGCGGGGTGCTCGGTGGCGCGGCCGCCTTCGCCGCGTACGCGCTCGGCATGGGCCTGGTCGTCGCCGCGCTCTCCCTGGCGGTGGCGCTCGCCCGCGCCGCCGCGGTGGCCAGGCTGCGGCGGCTCCTCCCGTACGTCTCCCGGGTCGGCGGCGCCCTGCTCGTGCTCGCCGGACTGTACGTGGCCTACTACGGGTGGTACGAGCTGCGCGTCTTCTCGGGCGGGACCACGGACGACCCCATCGTGGGTGCGGTGACGGTGGCCCAGGCCGCCGTCGTCGGCTGGCTGTCGGGACTCGGCGCGGGCTGGCTCGTGGCCGTCGCCGCCCTGCTGACCCTCGCCGCGCTCACCCTGCACCGAGCCCGCCGCCGCAACCGCACACCCGGGTGAGCCCGCGACCCCGCGCCCTGCTCCATGGGCCCGGCCGCGAGCCCCGTGGGTTCAGCGACCGGTCTCGGCGTGTCGGATGTGGGCGGTGATCAGGAAGGCGAGCGGGTCGCTGGTGTGGTGATGGAGCGGAATCGTAACGACGAATGCCGGGGGTGCTTAAGTAGGTGATGCATGAAGAGTTTGTCCGCGTTTCTGGTGATCCGGTGGTGGAGTTGTTCACGGCACGCACCGGCGAAGGACCCGGCCGGGGATCGTTGCTGGTGATTCATGGCGGGCCGGACTGGGACCACACGTATTTGCGGGAACCCTTGGTCCGGCTTGCCGACCGCCATGACGTGATCTTTCCTGACCTGAGGGGGTGCGGGGGATCGACTCGCGGGTTGTCCGATGACCAGTACACCCCTGCCGCCGCGACGGGCGATCTTGTCGCGGTGCTCGACGCGCTCGGCCTGGACCGTACCGACGTGCTGGGCTTCTCCTACGGCGGCCTGCTGGCGCAGCGGCTGGCCGTGGCCGCGCCCGGGCGCGTGCGGCGGCTCGTGATCGCCTCCAGCAGCGTGCTGCCCGTGCCGGCGGACGCGTTCGAGGGCTGGCCCGAGCGCGACCGGCGGGTCGCCGCGGAGGCGTCCGTGTGGGCCGGCGCGACACCTTCCGGCCCGGCGCCGTCCGGGTCGGGGCTGTCCGGGGCGGAGCTCACGCGGGCGGCGGCGTTCGCCGGGGCCGAGGCGAACGTCTGGCGCGAGGAGGCGCTGGACGACTACCGGGAACGCCTCTCCCGCGTACGGTTCTCGGCCGATTGGCAGCGCCCGTGGCGGAACGGGACCCTGCCCGCCGCGCGCCCTGACGGGGCCGCCGAACGCCTGGCCCGCCTCGGCGTGCCGATCCTGCTGCTGCACGGCCGGCAGGACATGACGTTCCCGGCGTCGCTGGCCGAGGAGGCCGCCGAGCTGATCCCCTCGGCCCGGGCCGAGGTCCTCGACGAGGCGGGGCACATGGCGCACGTCGACCAGCCCGTTCGCTGGCTGGAGGCCGTGTCCGGGTTCCTGGACTGAGGAACGGCGCGGTACTTCCGCAAGAGGGGCGGAAGAGGGCAAGCTCCAAGATACGCGCCCGGATCCCCGCACCCTTGGAGGAACAGCGAGCATGACGAACGCACTGCCGGTCACCCTGGACGACGTTCACGACGCCGCCGCGCGGCTCAAGGGCGTCGCCCACCGTACGCCCGTCCTGCGCTCCCGCACCCTGGACGCCCTCATGGGCGCCGAGGTCTTCCTCAAGTGCGAGAACTTCCAGCGCATCGGGGCGTTCAAGTTCCGCGGCGCGTACAACGCCGTCTCCCGGCTCTCGGCGGAGCAGCTGGGCAGGGGCATCGCGGCGTACTCGTCCGGCAACCACGCCCAGGCGGTCGCGCTGGCCGCGCGGGAGCTGGGCAGCACCGCGGTGATCGTCATGCCCGAGGACGCCCCGCGCTCCAAGCGGGAGGCCACCGCCGGCTACGGCGCGGAGGTCGTCACGTACGACCGCTACACCGGCGACCGGGTGGCCATCGGCGAGGCGCTGGCGGCCGAGCGCGGCCTGACGCTCATCCCCCCGTACGAGCACCCGCACGTCATCGCCGGCCAGGGCACCGCCGCGCTGGAGCTCATCGAGGAGGTCGGCGACCTGGACGCGGTGCTCGTGCCCATCGGCGGCGGCGGGCTCATCGCGGGCAGCGCCACGGCGGCCAAGGGGACGCTGCCCGGGATCCGGGTGATCGGCGTCGAGCCCGAGGCCGGCGACGACACCAAGCGGTCGCTGAGCGCGGGCAGGCGGGTGTCCATCCCCATCCCGCGCACGATCGCCGACGGCCAGGCGGCCGAGATCCCCGGCGAGCTGACGTTCTCCATCAACAGGCACCTGGTCGACGACGTCGCCCTGGTGAGTGACGACGACATCCGGGCGGCGATGCGGCTGGCCTTCGAACGCATGAAGGTCGTCATGGAGCCCAGCGGCGCGACCCCGCTGGCCGCGCTGCTGGCCGGGCGGGTGGAGGACGTGCCGCGGCGGATCGGGCTGATCGTCTCCGGCGGCAACGTCGACGCGCGGCGCTTCGCCGAGCTGTGCGCGACCGACTGACCCCGTCGCGTCGGGCGCGTGGTGGGCGAGGGCTAATGTCCGGTGGCGGCCATCCAGGCGGCGATCTGGGCACGTGAGTTGACCCCGAGCTTGTTCATGATCGCGCGTACGTGACTGTCCACCGTGTGCTCCGAGATGAACAGCCGGGCCCCGATCTGCTTGTTGCTGAGCCCCTCCGCGACCAGCCGGGCGACCTCCGCCTCCCGCCGGCCGAGCGGCGCCGGGCCCGTTTCCGCGGATTCCCCGGCGGCGGCCGGGCCGGGCTCGCCGAGCGCCAGAGCGATCGCGGCGTCCCGGCTCAGGCGCCGCCCGGCCGCGAACTCGTCCTCGAACCCGGCCGCCCCCAGCGCCGCCCTGGCCGTCTCCTCGGCCCGGGCCAGCAGCGGCGCGAGGTACGGCAGGACACCGGCCCCGGCCCCCGCGCGTACGGTCTCCGCCGCCCCCAGCAGCCGAGCGGCCGGCTGCGCCCGCCCCGAGCCCGCGGCGTGGCAGCCCAGGGCGTCGAGCAGGACGTACTGACCCACCCGGTCGTCGATCCGGTACGCGATCCGCAACGCCTCGGCCAGCAGCGGCTCGGCCTCGTCGAGCGCCCCGGCGATCAGCCTGGCCGAGCCCAGGTTCAGCAGCATCATGTCGAGGCTGTAGAGGTCGCCGCTCTCCCGGCCGAGGCGCACGCCCTCCGACGCCGCCGCGACGACCGCGTCGAGATCGCCCTGGAAGAGGCCGTTGAGCGCGCGTGACTGCAGGTACATGAGCCGGGCCTGGTCGTCGTCGAGCCCCTCGGTGACGGCTCTGGCCTCCTCACCCAGGCGCGCGGCCGACGAATGGTCCCCCGCCATGCTCGCCGCCATCGACGCCAGGGACAGCGACTGCGACAGGACGGACGGCAGCCCCGCCTCCCTGGCGCGGGCCACCGCCTCCGCCAGCGCCGGCCCCGCGCCGGCCGGATCGGACTGCAGCACCGCCAGGAAACCCCGCATGAACAGCGCGTAGGCCCGCCCCTCGGGACCGCCGTCCCCGCACGCGAGCAGCTCGCCGAGCCACCGGACGCCCTCGTTGAGCGCGCGCGTGATCCAGTAGTAGCCGATGGTGTACGCCAGGGCCGTCCCGCGTGACGCGTCCCGTCGGTTCACGCATCCCCGCAGGACCGCCCGGACGTTGTCGATCTCCAGGTCCATCCAGTCGAGCCACTCGGCCAGCCGCTGCCGGACCCGCGGCCCGGACCCCAGGCAGCGGGCGAGATAGTAGCCGGTGAACCGGCGGTCGAGGGCCTCCTCCTCGCCCGCCTCCCGGAGCTTGAGCGCGGCGTACTCGCGCATTGTCTCGTGCAGCCGGTAGCAGGCCAGGCCGCCGGCGTCCTCCTTCAGGACCAGGGACTTGTCGACGAGCGACGCCACCAGGTCCAGCGCGCGGCCCGCCGGGACGTCCCCGTACGCGCAGACCGCTTCGACGTCCTCCAGCGTGAACCTGCCCGCGAACGCGCACAGCCGCCGCAGCAGCGCCTGCTCGTTCGCCGCCAGCAGGTCGTGGCTCCAGTCGACGGTGGTACGCAGCGTCTGGTGGCGCGGGAGCGCGGCCCGGCCGCCCCCGGTGAGCAGCCCGAACCGGTCGGACAGGCGGTCGAGGATCTGCTCGGCGGTGAGCACCCGCGTCCTGACGGCCGCCAGCTCGATCGCCAGCGGCAGGCCGTCGAGGCGGCGGCACAGGTCGGCCACGGCCGCCTGGTTCGCCGCCGTCAGCTCGAACGTGCCCGACCCGGCGGCGGCCCGCTCCGTGAACAGCCTGACCGCCTCGTTCTGCCGCAGCTTCGCGAGGGGCACGCGGGCGTGCGGCGCGGGCAGGTCGAGCGGCGGCACGGGCACGACGTGCTCGCCGGGCGCCGACAGGGGTTCCCGGCTGGTGGCGATCACGCGCACGCCGGGGGCCGCCCGCATGAGGTCCGCGACGAGCGGCGCGATGGCCGCGAGCAGGTGCTCGCAGTTGTCGACGACCAGCAGCGCCCTCTTGTCCCGCAGGTACGACCGCAGCCGCGCGGCAGGTTCGGTGGCCGCCTGGTCGCGCAGGTCCAGGGCCGCCATGACCGCGTCGGCGACCAGCGTGGGATCGCGTACCTCGGCCAGCTCGACCAGCCACGCGCCGTCCGGGAACCCGCGCCCGAGATCGGCGGCCAGCCGCAGCGCGAGGCGCGTCTTGCCGACCCCGCCCGGCCCGACGAGGCTGACCAGCCGGGCCTCGGTCAGCTTCCTCCTGCCGGCCGCGAGCTCGCGGCGGCGGCCGACGAAGCTGGTCGCCTCAGCCGGCAGGTTGCCCAGGCGGCGCGGGGGTCTGGCCATGGTGGCTCGGACACTACTCCCGCCAATCACGAATTCACGTGATTTCGCTACCCGGGGGCGCGGCCGCAGTCTGGGGGCAGTGATCGGCGAATCGAGGGGACGCCATGAAGGCAATCCGTTATCACGCTTACGGCCCGCCGGACGTCCTCCGGCTCGAGGACGTGGACATGCCCGCCGTCGGGGACGACGACGTGCTGATCCGGGTACGGGCGGCCTCGGTCAACCCGCTCGACTGGCACATCATGCGCGGGAAGCCCTATATCACCCGCCTGCAGAACGGCCTGACCCGGCCCAAGTCCGGCGCGCTGGGCGGCGACCTGGCGGGCAGCGTCGAGGCGGTGGGCCGGAACGTCACCAGGTTCCGTCCCGGGGACGAGGTGTACGGCGGCTGCGGGTTGTATCTCGTGCCGGGCACGACGGGCTTCGCCGAGTACGCCTGCCTGCGCCAGGACGCCATGGTGCACAGGATGCCGGCCGGCCTGACGTTCGAGCAGGCGGCGGCCATGCCGGTGGCGGGGGTCTGCTCGGTGCAGGCGTTGCGCGACAAGGCCGGGGTGCGGGCGGGCCACCGGGTCCTGGTCAACGGGGCGGCGGGCGGGCTGGGGACGTTCTCGGTACAGGTCGCCAAGGCGCTGGGTGCGGAGGTGACCGGGGTGTGCAGCACGCGGAACGTGGAGATGGTCCGCTCGATCGGGGCCGACCACGTCATCGACTACACCAAGGAGGACTACACCCGTACCGGGAGGCGGTACGACGTGGTGCTCGACGTGGTGGCGAACCGCGCATTCACCGCGAACCGGCGCGTTCTCACCCGCAGGGGCGTGTTCGTGGAGTGCGCGCCGTGCAAGGGCGAGTGGCTGGGGGCGCCGCTCGGGCTGGTCCGGCTCTATCTGCTGGGCCGGGTCGTGCCGCAGCGGATGGGGTTCCTCCTGTGCCGCAACAGCCAGGAGGACCTCGCCGTGCTGAACGGGCTCGTCGAGACGGGGAAGCTCATGCCGGTCATCGACCGGACGTACTCGCTGGACGAGGCCGCGGAAGCCGTCCGCTATCTCGAACGGGGCCATGCGCGGGGCAAGGTCGTGGTCACCGTTTGAGCAGGTAGCGGTGGTATGTCTGTTGGTTATGGGACAAAGGACGTTTTATCCGCCGATTGAGCCGTACGAGACCGGGCTGCTGGAGGTCGGCGACGGGAACGAGCTCTACTGGGAGGTCTGCGGCAACCCGGACGGCAAGCCCGCCGTCTTCCTGCACGGCGGGCCGGGCGGCGGGGTCCTGCCGGACCAGCGCAGGTTCTTCGACCCGGAGGCGTACCGGATCGTGCTCTTCGACCAGCGCAACTGCGGTCGCAGCCGGCCGCACGCCGGTGATCCCGGGGTGTCGCTGGCGGCCAACACGACCGCGCACCTGGTCGCGGACATCGAGCTGCTCAGGGAGCGGCTCGGGGTCGAACGGTGGCTGGTGTTCGGCGGGTCGTGGGGCAGCACGCTGGCCCTGGCGTACGCGCGGCGGCATCCCCGGCGGGTGAGCGAGCTCGTGCTGCGCGGCATCTACCTGGCCAGGGCCGCCGACGAGCCGTGGGCGTTCACCCCCACGGGAGCGGCGCGGCTGTTCCCGGCGGAGTGGGCGGCCTTCCGCGACTTCGTGCCCGCCGAGGAGCGCGACGACCTCCTGCGGGCCTACCACCGCAGGCTGTTCGACCCGGACCCGGCGGTGCACGTCCCGGCGGCGCGGGCGTGGGCCGCCTGGGAGCTGTCGGCCAACTCGCTGCTGCCCGTCCCGCCGCCGCCGCTGGACGACCGGGACCTGGTGGCGTTCTCGCGGATCGAGGCGCACTACTTCGGCCAGGGCTGCTTCCTGGAGGACGGCGAGCTGCTCGACGTCGATCCGATCAGGCACCTCCCGTGCGTGATCGTCAACGGGCGCTATGACATGAAGACGCCGCCGGAGGCCGCCTGGGACCTGCACCTGGCCTGGCCGGAGGCCGAGTTCCAGATCGTGGAGGACGCCGGGCACGCGGGCGCCGAGCCCGGCACGCTGCACCGGCTCATCGAGGCCACCGACCGCTTCCGGGAATGAGCACCCTGGAGCGCGGCGAACACCACGGTGGCCGGCCGTCCCGGGTCCGTTCCCGATCCGTCCCGAGTCCGTTCCGGGGACGCGCCGGCCCAGGGCCCGCGTGCTCCGGCGGCGGCTTCGTCACCGGAGCGGGGGTCGTGGTGGACGGCGGCGTGTTCGCGGCCCTGCCCGCCGCATGAGCGGGGTCAGTTCCAGTGGTCGCGTTCCGGCAGGCGCAGCCAGGTGTCGGGCGGGCCGGTGATCGCGCGGGCCTCGGTCAGCCGCAGGCCCGCGTAGGCGCAGGAGTAGGCCACCGCGTTGTACTTGTAGAGGTAGGAGAGCAGGACCTCCTGGGCGTCGTCGTCCTCCCAGGGGGCGCCGCCCGGATGCAGGTCCCAGCCGACGATCTCGCCGTCGCGGACGATGCTGCCCTGGTTGCCGCTCTTGGGATTGGCGTACATGCCGTAGCAGACGGTGCCCGCGGACAGGCGCCTGGTCGCGCCGGGAGCCTGCGGAATGTACCCCCAGGGCTGCGTGACGACGCAGCCGCCGGGCACGTCGGTGACGCCGACGAAGCGCAGGCTCTCGTCGTCGAAGGGGTCGATCCGGTCGAGGAACTCCTCGGGATCGACGTCCTCGACCGTCGCCTCCAGTCGCCGGGTCGCCTCGGCCGCGCTGATCCCGGCCACGCAGGCCAGCCCCACGCCGTCGTAGTAGTGAGAGCCCAGCGCCGCCGTGAGCCGCTTCGCCTCCGCCACCGCGGCGGCCTCGCCCTCCGTCAGCCCGTCCGTCCCGGCGGGGAGCTCGAACAGGCCGGGCTCCGGTCCGGCCAGGCTGAGGCGCCCGGGCGACCAGCCGCTCATCATCGGCCGCCACGGGTCGGCCCCGGCGGCCACCAGGGCGCGGGCGTGATCGTGGTTGCCCTCGTACACGGCGACCCAGAGCGCGGTACGGCCCTCCTCCTCGGCGTCGACGTCCGCCACCCGACCGGCCAGCTCCGCGACCTCCTCGGCCGAGCCCTCCTCCGCTGCCGTGTGCAACGCCAGCACCTCGTCGTCCTCCATACCGGTGACTCCCCTCAAAGACGGCCTTCATAGAGACGGCACGAACGACACATCATGCACCGGCACGGTGGCGTACGTGAAGATCGCGGGATCCGGTCGCCCTGGTTCCCGCAGAATCAGCCGTCGGTCGCTGAGGGGTACGTGTTCGTCGATCCGGTGCCGCCCCCGAAGGAGGAGCCGGAGCGGTACCGCGTCACCGTCGTGCTGCGGTGACCGGACAGGCGGTCAGGAGGTCGGCGTAGGGGTGACGGTCATTGTCGGGGCGGCGGACGGTGTCGAGGTGGCGGACGGGGTCGGGGTGTCGGTCGGCGGCCGGCCGGGCCGGTGGTCGTGGTGCCAGCGGCCGCCCTTGCCGCCCCGGCCCCACCCCTTGCGCATGGTGGTGTCGCGGATCGAGACGGCGGTGGCCGTGCCGCCCTCCACCCTCGCCATGACCATGACCTTCTGCCCGGTCTTCACCGCGTCGACGCCCTCGCCGCCGCGGTTGATCCGGGTGTCGCCGGTGACCGCGTACTCCTTGGTGTAGCCGTCCTCGCTCCTGACCGTGACCGAGTCCTGGTCCACCGCCGTGACGTCGCCGTACTGGGTGGCGACCGTCACGTACTTGCCCTCGGCGTCGGGTACGACGAACTCGCCGTGCAGGGCGCGGCCCATCCGGTGACCGCCCCAGCCCCGTCCGGGCGGCGTCGTGCTGGACGGGCTCGCCGACGGTGTGGTGGTGTCGCCGGCCGTGGGCGTCGGGGCCGGCGTGGGTGAGAACACCGAGGCGGCGGCGACGCCGGCGCCCGTGACCGCGACGAGCGCTGCGGTGGCGACGAACAGCAGGGAACGGGGGAAGCGGCGCCTGGGCGGCTCGTTCGACAGTGTTTCCTCGGTGCTGAATCCGTCCGGCCCAGGGGTCATCTCTGTTCCTCCCGATAGCTGCACTATGGGAGAACAGTGCACCGAACCGCCTAAAACCTCCGTAAATCGCCCCGCCCAGGCCGGCGCGGCTCAGCCGGTGAGCTCGCCGATGAGCTTCTCGACGCGGGTGCGGATCTGGTCGCGGATCGCGCGGACGGCCTCGACGCCCTGGCCGGCCGGGTCGTCGAGCTTCCAGTCCTCGTAGCGCTTGCCGGGGAAGATCGGGCAGGCGTCGCCGCAGCCCATGGTGACGACCACGTCGGAGGCTTCGACGGCGTCGACGGTGAGGATCTTGGGTTGTGCGGTGGTGATGTCGATGCCGCTCTCGCGCATGGCCTCGACGGCGACCGGGTTGACCTGGTCGGCGGGCGCGGAGCCGGCCGAGCGGACCTCGATGCGGTCGCCGGCCAGGTGGGCGAGCCATCCGGCGGCCATCTGGGAGCGGCCTGCGTTGTGCACGCAGACGAACAGCACGCTGGGCTTGTCAGGCACGTACGGACTCCTTGGGCTGCTCGGTGAACAGGCGGCGGCCGGCCAGGCTGACGTAGACCAGGGCGACCAGGACGGGGACCTCGATGAGCGGGCCGACCACGCCGGCCAGGGCCTGGCCGGAGGTGACGCCGAAGACGCCGACGGCCACGGCGATGGCCAGCTCGAAGTTGTTGCCGGCGGCGGTGAAGGCGAGCGTGGTGGTGCGCTCGTAGGACAGGCCGATCGCGCGGCCGGCCAGGAACGAGCCGCCCCACATGACGAGGAAGTAGGCCAGCAGGGGCAGCGCGATGCGGGCCACGTCCAGAGGGCGCTCGCTGATGGTGTGGCCCTGCAGGGCGAACAGGATGACGATGGTGAACAGCAGCCCGTACAGGGCCAGCGGGCCGATCCTGGGCAGGAGGCGTTCCTCGTACCAGGTGCGGCCCTTGGCGCGTTCACCCCAGGTGCGCGACAGGTAGCCGGCCAGCAGCGGGATGCCGAGGAAGATGAGCACGTACTGGGCGATGTCCCACATCGACACGTCCAGCGCGGCCTCCGGCAGGCCGAGCCAGCCGGGCAGCACCTGGAGGTAGAACCAGCCGAGTGCGCCGAACGCGACGACCTGGAAGATCGAGTTGATCGCGACCAGCACGGCGGCCGATTCGCGGTCGCCGCAGGCCAGGTCGTTCCAGATGAGCACCATGGCGATGCACCGCGCCAGGCCGACGATGATCAGGCCGGTGCGGTATTCGGGCAGGTCAGGCAGGAAGGTCCAGGCCAGCGCGAACATCAGCGCCGGGCCGGCGATCCAGTTCAGCAGCAGCGAGGAGATCAGCATGCGGCGGTCGCCGGTGACGGTGTCGAGCCGGTCGTAACGGACCTTTGCCAGCACCGGGTACATCATCAGCAGCAGGCCGAGCGCGATCGGCAGCGAGATCTCGCCGATCTTCACCGCCTCCAGCGCCGTGTCCAGGCCCGGGACGAACCGGCCGAGCAGCAGTCCGGCGGCCATGGCCGCGCCGATCCACACCGGCAGGAACCGGTCGAGGACCGACAGCCGGCCCACCACGGCCGTGGAGATCCCGGGCGCCTGAGCGATATCCGATGACATGTCAGACCGTGGCGGGGATGTTGAGCAGGGCCGACAGCTGGGCCATTCTCTCCGGCACCAGGCGGTAGTAGACCCACGAGCCGCGCCGCTCGTGGGTGAGCAGCCCGACGTCCCTGAGCACCTTGAGGTGGTGGCTGATGGTCGGCTGGGTCAGGTCGAAGGCGTCGGTGATGTCGCACACGCACACCTCGCCGCCGACGTGGCTGGCCACGATCGACAGGATGCGCAGCCGCACCGGATCGCCCAGAGCCTTGAAGGCGCGGGCGAGCTCGACGGCCTTGCCGGTGTCCAGCTGCTCGCGCACCAGCGGCGGGCTGCACTCCAGGATGCGCAGCGGCTCCACGTGACCCCCTGATATAGACGGTTGTCGAAGTCCTGTCCATATTGACACACATCAATGAGTACGCGCCAATCGGCCGCCACCGGGGTGAGAGCACCGGCTGATCCTGCGGCTGGTGGCGCCCGTGAGAGCCAGGCCGTCACACGGGCGGCTCGTCCGGGCCCGCCCGGCGATCACCCGTTCCGGTTCGTGCCGTTCCCCGGAAGCCGGTCGTACGGCACCGCATGGCTCGTGCGGCCCTGGACGCCCGTGGTGGTGGTCGCGGTGAACAGGGAGTTGAGCAGCGCCTCCTCGACGGAGTCCATGACCGCCGTGAAGACGGGGTTCAGCAGGTCGTCGGGCAGGGTCGGGAGCCGGGGCGGCGCCGTGGTGAAGGCGATCGCGTAGTCGCCGCTTCCATGGGAGTACGACGCCCCCACCCGCCCCATCGCGAAGATCGCCCGGCGGGCGAGCCGGCCGAGCTGACGCGCGTCGAGCGGCGCGTCGGTGGCCACGACGATCATGCAGGAGTTGCCCGGCGGCTCCTCACGGACGGATCCGGGCACGAGCTCCTCGACCGGCATCGGGACACCCTGGACGGTCAGCACCCCGCCGAAGTTCGCCTGCACGAGCGCCCCGACCGTCACCGGTGCGCCGTCCACCACCTGCCGACGGGAGGAGGTGCCGATGCCGGCCTTGTAGCCCAGGGCCGTCGTGCCGGTGCCCGCCCCCACGCATCCCTCCGCGGGCAGCCCGCCGGACGCCCCTTCCAGCGCGTCGAGCACGTGCCGTTCGGTGATCGGGCGGCGCCGGATGTCGGACAGGAAGCCGTCGTTCGTCTCTCCCACGACGGGGTTGACCGAGAGCCCGTCAGGGTGGCGCTCCAACAGGTAGGTGACCAGCGCGTCCGCCGCCCGGAACGCCGACAGCGTGGCCGTCAGGACGATCGGTGACTCCAGGACGCCGAGCTCGTCTATCTGGGTCGAGCCGACGAGCTTGCCGTACCCGTTGCCCGTGTGAACGGCCGCCGGCAGCCCCCGCCGTGCGGTGGCCAGCTGCCGGGGCACGATGGCGGTGACCCCGGTGTGCAGGTCGGCGCCGTCGTCGAGGGTGGTGTGGCCCACCAGCACCCCCTCGACGTCGGTGATCGCGTTCAGCGGCCCGGTCGGCAGCGCGCCGACGACCACGCCCAGCGCGCGGGCCCGGACGCGCGGGCTCGTGTGGGTGCTCATCGCGTCCATACGCCGGCCGGGTGCTCGTCCGGCCGCAGCCACAGGTGCGGCTGGTGGTCGTCCCCGTTGGCCTGCCAGGGGAAGGTGTTGTCCGGGGAGGGCCAGACGACCTGGAGGAACGGGAAGGGCGGCCGCCGGTAGAAGCCGATCGCCGTGCCGAAGAAGGTTCGATACCAGCGGTAGTCGACTGCCTTGAGCGCGACGGGGCGCTGGTCGATGATGCCCTGCCATTCCTGACCGGCCTTCAGCGCCTGCCCGGCGACCACCTTGTCGCCGAGGGAGTTGAGACAGGGCTGCATGTCGTGGATGTCCAGCCCGAACATGGCCAACTCGGGCGAGCGGTGGTGGTGCCACAACCCGATCGTGAAGGCCCAGCCCCGCCCGTGCTCGTCACCGGGAATCATCGTGACCTGCCAGCCGTGCTGCTGCACCTTCCCGATCGTCAGCCGGGTGCGACGATCCAGCTCACCGGGCGGGTCGCAGAGGACACAGCGGCATGCGGTCAGATCGACAGGCATGAGGGTGAGCGTACGGGATCTTCCGCCGGGGTTGCGCGGCACCTGTCCTGGCCGGTCAGTGCCAGTAGTCGCGTTCCGGGAGCCGCAGGTGCGTGTCCGGTTCGGCGATCGAGTGGGCGTCGGTCGGGCGCAGGCCGGCGCCGGCGAAGCAGTAGGCCTCCGCGTAGCCGTTGTACAGGTATTTGAGCAGGATCTCCGCGGCCGGATCGGCATCGGAGACGTCGCCGCCGCCCGGGTGCGTGTCCCAGTCCACGATCTCGCCGTCGCGGTAGACCCGGCCCTGGTTGCCGCTCTTGGGGTTGGCGTACATGCCGTAGGCGACCGTGCCCGCGGACAGCAGCCGCATGACCACGGGAGTGGCGGCCATGAATCCCCAGCTCTGGCTGACGACGCAGCCGCCGGGCACGTCGGTGAAGCCGACGATCTGCATGGCCTCGTCGCCGAAGGGGTCGTCCATGATCTCTTCCAGCTCCTCCTCGTCGGCGGGTTCGCCGGCCAGGCGCCGCGCCGCCTCGGCGGCGCTGATGCCGCGTACGCACGTGAGGCTGAAACCGTCGTCCTCGATGTCGCCCAGCACGCCGGTCAGCCGGTCGGCCTCCTCGACGGCGGCCGTCTCGGCCTCGGTCAGGCCGGTGTGATCCGGGGGAAAGGGGAAGAACTGGCCGGGCGTGGGCCCCGCCAGGCTGAGCCGGCCGGGCGACCAGCCGTCCATCATGGGCCGCCACGGGTCCGCTCCGGCCGCGACCAGCGCACGGGCGTTGTCGGGCCGGTTGTTGAAGACCGCTTCCCACAGGGCGGTGCGGCCCTCGCACTCCGCGTCGACGTCATCGACCCGGCCCGCCAGCTCGGCGACCACCTCCGGCGAACCGCGCTCCGCTGCGGCGTGCAGCGGCCGCTCGAAGGCATACGTGCCGACATTCGGATCGGCGCCGGCGTCGAGCCTGGCCCGGACAAGGGAGAGGCTCTCCCACGCTTGCCATCCGAAATCGGACCATTCGGTGGGTGCGTTGGCGGTCATGACGGCTCCTTCAGGATCACGCGGGGGATGCGGGCGAGGCCATCATGGCGGAGGGCAACGACAATTCCGGTGGGCCGGGCCCGTTGCGCTCCTGCCGTCCGGCCTCCCATCGCCTTTCCAGGAAAGTCCGCGCCGTGAACTATTACACGCACTACCATGAGGACGGCTGCAGGGGTGGTCGTGGCTTGTGCCCAGGAACCGCCGCGTGCTGAATGCAGGACAGGTAATGGCTCAAGGACGCGTTGCATGCTGAATCTGCCCGTGGAAAATCAGTGGGACCTGGTGGTCAAGCACCGGATCCACAATGAATTCCACGGCCTGTGGATCGAGGGCGACGATCGGGAAGAGCTGTCCCGGCTGCTCCGGGTGGATCCGGACTGGCGCCTGGAGTGCGACCTGGAAACGGCTACGGACATGTTTCCCGGCGCACCGGAGAAGATCGTGTGGATCGGCCCGCATGCGCCTGGTTGGACGCAGATTCTCGCCTTCGGCCTGCTCCCGTACCATCTCGGTGTCATCAATTTGGGCCGGCGACGCGTCTTCCAGATCTATTGCGACGGAGAACTGGACAGGCTCGATCCGTTGTACCTCTACTACGACGGCGAACAACTGGGTCACGTCACCCCGCCGCACGACGAAGGCGGTTACCTGGAATTCCCGGAATATCGGCCGTTCGCGAACGGCCTCGCACTCGGTACAGACGGAGATCTCGAACGCGACGCGCACCGGCTGTTGTGCATGGTGGGCCGAATCACCGGACGTTTCCTCGACCAGGAATGGTTCGCCGCGACCCGGACCCTTTATCGAATTCCCGACGGGATCTGGGAGGAAGCCTGGTGACCGACCGGGTTCGTACGTCTCAGGCGTAGAGCGCGGCGATCTCGGCGAGCAGCCGGTCGCGGGCCACGCCGGCGGGGGCGACGCCGGTGAGTACGTAGGCGGCCAGCCCTTCGGCCAGGGCCACGAGGGCCAGGGCGGTGCCGGGGGTGTCCACGTCGGCGCGGACGCGGCCGGCCTGCTGGTCCCTGCGGAGGAGGTCGGCCATCTGGCGGTGGAAACCGGCGTACAGGATGCGCAGTCTGGCGGCGATGGTCTCCTCGGCGAAGCCGAGGGCGTGGAACGACTGGCGCACCCGCATGTGGGCTTCGGTGGTGGCGTCGTACGGGATGAGCTCGGTGAGCACGGTGGTGAGCACCAGGCGCGGGTCGGCCACGTCCAGGTCGGAGCCGACCTGCTGCCTGATGCGGATGCCGGACAGCTCGTTGCCGCGCTCGAAGGCGGCCTCGATGAGCTGCCGTTTGGCCGGGAAGTAGTGCTGCACGCGGCCGGGTGAGATGCCCGCCCGGGCGGCCACCGTGGTCAGGGACACGGCGGCCAGGCCGCGTTCGGCCACGATGGCGAGCACGGCGTCGGCGACCTCGTTGCGCCGCTCCGCATGGTGCGCCCCGGGCCCGCGGGTGCGTCTCCCCGTCACTTCTCCCCCTTCTCGATGTGCTCGCACTGAATTGCCGCTCAGTGTAGCGACGTCGACCCCGGCCCTCGCGCCGCCGCCGCGACACGAGCGGGGTCACCGCGACCGGTGTGTCCCCGTCGCGGTACGAGCGGGGTCGCCACAGTCGGCCTGTCTCCGTCGCGGCACGAGCGGGTCACCGCGAGCGGCGGATCGCTGTGGTGGCGCAACCGACGCCGCCACAGACGATCGCCGCTGTCACCACGATCGCCGCACTCCACCCGCTCGTCTCGACCACTCCCGCGTACAGTGGCGGCCCGAGCAGCGTGCCCAGGCTGCCCGCCTGCGTCACCGCCCCGAACCACCACGCGGGACGACCGCCCGCCACCGCGAACATCGCCGACACGGCCAGGCCGTTGAGCCCCAGCACCACCGCCGCGCACGACACCACCACCGGCACCGGCATGCCGAGGAAGACCCCGGCGGTCAGGGGAGCCATGAGCAGCGCTGCGGCGACCAGCCGCCCAGGCCGTACCCCCGCCCGCAGCGACGCGCCCGCCACCAGGCTGCCGACCGCGCTGGACGCCGACACCAGACCTGTCAGCAGGCTCACCTGCGGACCCGCCAGACCCGCCTCCTCCGTCAGGTACGCGGGCAGGACGGTCACCAAGCTGACACCCACCAGGGCGATCATCGCGAACCCGGCCGCCAGGGCGGCCACCGCCCACCCCGCGCCAACCGGCCCGGCGGGTCGATCGCCGTCTTGCCCGTGCCCGCCGGGGCGGACGTCGGAAGCCATCGTGGCGGCCCACCCGGCCACCACTAATGTGAGCCCGCCCACGACGATCACCTCGCCGCGCCAGCCGGCCGCCCCCACCAGCGCCGCCACCGTACTGGCCAGCGTCAGCCCGGCCGGAACGCACAATCCCCACAGCGCCAGAGCGGCCTGCCGCGCCCCGCCTTCCAGCAGCCGGGTCAGCAGTCCCGGCCCCGCGACCACCACCACGGCGTACCCGACCGCCTGAACCACCCGCAACGCGAACAGCCCGGCCGGATCCACCACGAACGCCGTCCCCAGCCCCGCCGCTCCCAGCACCACCAGAGCGGCGCCGAACAACCCGCGTAACCGGCGGCGAGCCATCCAGATCCCCAGCGGCAGGCAGGTGAGCCCGGCCACCAGCGTGATGACCGACGACAGCCACCCCACGGAGCCGAGCGACAGGGAGAACTCCCCGCTCACCGAAGCGAGGAACGGGATGAACTCCCCCAAGGCCGCACTGGCCGCAACACCGGCCGCCAGCACGGTGACGGCGACACGAGAGCTCATCCGGGCACGCACCTCCCACAGAACGGGGAGACGCGACCGGAGAACCGGCCCGACCCTCAAGCCCCTGACGGGCGACGTCTCAACGAGGACCTTGCGCCGCGATCCTACGCCCCGGACTTCCGGCTCACCAGCGATCAACCGCGCCCGCGCCTGCTGGACCTCCGCATCCACCGCCGACCGCCCCGGCCTCCGCTACCCCCAGCCGAAGGCCAGTCGTCCACATCGACATCCGCGACCTCGGACCGCTGCCCACCTGCGTACGCGGCCGGGTGGCGCGGCTCCGGCGACGCCATCCTCGCCGACGGCCACCGCACCACCTCCACGGCCGGCCGCGCACCGGGCCAGGACGACCATGATCCGGCTCATGCCCGGCGATGGCCTCCGCCGGGCTGGTTGAGAGCAGGCTTCACAGGTAGCGCAGCCAGAGGTAGGGGACGCACAGGGCGATCGTGACCGCGGTGACGACGAGGCCGTAGCGGGTGAACTGCCAGAAGCTGATGGGGGTGCCGTTGCGGGCGGCGATGCCGAGGATGACGACGTTGGCGGCGGCGCCCACGGCAGTGGCGTTGCCGCCGAGGTCGGCGCCGAAGGCGAGGGCCCACCAGAGTACTTGGGCGTGTTCGTTGCCGCCGTTGGCCTGGACGAGGTCGGCGACGATGGGGCTCATGGTGGCGACGTAGGGGATGTTGTCGACGATGGCTGACAGTCCGCCGGAGGCCCAGAGGAGCAGCATGGTGGTGAGGCCGAGTTGCCCTTGGGTGGCGGCGGCCGCCGCCTGGGAGATGGCTGGGATGACGCCGGTTTCGACGAGGGCGCCGACCATGACGAACAGGCCGGCGAAGAAGACGAGGGTGGGCCATTCGACTTCGCGGATGGCTTGTTCGGTGGTGACGCGGGTGGCGGCCACCAGCACGCCTGCACCCAGCACGGCGACCACCGACGGTTCGTAGTGCAGGACGGGGTGCAGGACGAACGCCGCCATGACCACGGCGAGCACGGCGAGGGACTGCCACAGCAGCCGGCGGTCGGCGATGGCCTCCCGCTCGTTGAGCGCCATGACCTCTGCGGCTCGTTCGGGATCGTAGGTGAAGGATTTGCGGAACAGCAGCCGGCACAGCCCGACGTAGACGATCATCAGGATGATGATCATGGGGGCCATATGGATGAGGAAGTCGTTGAAGCTGAGTCCGGCGCGGCTGGCGATGATGATGTTGGGTGGGTCGCCGACCAGGGTGGCGGCGCCGCCGATGTTGGAGGCCATGGCCTCGGCGATGAGGAAGGGGGCGGCGGGTAGGGCGAGTCGTTCGCAGACCAGGAAGGTGACGGGGGCGATGAGCAGGACGGTGGTGACGTTGTCGAGCAGGGCGGAGGCGAGGGCGGTGATGACGACGAGGAGGACCATGAGCCGGTAGGGGCGTCCTCTGGCTCGTTTGGCGGCCCAGATGGCGAGGTATTCGAAGACGCCGGTCTGTTTGAGCACGCCGACGATGATCATCATGCCGAGGAGCAGGAAGATGACGTTCCAGTCGATGCCGGTTTCCTTGGAGAAGAACGCGGCTTCGGCGTTGGTGGCGTGGATGAGCAGCATGATCCCGGCTCCGCCGAGCGCCGCCGCGACGCGGTGCACCTTCTCGCTGGCGATCAGCGTGTAGGCACACAGGAAGACGGCCACCGACAGCCACGCGGTCACCGTCACGTGGACACCACCGGCACGTCGGCGACATCGCGTGCACGCATGGAAGCACCTCACCCGGGATCGGCAACAAGACCGCCGACCAGACTTCCCGGCACACCTGTCACCAACGTATCAACAGCCGTCAAAATCCCGCTCCCGCGCTGGGCGTCCGGGATTACCATGCGTGACAATTCCGGTTTGCAGGGTAACGGCCAAGTGTGGTGGCCCGGCCTCTCCGCCGACGTGGCGCGCCGCGGGTCATCGGGCTCGCGGGCGGCGTCGTGCTGCTGGTGTCGCTGCTGTGCGGATCCGCCCAGGACGCCGAGACGGCGGAGAAGGCCCAGAAGGTCCAGGAAGTCCAGGAAGCCCAGGAAAGGGCGCGGGTCCTGGTCACCACGGTGGACACGGAGATCACGCCGGTGATCGCGGACCACGTGGCCGGCGCGCTGGAGCGGGCCGAGCGGCAGGGCTACGCGGCGTACGCGATCGAGCTGGACACGCCCGGCGGGCTGAGCGAGTCGATGGGCGACATCGTCAGGGGGATCCTGGGCAGCCGGGTCCCCGTGCTGGTGTACGTCGCCCCGCAGGGTGCGCGGGCCGCGTCGGCCGGGGCGGTCATCACGCTCGCCGCGCACGTGGCGGTGATGGCGCCGGGCACCTCCATCGGCGCGGCCACCCCGGTGGGGCTGCAGGGGGAGGACCTGGCGGCCAAGGTCGTGAACGACGCGGCGGCGCAGGCCGAGTCGCTGGCCCGGCTGCGCGGCCGCAACGTGGCCCAGGCGGTGGCCATGGTGCGCCAGGGCCGCTCCCTCGCAGTGGACGAGGCCGTACGGCTGAAGGTCGTGGACGCCCGGGCGCCGTCGCTGGAGGCGGCGCTGCGGGTGGCCGACGGGCGGCGGGTCCTCGTGGCGGGGGAGCGGACGGTCACCGTGCGCACCGCGGACGCCCGCGTGGACCGTGCGGAGCTGAGCTTCTTCGAGCAGGTGCGGCAGGCCCTGGCGAACCCGAACCTGGCCTACCTCCTGCTCACCGTGGGCATCCTGGGCCTGCTGTACGAGCTGGCCTCCCCGGGCGTCGGGGTGGCCGGCGGGATCGGCGTGGTGTCGTTGCTGCTGGCCCTGTTCAGCCTGGCCGTCCTGCCGGTCAACGTGGTCGGCGTGCTCCTGCTCGGAGTCGCGGCGGCGCTGTTCGTCGCCGAGCTGTTCGTGCCGGGCACCGGCGGATTGGCGGCCGGGGGCGGGGTGGCGCTGGTGCTCGCCGGGGTGTTCCTGTTCGACGCGGCGCAGGGGGTGCGGGTGGAGCCGGTCGTGGTCGTTCCCACGGCCGTCCTCATGGTCGTGCTGGCCGTGCTCGCCGGGCGCGTCGCCCTGCGCTCGCGCCGCGGCAAGGCCGTCTCCGGTACGGACGCGTACCGGGACAGGACCGTCACCGTGCACAAGAGCGAGGACGGCCGGGAGCAGGCGTTCATGGACGGCACCTGGTGGTCGGTACGCAGCACCGGCCCGCCCCTGCAGCACGGCGACCAGGTGCGCGTCGTGGACCTGGACGGGCTGACCCTCGTCGTGGAACCAGTGGAGAAGACATGAACCCGACGCTCATCGGAATCGGCCTGGCCGTCCTCGTCCTGCTCATCCTGCTGGCCGGCGCGGTCAAGATCGTGCAGGAGTACGAGCGGGGCGTGATCTTCCGGCTGGGCCGCATCCAGGGGGCCAAGGGGCCCGGCCTGTTCTTCATCATCCCGATCGTCGACCGCATGGTCCGGGTCGACCTGCGCATCCTGACCGCCGACGTGCCGCCGCAGGAGATCATCACCTCGGACAACGTGACGGTCAGGGTGGACGCGGTGACCTACTTCCAGGTGCTCGACCCGGTGAAGTCGGTGATCGCGATCGAGGACTACCAGGTCGCCACCTCGAAGATCGCCCAGACCACGCTCCGGAGCATCCTCGGCCAGCGCAGCCTGGACGACCTGCTGATGAACCGCGACGAGATCAACCAGGAGCTGGCCCGCGTGATCGACGACCTCACGAACCCGTGGGGCGTCAAGGTGTCCCTGGTCGAGGTGCGCGACGTCTCCCTGCCCGAGCCGATGCGCCGCGCCATGGCCCGCCAGGCCGAGGCCGAGCGCGACCGGCGCGCCCGCGTGATCCACTCGCTGGGGGAGAAGGAGGCGGCCAGGAACCTGGGGGACGCGGCGGGCATCCTCGAGGAGCATCCGGCCGCCATGCAGCTGCGCACGCTGGGCTCGCTGGTGGACGCGGCCTCCCAGCAGGGCGCCACGGTGATCTTCCCGGTGCCGGTGGAGCTGGTCCAGATGTTCCGGCCGCACCCCGCCGCCGGCACCGGCGCCGCTCCGACCGCACCCGACGGGCGCGAGCAGCCGCTGACCGCACCAGACGGACGCGAGCAGCCGCTGACCGCATCCGATGGGCGCGAGCAGCCGCTGACCGCCGCGCCGGACGCGCCGGAGTCCGACGCGGCGCCATGATCGGCGCTGTACGGGGGTTACGCGGCGCCCGATGGGACGGCGGAGCCGGGGTCGGTCCCGGCGAAGGCCAGGCCGATGACGAAACCCGCGACCTCCTCCAGCTGGCGGGCCCGATCCAGGGACCCCAGCACGGCCGGGACCGCGCCGACATCGCGTACCAGCTCGCCGACGACGCGCAACGCGCCCGGATCGTCGCCGCACATCGTCACCGTGACGGGCGGTTCGCCGTCGGCGCGCGGCCTGGTCCACTGTCCGGAGGGGAACAGGTGGAAGGCCTTGACGACGTGCGCGCCCGGAGCCAGCCGGGCGATCCGCTGGGCCATCGCCTCGCCGGGCTCGGTGAGCAGCACGCCCCGGCCGTGCTCGACGGCGTTCGTCGGGTCGATCAACGCGGTCCCCGCCAGGGTGCCCTCGGTCGCGCCCGCGCTCCGCAGCACGTCCTCGGCCCCCTGCCAGGCCACCGCGAGCAGCACGGCGTCCCGGCCGGCGACCGCCGCACGCGGCGTGACGGCGTACGCCCGGCCGCCCAGCCGCTCGGCCAGCTCCCGCGCCTTGGCAGGGGACCGCCCCGCGACGGCCACCTCGTGCCCCGCACGCGCCCAAACCTCACCCAGCGCCGCCGCCAGCACCCCCGTGCCCAGAATCCCGATACGCATCCGCATCCCCTCTCACTACCGGTGATCGTCTGCTGGCTACGGTAGAAAAGGCGTTACCCACCAATCGGTACGTATCGGACAGGCGATGATGGCCGCGAGGGGAGTGATCGGGACATGGATCGCGACGAGTTCGTGGCCGACTGCCGCATACGCGCGGCCACCGACCTGTTCGCCCACACCTGGGACCCGGTCGTCCTGGCCGCCCTCGCCCAGGGACCGCGCCGGCGACGCGAACTGCGCACCGCGATCGGCGGGATCAGCGACAAGGTGCTCACGCAGGCGCTGCACCGCCTGCTCGCCAACGGCCTGATCGGCCGCCACGCCCACGCCGAGGCCCCGCCCCGGGTCGAGTACGCCCTGACCGGCCTGGGACAGAGCCTGGTCGACGGACCGCTGAAGGCGCTCGGCCACTGGGCCGGCGAGTACGGCGACGAGCTCCTCGCCGCTCAGGAGAAGGCTGCGCGAAACGTCGCCGACGCGGGCCTCTGACCCGACGCCAGGCGGACGCGGGCGGTCGTACATCACAAAAGGGCCTTGTGGGAGTGAGGTCCGTTCTGATCAGTCGCACGCTGTTCGGCGGGCCGCTGCCCATCATCGCCACCGCGCTCGTCGGGCTGGGCGGCGGTGATCCGTGGTACTTCGCCGGGTACATGGTGCTCACGGCCGTGGTGAGCGGGGTGGCCGCCTACCTGGCGCCCGAGACCTCGCGCCTGGGCATCGCGGACGCCAGGCGCACCGGCGAGGGCGACCCGCAGTACGCACCGAGCCGCTGCATCACGCTGAAAGGATCTTCTCTTGTCTGTGACGCAGACCGACGTCGTCATCGTCGGCGCCGCAAACGCAGGACTGGTCGCCGAGCCGGCCGGCAAGCTCGGCGTGCCGGCGAGCGCGCCGGCCGACACCGCCGAGACCTTCGACCGGGCCGTCGCGGCCGGTGCCGCGACCCGGTTCGACCCGATGCGGCTCGACGGGCTCTCGGCCGAGCCGCCCGGCCGGCCGCCCAAGTCGAACTGGGCCCAGACCTTGGACAAACCGCCGTTCATCGCCTACGCGGTCACCTTCGCCTCCGGTGGCTTGAAGATCGACAACCAGGCCCGCGTGGTGGACACGACGGGGCGGCCGATGCCCGGCCTGTACGCCACGGGCGAGATCGCCGGCGACTGCTTCCACCACAACTACGCCGCCGGGGCCGGGCTCGTGCGCGGCGTGGCGTTCGGCAGGATCGCCGGGAGCAACGCGGCCGCGCGGGCCGCCGGGGGTGCCGGATGAGCGACCTGCGCACGCTGATCGGCTCGGGGCGGCTGCTCGTCGTGCCCGGCGCCGCCAACGCCCTGACCGCCCGGGTGATCGAGGACTGCGGGTTCGAGAGCGTGTACGTCACCGGAGCCGGGCTGGCCAACACCCACCTCGCGGTGCCCGACATCGGCCTGCTGACCTTCAGCGAGCTGGTCGCGCACGTGGCGGCGATCCGCGAGGCGGTGAGCGTGCCGCTCATCGTCGACGCCGACACCGGGTTCGGCAACCCGATCAACGTCCGGCGCACCGTACGCGACCTGGAACGGGCCGGTGCCGACGCGATCCAGCTGGAGGACCAGACCTCCCCCAAGCGGTGCGGCCACTTCTCGGGCAAGAGCGTCATCCCGGCCGAGGAGATGATCGCCAAGGTCCGGGCCGCGGTGGACGCCAGGCGCGACGACGGCACGCTGATCGTCGCACGCACCGACGCGCGCGCCGTGGCCGGGCTCGACGAGGCGTGCGCCAGGGCCAACGCCTACCGCGAGGCCGGGGCCGACGTGGTGTTCGTCGAGGCGCCGCGGTCGGAGGCCGAGGTCGAGGCGGTCGCGGCCAACGTACGCGGCCCGCAGGTCATCAACCTGGTGTACGGCGGCGTCACGCCCATGCTGCCCGAGCCGCGGCTGCGCGAGCTGGGGTTCGCGATCGCGCTGCACGCCAACCTGCCGCTGCTGGCCGGCCTGAAGGGCGTCCAGGACGCCCTGCGCACCCTGCGCGCGGGCACCACACCGGACGAGGCGCAGCTCGCCAGCTGGACGGAACGGCAGCGGCTGGTCAGACGGCCGGAGTTCGGAGAGCTGGAGGCCCGCTACGCCACCTCGCCCCCCGGACAGGCCCCCCGTCAGGAAGGAGCGTCATGAGCACCGCACTCGGCTTCATGGGCGGGCCCATGTGCCGAACCCTCGTACGCCGCGCCGGGGCCCTCACCGAACTGCAGCACCGACGGTGACGACGTGTGCTACTGGTTCGCCCAGGTCGGGATCGATCAGCCGATCGTGGACCGGTCGGGAAACTGCGGCAACCTCACCTCCGCCGTCGGGCCGTTAGCGGTGGACGAGGGGCTGGTGGCGGCCGTCGATTCCGTGGCCCGGCCGCCCGTGCGCTCCGTCGGCGCGATCCGGACCGCCCGGCGCCTCATGGCGGGCGTCGTGCATCCGGCGGACGAGCTCCGCTGATCAGCCGAGGGCCGCCAGCGCTCCCCGATGGAACACCAGCGGCCCCACGTCCTCACGGGCCTCCAGCGACGACACCCGGCCGATGACCGCGTGGTGGTCGCCCACCCGGTACGTGCTGTCCAGCTCGCACTCCAGCCAGGCCAGCACGCCGTCCAGCACGGGGGAGCCGAGCGGGCCCGGCGACCAGGTCAGGCCGGCGAACCGGTCGGCCCGCGAACCGGCGAAGGCCGCCCCCAGCTCGCCCTGGTGGGCGGCCAGCACGTTCACGCAGAAGCGGCCGGTGGCGTGGATCAGCGGCCAGGTCGCGGAGGCGCACCCGGCGAAGAAGGAGACCAGTGGCGGCTCCAGCGACGCCGAGGCGAACGAGCCGACCGTCATCCCGACCGGACGGCCCGTGTCCGTTACGGAGGTGACGACGGCGACGCTGGTCGGCACGTGGCGGAGCGAGCGGCGCAACAGCGCGGGGTCGATGCTCATACGCCTCACGATGCGTCCGCCCCGGGGCGCCCGGCTTGGCCGCCCAGCACCAAAATCATCGACGACCTTGGCCGCGCGGGTCAGTCGGGTGTGTGGACGTACATCGCCTCCAGCGGCGCCGATCGCCGCCGCGGGGCGCGGCGCGGCGGCAGCCAGTGGGCGATCTCCAGCGCGAGCTGCACCTCCAGCCGGTCCTCCGCCACCGGATGCCCGAGCAGCTCCTCGGCCCGCTTCACCCGGTACGTCACGGTGTTGCGCGCGACGTGCAGGTCCGTGGCCGCCGCCTGCAGGCTGCGCCCGGCCGCCAGGTAGGCGCGCAAGGTCTGGCGCAGCTCCGCGACCCGCTCGTCGTCGGCCGCCAGCGGCCCCAGCGTCTCGCGTACGAACCAGGTCGCCTGCTCGGGGTCGGCCGTGCACAACGCCACCACCCGCACGTCGGCGTAGTCGCACCAGACGGCCCCGCGCGATATCCCGATGCTCTCGGCCGCCCTGGCGCCCAGGTGGCTGCGCCGGAACCCCTCGATCCCCGTCGCCGGCGGACCGGCCGCCACTCGCACTCCCGGGGGCATCGCCACCTTCGGCGGCCCTCCGGCCCGCGCCTCCGCGAGGGGGCCGCCGACCCACAACCACAACGACGACTCCGACGCCGGCACGGCCAGCGAGCCCGAGGTCCCGGCCAGCTCGGCGGCGAGGCGCTGCAACACCTGCGGCGCCGTGCGGGCGTCGGCCGCCGACAGGATGAGCGCCGTGTGCGGCGAGCGCACGTCGTAGCCCAGCACCCGGCTCGCCGCCTCCGCCTCGACCGGCCGGCCCGCGAGGAGGTCCTCCACCACCCGCCTGCGCTGCGCCGCGGTGCTGCCCACCCAGCGGTCCCGCTCGGCGATGTACTCCTCGGCCAGCGTGCTGGCATGCACGTCGGCGTACCCGAACAGCAGCTCGCTCACCCGGCGCACCTCGTCGGGATCGTCCCCGATCACCTCCATCAGCGCCCGGTGCAGGGCGGCGTGTCCGAGCCGGATGCCGCGCAGCACCCGATCCAGCGGGATCGCCCTGCGGGCGAACTCCCTGCCGCCCTCCAGCGCCTCCTTGGGCACCACGGCCGAGGCCACCGGGATGTCGTGCCGGAACCCGGCCAGCGCCGCCAGCACCGACGACTCGACCGAGCGCCGCAGCGTGTCGAACGGGGCCGGACCGCCCCCGTGCTCGGGCACCTGCCGGATGATCTCCTCGGTCATGCCCGGCGCCAGCTGCGCGGCCCAGGCCACGGGGCCGGGCCCGAGCGCCTCGGTGGCCGCCGCGATCGTCACCGCCGAACAACCCGGCCGCGGCGGCTCGCCGTCGGGGCGCAGCCGTACCAGCCATTCATCGCTCATGAGCCGATCCCACCCGTCCTGAAGGAAAGATGCACAGTGCCCCAGCACAAGCCGGAAGACCAGTTTTGGCCCCACGACGCAAGCCCGCCACCGTTGCGCCGTCGTGAAATCTAGGCCATGACGCGACCTTGGGACTTCCCCCTCCAATACGACCCCACCATGGACGGCGAGCTCGTGACCCGGGCCAGGCAACTGCGCCCGCTGCTCGCCGAGAATGCGGCACGGACCGAGACCGACCGGCGCCTGCCGGACGACAGCCTCGCCGCGCTCACCGAGGCCGGCCTGCTCAACCTCACCGTGCCCAAGCGGTACGGGGGACACGAGGCCGGCTTCACCACCTTCCTGGGCGTCACCGCCGAGCTCGCCCGCGCCTGCGGCTCCACCGCCTGGGTCGTCACCCTGCTCAACGTCTGCAACTGGGCCGCGGCGACCTACCCCGACCAGGCCAGGGACGAGGTGTTCGGCGCCGGGCCCGACGCCAGGACCTGCGGCGTCGTCGCCCCGACCGGGATCGCCCGGCCGGTCGAGGGCGGGTACACGGTCACCGGCTCATGGGGCTTCGCCTCCGGCTGCCTGCATGCCGGGTGGGCGCTGATGGGCGTCGCGGTCACCGACGACGCCGGGCGGACCGTCGATCACGGCAGCGTGCTCATGCCCATGGCCGAGCTCGACATCAAGGACACCTGGCACGTGGCCGGGATGCGGGGCACCGGCAGCAACACGGTGATCGCGACGGACGTGTTCGTGCCCGCGCACCGCTACCAGCGCATCGCGCTCGGTCCGCAGGCGGCCGACCCGCACCCCGGCGAGCCCCTCTACCGCTCGGCCACCGTGCCCGTCCTCGCCCTGGTGCTGGCCGGGCCGCAGCTCGGACTGGCCAGGGCGGCGCTCGACCACACCCTGGAGACCGTCGGCAAGCGCGGCATCTCCTACACCTTCTACGAGAGCTCCTCCCAGGCGCCCTCGGTCCAGTTCGCCGTGGCCGAGGCCGCGCAGCTCATCGACACCACCGCCCTGCACGTCTTCCGCGCCGCCCGCGACATCGACACGGCCGCCGCCGACGGCCGGTCACTGGACCTCACGGAGCGGATGCGGGTCCGCATGGACACCGGTTACGCCGTGAGCTGCGCCCGGCGGGCGATCGACCTGCTCATCGACGTCAACGGCGCCTCCAGCTTCGCCGAGAAGAACCCGCTGCAGCGGATCTGGCGCGACGCCAACACGGCGGGACGACACGCCGTGGCCAGCCCGGAGATCAGCAGGGAGGCCTACGGCCGGGCCCTGCTCGGCGTCGACCAGATGACCCCCATGATTTGACCACCGGGGCCCGGGCAGGTGCGGGGCATGGACGGACAGGACGAAGAATCCCCGGACCTGCCGGTCGCGGTGGGCCGGGTCCATGGGGAGAGCGATACGGTGGCCGAGCGTGCCGGGGTGGAGATCAGGGAGACAGACCGCCCGATCCCGGCGGAGCCGATCGAGCCGCCGCCCGATCCGGAGCAGAAGGTCGAGGAGGAGCGGCGCGAAGCGGCCGAGGACACCGACGGAAGGGAAGTCAGCCCCGACACCGAACCCACCGACTGAGGGACGCCAGGCAAAGGGCAGCGCGTAAGGGGGAGCACGCACCCCTTTCCACTCTCAACCTATAGCGCACCGGGGGGCTTGCGGCAAGACCCCGGTCATGCCGCAGAATCGTCGGCCGAGGCCAGAACCTGCGGAAACGGGGGACGCAGCAGTGCGTGTGTCGATGTCGACGTACGGGTCGCGCGGGGACGTCCCTGTCAACCGCGCAGGTTCGTCACACCGGTCCGGTCACCTTGCCGCGCGCGAGGTGACCAGCGACCACAGATCAGGAGCTGACGACGTGAACCCGCTGACCACCAGCGCGTTTGACCTTCCCGACAACCTTTCGGCCAAGGCCGACCCGAAGCTGGTCGCCGGTGACGAGAAGCACTTCGCGGCCATCGCGGAGAGCCTCGAACAGTCGATCGCCGAGCTGTCCGACCGCCTCGACGCCGCGCGCAAGGCGCCCGGCGGCCTGGGCCGGCAGGCCCTGGACCGGGACCTGGAGATCCACCGGCTGACCGCTCGCCTGCGCGCGCTGCGTCGCTTCGGCCTGGACCTGTGCCTCGGACACATGGTCAGCGCGGACGACCCCGAGCCCGTGTACATCGGCCGGCTCGGCCTCACCGACAGGTCCGGTCGCCGGCTGCTGCTGGACTGGCGATCCCCGGCGGCCGAGCCGTTCTTCGGAGCCACCCACGCCAACCCGATGGGCCTGGCGAGCCGCCGCCGGTACCGCTGGACCCGCGGCCGGATCAGCGACTACTGGGACGAGGTGTTCACCTCGGACGGGTTCGACGGGCACGCCGCGCTCGACGACCAGTCCGCCTTCATCGCCAGCCTGGGCGGCAACCGGTCGGGCCGGATGCGTGACGTGCTCGGCACCATCCAGGCCGACCAGGACGCCATCATCCGCGCGGGCTCCCGTGGCGCCCTCGTCGTCGACGGCGGCCCGGGGACGGGCAAGACCGTCGTCGCCCTGCACCGCTCCGCGTACCTCCTCTACTCCGACCCCCGCCTCGGTCACCGCCGGGGCGGGGTGCTGTTCGTCGGCCCGCACCAGCCCTACCTGGCCTACGTCTCCGACGTGCTGCCCAGCCTCGGGGAGGAGGGCGTGCAGACCTGCACCCTGCGGGACCTCGTCACCGAGGGAGCCGCGGCGGCGACCGAGACCGATCCGGAGGTGGCCCGCCTGAAGGCGTCCGCGGACATGGTGCAGGCGATCGAGCCGGCCGTCAGGTTCTACGAGAACCTGCCCGCCAAGGGGATGACGGTGACGACCCACTGGTCCGACATCTGGCTGGGTCCCGAGGACTGGGCCGAGGCGTTCGAGGCGGCGGAGCCCGGCACCCCGCACAACGAGGCGCGCGACCAGATCTGGGAGGGGCTGCTCACGATCCTGGCGGACAAGCACGACGAGGACGTCTCGCCCGTCCTGCTCCGCAAGTCGCTGCTGCGGAACCGGGAACTCCTCACGGCCTTCAACCGCGCCTGGCCGCTGATCGAGGCGGCCGACCTCGTCGGGGACCTGTGGTCGGTGCCCGCCTACCTGCGGATGTGCGCTCCCTGGCTCAGCCCCGACGAAGTCCGGCGGCTGCAGCGCGAGAACGCCCAGGCCTGGACGGTGTCCGACCTGCCGCTCCTGGACGCGGCCCGGCAGCGGCTCGGCGACCCGGAGGCGGCACGGCGCAAGCGCCGGCATGACGCGTCCGTCGCCGCCGAACGCGAGCGCGTGGCGCAGGTCGTCGACAACCTGCTGGCGGCCGACGACGACGGTGAGGGGGTGGTGACGATGCTCCACGGACAGGACATCAAGGACGCCCTGGTCGACGAGTCCGCGCTGCCCGCCGCCGACCCGGACCGGCTCGCCGGGCCGTTCGCGCACATCGTCGTGGACGAGGCGCAGGAACTGACCGACGCGGAGTGGCAGATGCTGCTGCTCCGTTGCCCGTCCAGGAGCTTCACCATCGTGGGGGACCGGGCCCAGGCCAGGCACGGGTTCACGGAGTCGTGGCGGGAACGGCTCGAGCGGGTCGGGCTCGACCGGATCAACCTGGCGTCCCTGAGCATCAACTACCGGACGCCGGAGGAGGTCATGGCGGAGGCCGAGCCGGTCATCCGGGCCGTGCTCCCGGACGCCAACGTGCCGGCCTCCATCCGCCGCAGCGACGTGCCCGTCGTACACGGATCCGCTTCGGACCTGCACTCGATCCTCGACACGTGGCTCGCCGCGAACGCCGAGGGGATCGCCTGCGTCATCGGGGATCCCACGTTCCGGGGGACGTCCCGGGTCCGGTCGCTGACGCCGGAGCTGTCGAAGGGGCTCGAGTTCGACCTGGTCGTGCTCGTCGACCCGGCGGAGTTCGGCGAGGGCATCGAAGGAGCGGTCGACCGCTATGTCGCGATGACCCGAGCGACCCAGCGACTCGTCATCCTCACGAGCTCCTGACGACGTCCGAGCCTGACCGGGTGATCGCCACGTGGGGGACGGGGCCTGCGGAATTACAGTACCGCGTATGAAAATGCACACCGATCAGCTGACAGTGCCTCCTGAGACCGTGCGCGCGCTGGTGGACGAGCAGTTTCCCGAGTGGCGAAGCCTGCCCGTCCGGAGCATCGTCTCGCAGGGGACGGTCAACGCCATTTTCCGCATCGGTGAGGAGGTCGTCGCTCGGTTCCCGCTACTGGGAGGGGACGTCGAGTCGACGCGGCGCCAGCTGGTGGCCGAGGCGGAGGCAGCGCGTGAGCTGGTGGATCGTACGCGGTTCCGTACGCCCGAGCCGGTCGCGTTCGGTGAACCGGGGGCGGGTTACCCACTTCCGTGGTCGGTGCAGACGTGGCTGCCCGGTGTCGTGGCCACGGAGGAGGACCCGGGCGAATCGGTCGCGTTCGCGCGCGACCTGGCCGACCTCATCACGGACCTGCGCGCCATCGACACGCGTGGCCGCACGTTCGGCGGCACCGGGCGAGGCGGTGACCTGCGGGCCCATGACGGATGGATGGAAACCTGCTTCGAGCGCAACGAGGGGCTGCTGGACGTGCCCCGGCTCCGCCGGATGTGGGCGATCATGCGCGACCTGCCGCGCGCGGCGGCCGGGGACGTGATGACCCATGGTGATCTCATCCCCGGCAACGTGCTCGTGTCCGCCGGCCGGCTGACCGGGGTTCTCGACGTCGGCGGGTTCGGGCCGGCCGATCCCGCTCTTGACCTCGTGAGCGCGTGGCATCTGCTCGAAGCGGAGCCTCGGCAGGTGCTCCGCGAGGTCCTGGGGAGCGACGACCTGGAATGGGAGCGGGGCAGGGCGTGGGCTTTCGCGCAGTCGATGGGTCTGGTCTGGTATTACCTCGAAAGCAATCCGGTGATGAGCCGGCTGGGGGAACGTACCCTGGGACGCCTCCTGGTGGACGAATCACGTTCGTGATCGTTCTAGGGCCGATGGTCGATTCCCATGCATGCACTTGCCGGGCCCACCTGGCCGCACGAGTTGGGCGAGCAGGCGTACGGTCACGCCGTCGCTTGGAGGGCGTAGTCCCAGAGGCGGTCGGCGGCGGCCGGGTCGACCGACCAGGCGGCGACGCCGCTGGTCGCGTCCGGGCCGCCCGGCACCACCTCCGCCTCCTGGTTGTCGTTCGAGAAGTACCGGCCGGTGACGCCGTCCAGCAGCGGGGACGCGGCGAGCAGCACCGAGGTGGACGCGCCCTGCTCCGGGGCCTTGAAGAAGTCGGGGGTCAGCAGGTTGCCCTCGTCGTCCATCGCGCCCATCGCCCGCATCGTCGCTTCGTCGACGTGCCGCTGCAGGTTGGTGTGGATGTAGCCGGGTTCGAGCGCGTTCGCGGTGATGCCGTCGGCGGCCCAGCGCCGTGCCGCGCCCACCGCGAGCAGCACGTCGGCCGTCTTCGACTGCCCGTACGCGGCCCACGGCTCGTACGGGCGGCGCTCGAAGTGCGGGTCGTCGAAGTCGAACGGCTCGCGCAGCTGAATGCCCGAGCTCACCACGACCACCCGCGCGCCACCGGCCTGCCGGAGGTTGTCGTGCAGGCCGGTGATCAGCGCGAAATGCCCGAGGAAGTTCGTCGCCAGCTGCAACTCCCAGCCGTTGGCGGCGACCTGGCGGGTGGGCAGCGCCATGATCCCCGCGTTCGCCACGATCGCGTGCACCGGCCCGGTCCAACCGGCCACGAACGAGCGCACCGAGCCGAGGTCGCTCAGATCCAGGGCCTGCTGGCCGGGGCCGGGGTTGCGGGTGGCGACGGTGACCTCGGCCCCGGCATCCCGCAGCGCCCGCGTGGTCTCCAGGCCGATCCCGGAGGCGCCGCCGGTGACGATGATCCGCCGTCCGGTGAGGTCGATGCCGGTGAGGATCTCGGCGGCCGTGGTCTTGGCGTTGAACGGGGTGCTGATGCGTGTCATGAGTTCAACCGTAAGCACTCCGGGTTGGACGCGGAATGCTAGCCGATCCACGATAGTTGCGTGATCGTCCAGCATGGCCAGTGTGTCCAGTCTGGCGTCGCCACGCCCGCAGGGGCTGCCCCACCGGGATCGGCCTGCCTACGCGCCGCCGCCGGCCCGGTACAGGACGGGATTGAGCGGGGTGTCCGGAACGGCGCCCACCTCGGCACCGGGCAGCCACGCGCGGAGGTCGTTCGCCTGGTGGTCGTTGGCCGGTCGGGCGACGGTGATGTCGGCGTCCATGTAGATCACGGTCATGACCCTGCGCGGGATGCTCGACCGGTTGGGCGGGGCGTGGTGGAACGTCCATCCGAGGTGGTAGCTCACCTCGCCGAGCCGGTAGGGCGTCCCGACGTGCGGGAAGTCCCGCTCGGCGAGCGCCTGCCGGAGCGCGCGCTCGGACTCCTCGCTGATGGGCAGGTCACGGCCGTACTCGAAGCGATGGCTGCCGGCCGCGAAGGACAGCGGGCCCATCTCGGCCGGTGTCTCCTGCAGGGGGATCCAGACCGTCACCGTGCGGTCGCCGGCCAGGGGCCAGTAGTACTGGTCGGCGTGCCAGGGGGTGATCCCGCCGCCCGGCTCCTTGTACAGGGCCTGGTCGTGGTAGAGCCGGACGCCTTCGACCCCGAGGAGTTCGGCCGCGATGCGGGCCAGGCGCTGGGAGAAGGCGAACTCGCGGACCGGGTCGCTGTGCCGCCACAGGTTGGTGACCTGGAGGAACGCCTTGCCGTAGGTGTCGCGTTCCTCCAGGGGCAGGTGCTGGGTGTTGAGCTCGATGACCTTGGAGGTGATCTCCGGTTCGTACGCCGCGATCGTCTTGGCGTCCAGCACGCCGGGCAGCTTCACGAAGCCGTCTTCGTCGAAGCGCCGGACCGCGGAGGCGTCGAGGTCGTACGGGAGCTCGAGATCATGAGGGGGGATCGTCATGTGATCAGCTTGTCCGCGCACACGCCATTCGACCACCCCGGCCGATGGCCGTTCTCGACCCATCGGCGGGAGGACGGCGGCAGGTGCTTCCCCGTGGTCCTTCGTCACGAGCATGGCCCGCGAACCGGGACGGGCGGTCGGTCTGTTACGAGGGCACCCTGACGCTGTGGCGGGAGCCCACCGAGACCGTGCTGCCGGGGCTCACCACCAGCCCGCTGCCGTCACAGCGGAGGCCGGTGTGAACGGTGACGTACACGTCGGTGTCGTTGGTGACCTGTGAGAACCCGACGCCGCTGCTGAGGCAGCCGGCCTTGGGGTCGACGATCACCGTGGTGTGCCCCGACCCGCGCAGGACGAGCTGTCCGGTCGCGGCGCCGGCCGGTGCGGTCGCGACGGCCAGCGCTGACGCGGCCGTCGCCGCCGCGATGACACAGCGGGTGATGACGCGCATGAGAGACTCCTTTGCTGATGATGGGGTTGATCCGTTCCGCCGGTGGCCGGCCCGGTCCCGAGGACTACGAACCTGCCCTCGTGCACGTCCCGAGGTTCTCCCGATATCCGGTGCACGCCTTGAAAAGGCCACCGGAGCTGTTGAACGTGCTGGTGTTGTACCACTGGGCGAGCACACCGGTATGGGTGGCGGTCTTGGTGCGCAGGATCGCGCCGCTGCCGCTGCGAAGAGTGACCTTGGTGCCTTCGCTCAGCAGAGCTTGGGCGTGATAGCCGCGTGCGGTTCCTCCTGTCCCGTTGCAGTACCACACCCGGACGGTGTCCTTGTTGGCGTCGGCCACCTTCCGGCAAGGTGCGGCCGTGGCACCGGACTGACCGGTGGACGCCTGGGCCGGTGTCGTACCGAGCAGCGCCACGGTCAGGGTGCCGGTGATCCAGGCCACCCCGACCCCGAGCTTCACGGCTGCCTTCATGGATCCCTCTCCCCGTTCGCGTGACCTTTGCTCAGGCACTGTCGCATGTCACGGCTTCAATACGGCTTCAGCCACGCGACCGCCCCTGAACGTGCCCGCAGCCGGAGACGGTCCGAGGTCAGGGGTGGGGTGCGTGGACGGGCTCAGACATGCAGGGTGGGCCGGTAGATGAGCTCTTGGATGTGGCCGTCGAGCGTCCGGCTCTCGATCAGCTCGAGGTCGAAGTCGGCCCCACCCTGGAAGATCCGGTCCAGTCCGGTCTGACCGGTGATCACAGGGAAGAGCGTCACCTGGACGCGGTCGACCAGACCGGCGGCCATCAGCGCCCGGTTCAGCGACAGGCTGCCGTGCGAGCGCAACGGCACCTTGGACTCCTCCTTGAGCCGGGCGACGATGTCGACGGCGTCGCCGCTCACGACGGTCGCGTCCGGCCAGTCAAGGGGTTCTTTCAGCGTGCTCGACACCACCGTCGCCGGCAGGTCCCGCATCCGGGTGACCCACGGGTCGCGCATCTCGGACTCCTCGGTGCTCGAGGCCAGCATCTGCGCGTGCGCCCGATACGTGTTGGCCCCGAAGACCATCCGCTGCTCCTGGCCGTACAGCGCGAGCCGGCGTTCGAGCAGTTCGGGGCCTTGTTTGCCCCAGTAGCCGGTCCAGTCGCCGCCGGCGGCGCCGAAGCCGTCGAGGCTGGTGAAGACGTCGAAAGTGTAGGTGGCGGTCATGGTGTCCTCCTCGAGTACGGACGATCGGGTGTGTCGATACGGACCGGGAACCCCGGCGAAACTCATCGCCGTCGGACCCGTGGAGTCAGGCGCCCCGGACGCGGATCGACCACGGCAAGGACGGCCGCGAAGGTGAGCGTGGTCAGCGGTACGGCGGCGAGAAGAAGGTCATCGCTCGAATCGTTGATCCCATGGCGAGAGAGTATGGCCGCAGCGCCGGGCGGCACTCCAGGGCAGCAGCCGGACTATTGCCGGACAAAACGGCGACGGCCCCGCAGCCCGTACTCCCACCGAGATTCTCGGCGGCGCCGGCCGACCTCCAGAGTCCGCTGAATGTCCGGTCGCTGACCTCGTCAGGCGCGCTTCCGTGGATGAGGATCGGTAACCGGCAGCCGGTGGACAGACAGCTTGGAGGCGCACGTGAAGCACGCCATGACAGGTGAGATGTGGCTGCAGCACACCCATCTCGACAAGCTGTACGGCTACCTGCCCGGAATGGCCGACGCGCTGCCGTTGATCTTCGGGATGAGCCGCGTGGAGTACCGCGACATCATCGCCCGGTACGACGCCCGCGCGCGCGAGGCCGCGGAAGGCATGCTGGCCGACGAGGCGTTCGCGGCCCGCGTGGACGCTCTGCCCGTGCAACCCGGGCAGACGATCCTCGCCATAGGTGACAGCATCACCGACGACCTGCAGTCCTGGGCCGAGATCCTGCGCCATCTGCTCGATCCGCGAGGGGTACGGGTGGTCAACGGCGGCTTGTCGGCGCACACCACCGCCATGGTGCTGCGGCGCTGGCCGGCGACGCTGGGCGCGGCCCGCCCGGACTGGGTGATCTGCGGCCTCGGCGGCAACGACGTCACCCGCGTCGGTCCTGACGCGGCCAAGCCGCAGGTCAGCCTGCACGAGAGCGTCGCCAACCTGCGCGAGTTGCGCCGGATCGGCGGCGCTGTCGCGGGGTGGGTGTGGATGACGCCGGTGCCGGTGATCGAGGAGCGGGTCGCCGCGTCGCCCATGTTCGGCTTCAGCCAGGTCGCGTGGCGGAACCCGGACATCGTCGCGCTGGCCGGGGAGATCAAGGGTTTCGCCGATCCCGTCGTGGACCTCACCGCCACCTTCGGCGTTCCCGCCCGGCAGGACCTGCAGGGAGCCGACGGTGTGCATCCCTCCCTCGAAGGACAGATGGCGATCACCCGGTCGTTCGTGGAGCGGCTGGCTGGAGGAGCGACTTCGTTCCTGTAGAGGAGTTGTGCGGTGAGCTATCCCAGATTCGACCAGGACGCGTCGGGCAGCCGTGTGCCGGCCACCGGAGAGGCGCACACCGCCGGCCGCGCAAGCTGGTGGCGCTTCGCCTGGCACTTCCTGGAGATGGTCGTGGCGATGCTGGCCGGGATGCTGGTCCTGGGGGCGGCGCTGAACGCGGTCCTCGGCGCCGCGGGGTGGGGCTATTCCCACGCCGACCATCCGGTGATCGGCTCACTGGAGATGGTGCTCACCATGTCGCTGGGCATGGCCGCGTGGATGCGCTACCGCCGGCACAGCTGGGCGAGCACCCTGGAGATGGTGGCGGCCATGTTCGCCCCGCTCGTGGTGCTGGTGCCGCTGCTGTGGGCGGGGGCGGTCTCCGGCGGGACGGCGATGACCCTGCTGCACGTGCTGATGCTGCCGGCCATGCTGATCGTCATGCTCCGCCGCCGCGAGGAGTACAGCAGGGCGCACGGCCCGGTCCGGCCGGCCGCGCGGGTGATCGGCCGCGGCCTGGCCGTGCTGCTCGCCTTGGTGCTCGTCCCCGGTGCCGTGTACGCCGCGGGTTCGGCGGCGTACGCGCGAAGCCAGTACGGCCGGCCCGGGATCACCACGGCCACCGCCACGCCTCCGGTACACGATCCGGGCAAGCCCACTGCCGTGGTCGTCGTCGGCAACAGCGGCGCCAACATCGCCGACGCGCTCGTCTCGTACGAGGTCCTGGCCGTCACGGGAGCGTTCAACGTCTACACCGTCGCGCCGGAACGCCGCCCGTTGCCCCTGCTCGGCGGGCTGGACCTGGTGCCGGACCTCAGCTTCGCGCAGTTGGGGCAGCGGCTGAGCGGTTCGGCCCCGGACGTGACCGTCGTGCCCGCCATGCCGGACTCCGACGTGTCCGACCGGGCCAGGGTGACGTCATGGATCAAGGACACCGCGAGCGACGGGCTGCTGCTGAGCGTGTGCGCCGGCGCGCAGCTGGTCGCGGAGACCGGGCTGCTCGACGGGCGCGACGTGACCTCGCACTGGTATCGGATCTCCGAGTTCGAACATGACCATCCCGGCGTGAACTGGCAGCGCGGGATCCGCTACATCGACGGCGGCGACGTGATCAGCACCGGCGGGTTGCTGTCAGCGGTCGACGGGACGCTGCGCGTGGTCGAGCGGCTCGT
>NZ_JBFANM010000091.1:0-44247 GCF_040674815.1 Nonomuraea sp. NPDC049709
GAATCGCTGTTGAGCATCCACGACCAGGTCGAGGCCGACACGATCAGCGGCAGCAGCCACGGCACCAGGAACAGCGCCCGCAACGTGGCCGACAGGTCGCCGCCGGTCGGCGCGGGCGCCGTGCCGCCGGCCTTGCCCGGGATCGGGATGATGCCGTAGTCGAAGCCGGTCTCCTTGGCGTTGGCCAGCTGCCAGGTGCCGTTCTCGGCGAAGGCGAAGTCGCCGGTGGGAGCTCCTGCCAGCTGGTGGTCTGGGTGTTGTTGATGACGGAGTTGGGCGCCGCGCGGGGTGTGGCCGAGGCGCTGCGGGCGGTGGGGCGGCGGGTGCCGCAGGACGTGGCGCTGGTCGGGTTCGACAACTGGGGCGTCATGACCGAGGCCAGCCAGCCCCCGCTGACCAGCGTCGACATGGACCTCGAAGGGCTCGGCCGGGTGGCGGCCGAGATGCTGCTGGCCGCCATCAACGGCGACCCGTCTCCGGGCCGCCATGCCCGCCCCTGCCGGCTCGTGGTCCGCGAGTCCACCACGGTCCCGCTGGTGCCCGAAACCACCCCGTGATTCCTATGCTTGGCGGTATGGGACCGCTGCCCCCATGATCGTGCCCATGATCCCGCCCCTGACCCGCGCCGCCGACGGCCGCCCGGCCGCCCCCGTCCGCATGCTGCACCTCGGGCTGGGCGGGTTCTTCCGCGCCCACCAGGCCTGGTACACCGAGCACGCCCCCGACGCCGCCCAATGGGGGATCGCCGCCTTCACCGGCCGCAGCACGGACCTCGTCGCGCGCCTGGCCGCCCAGGACGGCGTGTACACGCTAGTCGCCCGGGGCGGTGACGGCGACGCCTTCGAGGTGATCAGCTCGGTCACGGCGGCGCACCCCGGGAGCGATCACGGGGCCTGGCTGGCGTACTGGCGGCGGCCCGAGCTGGCCGTGGTCACCCTGACGGTCACCGAGGCGGCCTACAGCACGGGGGACGACGTGCGCGCCGATCTCCTCGCGCTGCGCGCGGACCCGGAGGCGCCGGTGGGCACCGTGGCGGGGCGGTTGACGGCCGGTCTGGCGGCGCGGCGGCGGGCCGGGGGAGGGCCGGTGGCGATCGTGCCGTGCGACAACCTGCCGGGCAACGGCGAGGTGACCGCGCGGCTGGTCGAGGAGCTGGCCGACGCGGCCGGGCTGCGGACCTCCGCCTCCTACGTCACCACCATGGTGGACCGGATCACGCCGTACCCGGCCGGGGAGGACCCCGGCGTGGTGGCCGCCGCCACCGGCCGGGCCGACGCCGCGCCGGTGGTCGCCGAGCCGTTCGCCGAATGGGTGCTGTGCGGGGACTTCCCGGCGGGCAGGCCGCGCTGGGAGGACGCGGGCGCCCGCTTCGTCCCCGACGCGACCCCGTACGAGGAACGCAAGCTGTGGCTGCTGAACGGCGGCCATTCCCTCCTGGCCTACGCCGGGCCACCGCGCGGGCACGCCACGGTCGCCGAGGCCGTCGCCGACCCGGCCTGCCGGGCCTGGCTGGAGCAGTGGTGGGCCGAGGCCGCCCGCCACCTCGACCTCCCCGGACCCGAGCTGGCCGCCTACCGGGCCGCGCTGCTGGACCGGTTCGCCAACCCGCGCATCCGCCACACCCTCGCCAAGATCGCCGAGGACGGGTCGCGGAAGCTGCCCGTACGCGTCCTGCCCGTCCTGCGCGCCGAGCGGCGGCGCGGGGCGCTGCCCGCCGGGGCCGTCCGCATGATCGCGGCCTGGCTGCGCCACCTGCGCGGCGGCGGCGCCCCGGTACGCGACGCCGCCGCCCCGTCCGTCGCCGGCCCCTTGCGGGAGGCCGCCAGGACCGTCCTGGCCTGCCTCGACCCGGCGCTGGCCCACGACGCCGAGCTGATCGACGCCGTCACGGCGCGGGCCGCGGAGTTCGAGTGACGCGTGGCCGCGCCTCAGGCGGCCGGTGGCTTGGTGGCGCGGATGACGGCCGAGTGCATGCCGTCCGCCACCTGGTGGGTGGGACGCCCAACCGGCCGCCGGGCCTGAGCACCCGGTACGTCTCCGCGAACACCGACGGCTTGTCCACGGACAGGTTGATCACGCAGTTGGAGATCACCACGTCCACCGCCGCGTCGGGCAGCGGGACGGCCTCGATCGTGCCCTTGAGGAAGCTCACGTTCGCCGCCCCGGCCGCCGCCGCGTTCGCCCGGGCCAGGCGGAGCATCTCGTCGGTCATGTCCAGCCCGTACGCCATGCCGCCGGGCCCGACGCTCCGCGCCGACAGCAGCACGTCGATGCCGCCCCCGGAGCCGAGGTCGAGCACGGTCTCCCCCTCGCGCAATTCGGCGACGGCGACCGGGTTGCCGCAGCCCAGGCTGGCGGTCACGGCATCGGCGGGCAGCGCCGCCCGCTCCTCGGCGTCGTACAGGCCCCCGCCGAACACCTCCCCGCCGGCGGGACCGTCGCAGCCAAGGGCTCCGGTCCGGTCAGCTGTCCTTACGTGCATCTCACCCGATCTGGATAGATTCGAGCCGACAGGAAGGAGTCATGGAATGGCCTTGGCTAATGTCGGCATGCGGCGATTACTGGCGGACTCGGGGGAGGCCCGCGAGTGGGTCTCGCCGAGAACGGACCTGGTGACGGCCCTGTTCGGCGTCTGGTTCGGCGTCGGCCTGATGATCGACGCGTGGGCGCACAGCAACCTGGCGGAGCTGGAGACGTTCTTCACGCCCTGGCACGCGGTGTTCTACTCCGGGTTCGCCGTGGTCTCGGGCTGGATCATGTGGCAGGTGTGGCGTAACGTCCGCGCCGGGCGGCAGGGGCTGGCCGCCGTGCCGTCGGGATACCTGGCCGGGCTGGTGGCGGTGCCGGCGTTCGCCGCCTTCGGGTTCGCCGACATGATCTGGCACACCGTCCTCGGCATCGAGACCAGCCTCGACATCCTGTTCAGCCCCTCGCATCTCGGGCTCATCGTGACGATGCTCCTCATCATCACCACGCCGCTCCGCTCCGCGTGGAACGCCCCCGACGTGGGCGCGAGCCCGTCCCTGGTCCGCCTGCTCCCGGCGCTGATCGGGCTGGCGTTCGCCACCACGCTGGTGTCCCTCTTCCTCTCGTACGGCGACGCGATGCAGTACCGTTCCATGCGCATCGTCGAGGCGTTCTCCTCGGCGGACGACCAGGGCGCCAGCCGGCTCGCCCTCGCCATGGTCGTCACCAACGTCATCGTGCTCGCCCCCGTGCTCTTCCTGGCCCGCCGCTGGGCCCTGCCGTTCGGCTCGGTGACCGTCATGTACGCGATCGGCATCCTCATGCCGGGCGCGCAGACGCAGTTCGAGAACCTGCCGATGCTGCTGTCGTTCGTGGCCGCCGGATTCGTGAGCGACCTGCTGATCCGCTGGCTCCGCCCGTCCGGCGCGCGGCGGGGCGCCTACTGGACCTTCGCCGGGCTGTCGGCCTTCGCCACCTGGTCGCTCTACATCGGGGTCGCCTCGGCCACGGGCGGCGGTCTGCCCGGCGTGCCGGAGCTGTGGACCGGCGCCCCGATCATCGCCGGGCTCATCGGGCTGGCGCTCGGGGCGCTGATGCTGCCCAACGCGGTCGACGCAGAGCGGGCATGATCCGAGCCCTGTGCCTCGCCGCCGTCCTGGTGCTGGCGCTGGCCGCTCCCGCCGCGGCGCACAACGTCACGGCGGGGGCGGACCTCCGGATCGCCCAGACCATCGCCGGCGCCGAGGTCACGGTGGTGATCAAGGGCACGTCCCGGGTGCCGGGGCCGCTGCGGATCGGGGTCATCGCGTACCAGCCGGTCGCCGGGCTGCCCGTCGGCCTGGAGGTCCGCTCCGTCGAGGACGGCCGCACCGTGACGGGCACGGCCACGGCCGCGGCGCGGGACCCGCAGTACGCGCAGCTCAGAGTGGAGCGGACCGGGCCGCACGAGCTGAAGCTGAGCGCGGGGAACGAGGTCGCCGTCGTCCCGTTCCGCGTCCTCGTCGAACGCGGCTCGGCGGGGGACCTCCTGATCTACGGCGGCCTGTTCGTGGCAGGGCTGCTGCTGGTCGGCGGCCTGCTCACCGGGGGGCTGGCCCGGCGGGCCACGGCGATGCTGCTGTCGGCGGGCGCCGCGGCCGGGGTGACGGTCGCCGCCATGGTCATCGTGTTCGAACCGCAGCTGCCCCCCGCTCCGCCCGACGGTGCCGCGCCGGTGGCCGGGACGCCGGCGGGCGGGCGGCCGTACGCGCAGGCCCGGGTGGCCACGGTGCCGGCCCGGCCGGCGGCGGGACAGGACTTCACACTGCGGGTCGACCTCGTCGACGGCTCCACCGGGCGACCCGTGGACGACCTCGCCGTGCATCACGAGGCGCTCGCCCATGTGGTCGTCACCAGCGAGGACGGCCGGTACTTCCGCCACCTCCACCCCCTCCGCACGGCTCCCGGCCGCCTGGAGGTCAGGCTGCGCGCCGACCGGCCCGGCCGGTACCTGGCGTACGCCGAGCTGGAACGCGAGGACTCGGGCGGTCAGCTCGTCACCGCCGGCTTCGAGATCGGCGGCGAAGCGGTCCCGGAGACCTCCGTGCCGGCCGGCGAGGCGGTCTCGCCGCTGCTGCGTCCCGCCGTCCCGGTGGCCGGCCGTCCGGCGACGATCGAGCTGCCCGCCGCCGGCGGCGTGCGGCCCTGGCTGGGCATGACCGGCCACCTGCTCGTACGCAGCCAGGACGGCACGTTCTTCGGCCACGTGCACGAGATGGGCACCCCCGGCTCCCGGCTGCGCTTCACCTTCAGCTTCCCCGAGCCGGGCCGCTACCTCGCCTGGGCCCAGTACGCCACCGCCGACCGCATCGTCACCGCCCCCTTCACCGTCGACGTGACGGCCTCGGGGACCCTGCGATGAACGGCAGACGCGCACCGGCCGTCGCCGCCGCCCTCGTCGTGGCCGCCGCCCTCGTCGTGGCCGCCGTGGCGCTGTTCGTCGTGGGCAGGAGCGTGGCGGCCGAGCCGCTCAGCCTGAGCACCACGGGGACCCGCTACGCCGCCACCGTCCTGATCGAGGACCCCGCTCCCGGGCCCGGCACCGTGGAGGTCGTGGTGAACGCGGGCGACGCCGACACCGTGACCCTTTCGGCGGTGATGGCCGACATGGGGCACTCCACGCCCGAGCTCGCCGCCGCCGAGCGGGAGCCGGGCCGCTTCGTGGCCACCGGCGAGCTGTTCTCGATGAGCGGCGTCTGGGAGCTGTCGATCCGGCTCGACGGCCCGGCGGGCGAGGAGCAGCTTGCCGTCAAGGCACTGATCACCGACTAGACCGGCCGTTCCGCCCCTGGTCAGAGGGCGGGACGGCCGCGCTCGCGGAAGCTTCCTGCGGACCAGGGGTTGACAGAACGCCCGGCTCCTTAAATTATTATTCCTACTTGTATAGTAGGAATGGTAGGGAAGGGGAGATCGTGCGAGCGCTCATCCTGCTCGGGCTGGTCGGTCTCGCGGCCCAGCTCGTCGACGGCAGCCTCGGCATGGCCTATGGCGTCACGTCGACGACGCTGCTGCTGGCCATCGGCACCAACGCGGCGGCGGCCTCCGCCACCGTCCACCTCGCTGAGATCGGCACCACGCTGGCCTCGGGCATCTCCCACTGGCGCTTCGGCAACGTGGACTGGAAGGTCGTCGCCAAGATCGGCATCCCTGGCGCCATCGGCGCGTTCGCCGGCGCGACGTTCCTGTCCAGCCTGTCCACCGAGATCGCCGCCCCGGTCATGTCGCTCATCCTGCTGTCGCTGGGCGTCTACATCCTCATCCGCTTCACCGCCTTCGGCCTGCCGCGCGGCAACCTGGGCAAGCCGCTGCGCAGGCGGTTCCTGACCCCGCTCGGCCTGCTGGCCGGCTTCGTCGACGCCACCGGCGGTGGCGGCTGGGGCCCGGTCGGCACGCCCGCCATCCTGGCCAGCGGCCGCATGGCCCCGCGCAAGGTGATCGGCTCCATCGACGCCAGCGAGTTCCTCGTCGCCATCGCCGCCAGCGTGGGCTTCTTCGTCGGCATCGGCTCGGAGAACATCAACTTCGCGTGGGTGGGGGTGCTGCTGCTCGGCGGCGTCATCGCCGCACCGATCGCCGCCTGGCTGGTCCGTCACATCCCGCCGCGCATCCTGGGCTCCGCCGTGGGCGGCGTCATCGTGCTGACCAACGTACGGACGCTGCTGCGCAGTGACTGGATCGACGCCTCGGGCGGCGTCCAGGCGGTCGCCTACATCGCCATCGCCGTCATCTGGGCGGCCGCCATCGCCTACTCGGTCCGCGAATACCGCCGCGACAAGGCCAACGAGTCGGTCGAGGCCGTGGAGAGCGAGCTGCGGCAGCGTACGTCGGCCGAGGAGGAGACGGCCCCCGCCTGAGATCGCCCATGAGAATCTCGGCCCGCACCCAGTACGCCCTCGGCGCCATGCTCGCCCTGGCCGGGGCCGACCGCCCGGTGCACGCGGAGTGGATCGCCGGCTCGCAGGAGATCCCGCGCCGCTTCTGCGACAACATCCTGCTCCAGCTCCGCCGGGCCGGGCTCATCCGCAGCCAGCGCGGCCCGGACGGAGGCTACTGGCTGGCCCGCCCGGCCGGGGACATCGCCCTCGCCGACGTCATCCGCGTCACCGAGGGCGTCGAACCGGCCGCCCGGCCCTTCCCGGCGGCGGCCGCGCCGCTGGCCGAGATCTGGGACCGGCTGCGCAGCCACGAGGACGCCCTGCTCAGCGAGATCACCCTCGCCGACGTCGTCGCCTCCGGCACCCACCCGAGCGCCCTGGCCCAACAAGAAACCCACTGACCGCCCCCGGCCCCAGACCGGCCCTCGGGGCCCCGACCGAAGGCCCGGCGACCGCCCCCGCCCCCTGCTCGGGGCCATCGGCCGGAGGCGCGGTGACCGCCCCCGCCCTCACACCGGGCGCATCGGCCGGAGGCGAGCTGAGCGATCCAGACGCCCATGCCAGCCAGATCCCGGTCGCGCCGCGTCCGCCGGGTCACGCCGGTTACACCGTGCCTGCCGGGTCGCGCTGGCCGGGTCGTGCCCGCTCACCGTGCCCGCCGCTTCGAGCCCGGGCACTGCGTCCGGGCAGATTCCCGTCGTCGTGCCGGGGCGGTCGGAGGTGGGGGCGGGGGCTGGCAAGCTGGAGGGCATGGTCTTCGGGGTGCGGGAGTTCGAGCTGGCGCTGATGCACCGCATGCGGGACCTCAACCAGGCCAGGGTGGAGGAGGCGCTGCGCGACATGGGCGCCTCCCGGGCCGAGTTGCGCGAGGCGCATGCCCACTGGACGCGGCTGGCCCACGCCCCGAGGGCGCCGAAGGGGGTGGCAGCGCTGCGGATGGCCCTGGGCCCGGCCCCCTACCGGGGCAGGCGGCCGGTCGGCAGCCTCACCTGCGACGTCCTGCGCTGGCCGCTGCCGTCCTGGCCGGGGCTGGAGTTCGAGGCCCTGGCCGGCCCCGGCGGCGAGGTGTGGAACCAGTGGTTCGTCCGCCCCGCCGGCGCCGCCGCCCTGACCTTCGCCGACCTCACCCCCTGGACGTGCGTGGTGGCCGACCTCGGCGCGAGCTTCCCCGGCGCCGTACAGATCGAGGGCCCGGCACCGCACCACTGGAGCGTCGACTTCCCCCACGACGGTGTGACGTACCGGGCCCGTTTCGTCTACGGCCTGCATCAGGTCCTCACGAAGCCGTGAAGGGCCGGGCCTAGCGGGGGCTCTTCACCGCCAGCAGTGCCTGGTACGCGGGCTTGGGCGCCAGGTTCTCGTCGAACAGGCACGCCGAGCCCTGCCCCTCGAACCAGCCCGGCACCCACGAGTGCCGGTCGGTGAAGCCCCAGACGGTGAGCTCGCGGCAGGCCCGGACGCTGAGGCAGTCGGTGAGCGCCCGGCTGTAGTACGTGGCCTGCGTGGCCAGCTTCTCCGGGGTCACGGGCAGCTCCATGCGCACGTCCAGCTCGGTGATCGCGATCTCCAGACCCAGGTCGGCGAAGCGGCGCATGACGTTCGCCCAGTCGCCGGGGTAGTCGTACTGGATCCCGAGGTGGCCCTGGAAGCCGGCGCCGTGGATCGGCACGCCCTGCGCCTGGAGGTCCTTGACCAGGGACAGCGTGGTCTCGATCTTGGGGGCGTTCCATTCCAGGTTGTAGTCGTTGATGAAGAGCTTGGCGTGCGGGTCGGCGCGGTGCGCCCAGCGGAAGGCGTCGGCGATGTAGCCGGGGCCGAGGTGGGTGAGCCAGAGGCTCTGCCGCAGGGTGCCGTCCTCCTCCACGACCTCGTTGACCACGTCCCAGGCCCGGATCTTGCCCTTGTAGCGGCGTACCTGGGTGGTGATGTGGTCGCGCAGGATCGACCTGAGCTCGGCCGCGTCGATCGAGCCGTCCTCGACGCCGGTGGTCAGCCAGGCGGGGAGCTGGTTGTGCCAGACGAGGGTGTGGCCGCGTACCTGCTGGCGGTTGCGGCGCGCGCTCTCGACGAGGGCGTCGGCGTCGGCCCAGGTGAACACGCCGCGCTCCGGCTCCACGGACTCCCACTTCATCGCGTTCTCGGCGGTGACGTGGCTGAACTCGCGGTTGAGCACCTTGCGGTAGTCGGGCTCGGCGCGCAGGGCGGCGATGTCGACGGCGGAGCCGATCTTGATGCCGTGCTGCTGCGCCAGGGCCCGCAGGTCCCGGGGCGGTCGCGGGTGGGCGGACGCGGGCAGGGGGGCGGCGAGGACGAGTGCGAGGGCGATGATCAGTGGCTTCACCGAAAGACCTCCGATGCCGAAGCCGAGGGGGTGCCAGAGGGGGACACGCTTCCGAAAGTTTCGGGATTGTGACGATAATTTCACCGGTCGCCGGAACGGTATGGGTTCAGCGACGCTTCGTCAACCTCTGGCGCAGGCGGGAGACGGCCGATCTCGGCCGGGCCGCCATCCGGGAGGCCCCGGCCCGGCCCGCGAGCCGGGAAACGAGCGCGGTGAGCCCGACCGCGGCCAGGACGAGCAGCAGGTTGCGGAAGTAGTCGAGCGGCAGGATCGACGGGTTGTCGGCCCGCCGGCCCAGGGCCAGCACCGTCGGCAGGGTCGCCAGCGTGACCGCGCCCGCCACGATCAGGGCCGCCCTCGGCGCCGGGCCCAGACGGCCCGCGACCAGCCCGATCAGCAGGATCGCGGGCATCAGGACCGCGTCGTGCGCCACCAGGAGGACGCCGAACCACAACGCCCAGCCCACCGGATCGGTCTCCATCACCAGCCCGGCCAGGCCGAGCACCACGAGCCCGCCGCCGACCGCGTGACCGAGCCACCTCATGAGACCCTCACCCTCGCGACCCACTTGGTCTGCATGACACCCGGCCGGTTGGGCGCGATGAGCCGGGCCGGGTAGCCATGGTCGGGGTCGAGCGGGCGGCCGTTGAGCGTGAGCGCGAGCAGGGTGAGGGGGTCGTTCCAGTGCGGGGGCCGTACCTCGCTGGTGCGGTAGTAGCCGGACCGCTCCAGGGACTCGACCGTCAGGTACGCCTCCTGCGACCCGCCGGCCCGGCCGATCAGGTCGCGCAGGCGTACGCCCGACCACTCGCACTCCACGCTCCAGCCCTCCACGCACGCGATCGGCAACCTGACCGTGTGCTGCGGCAACCGCTGGAGGTCGGCGTAGCTGAGAGACAGCTCGGTGCGTACGGCTCCCGTCACGACCAGCCGGTACGCCGGGTCGCGCAGCACCTCCGTCACCCCCGCCGCGGCGGCCGACCGGTTCACCGGCACACCCTGCGGCCCCGCGTCCGGATCGCGCGGCGCCAGCACGGCCAGCCGCTCCAGGGGCGTGAGCGCCTCCCCTGCGGTGACCAGCGCCACCAGGCCCGACGCCGCGGCGACGGTGTACAGGAACCGGCGCCGCCCCGGTTCCTCGACGCGGGTGAACAGGTGCCGCCGGACCTTGGCCCACTCGTTGACGACGTGGATGACGAGCGCGCCGTACACGATGTACGCGGTCCAGTAGTGCGCCTGGAGGAAGCCGAACGGCCACGGGTACAGGTAGGCGATGTTGAACAGCCCCGTGACCAGCTGGAACAGCGCGCCCGCCACGAGCAGCAGCACGAACAGCCGCTCGACGGCGTGTCCGGCGGAGCGCAGCGGCGGCCACTGCCACAGCTTGGGGTAGACCGTCCAGAGCTTGGCCAGCAGCAGCGGGACCGTGGCGATGCCGCTGATGACGTGCAGGCCCTGGGTGACCCGATAGAGGTTGACCGGCCGGGACGGCCACAGCAGCCAGGCGGGCGGGTGCTGGGTGAAGTGGCTGAACAGACCGGTCGCGAAGGCGACGGTGAAGCTGATCCCCAGCCACGTGCCCAGCCTGGCCGCCACCCGCTCCGAACGCAGCGGGCTGGTGAACCGGCCGGACAGCGACCGGCCCATGCGTGTCAGGTGCCTGCTCATGTCTCGGAGCCTGACATCCCGGTGCCCGGGAAGGGCCGCCGCGGCCCGTACCGTCCGCGTTCCGTAAGAAAGCGGCGTCAGATCAGCACCAGGATGGCCACGCCGAGCGTGAGATCCAGGACGGCGCAGAACTCCGCCAGCGACCGCGCCACGACCTTGTTCGCCCGCCAGACGACGATGTCCAGCGTTCCGTGGCCGATCAGGGCGGCGGCGACGAGGTAGCCGCCGACGGCGGGGGAGAGGGACACCGCGATCAGGGCGGCGCCGCCGAAGACCAGCATGGCGGGGAACTGCGCGGCGGTGAGCCGGGGCCGCCGCAGCAGGCCGTTCACCAGCCCGATCACGGCGATCGACACCGCACCGCCCACCAGCGCGGGCCACGGGTCGGCGTCGAGCAGCCGCAGCAGCGTCACCGCCACCACGGACACGCCGAACAGCGGCCACACCACGCCCGGCCGGCCGACCACGGCGGTGCCGAGGTAGATGAGCGCGGCGAGGAACACGACGAGCGCCTGCCCGCGGCCGTCCCCCAGATCCAGGGCGCTCAAGACGGCGGCGGCCAGCCCGCACCACGTGGGCCAGCGGCGCGCGACGCCGATCACCGCACGGCGCGCCGCCCCGGTCGCCGGGACGGTGGACTCGGAAGAGATGTCACTCATACCCCAGACCCTCGCCCGCCGGCCCGCCCACCACCGAGCCCCTCCGGCGGGTAGGTCCAGAATCCTGGGCCACCTGTCCGATCGATCCACCGCCCGCAGCCCGCCGCGCTCAGGTGGGGCTCAGGCCGCGGCAGCCCGGAGACCGGCCTTGCGCCAGACCTTGAGCAGGCGCCTCGCCGAGCCGCCCACCGGCCCGACCGCCTCGTAGAGCACCTTCCGCGAGACCGGCTCGGCCGACTCCACGGCGGTGACGGCGTCGTCGGCGGAGGTGATCGTGTGCGTGCAGACGCTCAGCAGGTAGCCGGGGATCTGCAGGCGCGGGTCCGTGCACCCCACCAGCGGGACGCCCACCGCGGCGACGACCGGGAAGACGGTCCCGGGGATCCCGATCGCGGCCTCCGCCCGGGCCGACGCCTGGACCGAGGCGACGGTGCTGATCTCGTACCGCTCCCACAGCGAACGGTCCTCGCGTGGGTGCAGCCCGACCAGGATGTGCTTGCCGGCCGTCGCGAGCCGTTCCGCCGCGGCGAGCAGCAGCTCGGTGCCGGGCGCCGAGCCGCCCGTCTCGCTGGAGCGGGTCACGCTGGTCAGCACCAGTACGGTCCCCGCCTCCGGAGCGTGCCTGGGCAGGTCGTCGGTCTGCGGCGTGCCCACGACCTCGATCGGGCGGCCCGTGCCCAGGTAGTCGTCGAACACCTTCGCCTCGGCCGGCGACGACGCGGTGATCGCCCGCAGCCGCCCCCTGAACTCCTTCGCCCGGGGCGCCTCGACCGGCAGCTGGTAGGCCAGCGAGCTCGCGACCAGGGGCAGGCGGGGGAACCTCGCGGCGCAGTCCGCCGGCCAGTCCCCGGCGCCCGTCACCACGAGCAGGTCGGCCTCCGTGACCTCGCCGGGGAGCGCGACCGGCACCGGATCGCCGGGCTTGATCCCCGACCGGTCGGGGATCAGCTGGACCAGGTCCCACCCCAGGCGCCGGGCCTCGGGCAGCAGCGGCGCGGAGTGGTAGGTGCCCCACGGCTCGTTCGTGGCGATCAGGACGCGCGGCGCCTTCCCGCCGCCCGGCCGTGCCTGCGCCTGCGCCGGGACGCCGCCGCCCAGTACGGTGGCCCCGGCCCCGCCCACCAGGCCGGCGAGCAGGGACCGCCGGGAGAGGCCACGGTCCATCACGGGGGACATGTCGTTAAATGCCATGGAGTTGGAACCTATGGGATGGTTTGGGCTTGTTTGTGAACATAGATCATCATTCAGGCGAACGGGAAGAGGGATGAACTGTTCACCCGACCCGGGACGTCGTACGGGCATGGTCCTTCGTTCGCTCGCTCTCCTCGCCATCATCGCCTCCTTCCTGGTGGGCACGTCCACCGCCGCGTACGCGTGCTCCTGCGCGGACCTGACGCCCGCCGAATCGGTCGAGCACGCGGACACCGTGTTCACCGGCACCGTGACGGAGGTCCGGGAGAGCGAGGGCGACCCGCTCGGTCCGCGCCCGCCGATCGTCTTCACCTTCCGGGCCGACAACGTCTACAAGGGTGCTCCCGCCGCCGAGCTCACGCTCGCGACCAGCGCCGACTCCGCCTCGTGCGGCTACCCGTTCGAGCGGGGCACGCGTTACCTGGTGTTCGCGACCTCGGGCCCGTCGGGCCTCTTCGACCCGGTCCCGGGCGTCGGCCTGACGTCCAACCTGTGCTCGGGCAACGTACCGGTCGACCCGGGCACGGGCCCCCTGCGACCCGGCGACGAACGGACCACGAGCCACGAAAGCCTGGCAGGCCCGGTCAACACCGCCCTCCTCACCGCCCTGGGCACCCCTTCACCGGTCACCTCGACGCCCGCCACGTCGGGGGCGGCGGCACCAACAGTGGCCGCCGGCGGCGACACGGCCCCTGGCCCGGCCCTGACAGCCGCCGGCGTGGCCGCCGCCCTCCTGCTCCTGACCGGCGTACTCATCCTGCTCATCCGCCGCCGTCCCACGCGCAAAGGCTAGACACCTCCGCTCCGCACCACCCGGGCGCCGCCTACCGCCGCACCTGGTCGCGCGCCCGCCACGGCGCCTGGTAGGCCCACTGCCAGGCAAGTTCGAGGGGCCCGCGCTCGAACCGGCGCAGCCACAACGACGACAGCACCATGAACGACCCGCAGATCGCCGCCCACGCCACCGGCACCCACCACGGCCGCAGCCCGTCGAAGCGGGCGGCCAGCCCCAGGCCCCAGCCGTAGCAGAGCGCGCTCGCCGCCAGGTTCTGGAAGACGTAGCAGGACAGCGCCGTCCGGCCGACGTTCGTGATGCCCCGGCGCAGCACGCCGGGGGATCCCCGCATGCCGAGCACGATCGAGGTGATCAGCGCGAGCAGCCCCAGGGCGACCAGCGGCGCCAGGAGGTAGCGGTCCACCGCGAACCAGGCCGGCCCGGCGAAGGACGTGGCCAGGTTCAGCGGCACGCCGAGGCCGAGCCCGACGGCCATCAGCCGGCCGCGCAGGCGCGCGCCGCGCTCCTCGAACACGCCGGCGCGCAGCAGGCGGGCGCCGAGCAGGAACAGGACGATGCCCAGGGGCACGATGAAGACCAGCTCGGCGCGGAAGAGCACGGCGTTCCGCAGGCGGAGGTGCACCTGGTCGAGCCAGCCCGCGGGGTGCGCGAGCAGCGGGCCGCCCGCCGGCGCCGCCGTCAGCGCCATGGTGACCAGGCCCACCATGGCCAGATGCAGCGTCCCGGCCGCGACCATCCACGCCGTGACCACGCGGTCGCTCCGGCCGATCAGGTACGCGACGATCATGGAGGTGAGCGCGTAGCCCATCAGCACGTCGAACTCGAAGACCAGGACGTAGTGCAGGGCCCCCTCGGCGAACAGCAGCGCCGCCCGCCAGAGGTAGCGCCCCGGCCAGGACATGCCCCGGCGCACCGCGCCGCGGTACTGCAGTTCGAGCCCGACGCCGAACAGCAGCGTCAGCAGCCCGAGGAACTTGCCGTTGGACAGGAACCGCAGGAACGTCTCCACCACCCCGGCGTCCCCGCCGGAACTCAGGAACGCCGTGGGTCCGGCAGGATCGGTAAAGATCCAGATGTTGGTGCCCAGCGTGCCGATGATGGCCACGCCGCGCAGCACGTCGAGTGCGCCGATGCGTCTGTCCACACCGTCAACTCTGCTGGCGCGCTCGCCCGCCCCGATCATCCCGTGGAGCGAAATATCCGGTACATCGATCGATGTACGGCCTCAATACTCTGGTTGCGCGTGTGATGGCCGCGGGGCGCTCTCACCGGCGTCAGACCTGGCCGAAGCGTCAAGAGAGAAAGAGGAGCCGCCGTGAGCGCGTACTTCGAGGCGCCCGACCCCTACGAGCCCGCGCCCGGCGACCCGCCCGCGGTCTTCCTGGCGGGTGGCATCACCGGGGTGGCGGACTGGCAGAGCGGGGCGGCCCGGGAGCTCGGCCGGCTCGGTGTGATCGTGCTCAACCCGCGCCGCCGCGACTTCCCCATGGGGGATCCGCGGCAGACGCCGGTCCAGATCGCCTGGGAGCACCGTCACCTGCACCTGCCGGGGGTGCTGACGATGTTCTGGTTCCCGCCGGGGGACAGCACGCAGCCGATCGCGCTGCTGGAACTGGGGGCGGCGCTGGACAACCCGGCCCGGCGGATGGTGGTCGGCGCCGATCCGGGCTATCCGAGAGTGGCGGACGTGCGCTGGCAGACTCGGCTGGCCCGGCCCGGCGAGGTCGTGCACGCCACGCTCGGCGACACCCTGGCCGCCGTACGGGCCCGGCTCGCCGGGTGACCGGACGGGCGCCCTCCGACCCCCGCGAGGACGCCCGCCCGGGAGGACGCCCGGGAGGGCGTCCTCCTGCTACGTCATGCCGGGACGCCGGCCTCCTTGGCGGCCCGCTCGATGGCCGACAGCTCGTCCTCCGTGAAGTCCAGCCGGTCCACCGCCGCCACGTTCGCCTCGAGTTGCTCCGGGCTGGAGGCGCCCACGAGCACCGAGGTGATCCGGGGGTCGCGCAGCGCCCAGGCCAGCGCGAGCTGGGCCACCGTCTGGCCGCGCGCGCCGGCCAGCTCCGCCAGCGCCCGTACGAACGCCAGCACCTGCGGCGTCACCCGGTCCGGCGTCAGGAAGCGCCCCTCGGCCGCCCGCGAGTCGGCCGGGATGCCGTTCAGGTACCGATCGGTCAGCAGGCCCTGGGCCAGCGGCGAGTACACGACGCAGCCCACGCCCTCCTCCTCCAGCACGCCCAGCAGGGACGCCTCGATGCCGCGGTTGAGCAGCGAGTAGGACGGCTGGTGCACCAGGAGCGGGGTGCCGAGGCCGCGCAGGAGGCGGGCGGCCTCGGCGGTGCGCTCGGGGGAGAAGTTCGACACGCCGACGTAGAGGGCGCGGCCGGTGCGGACCATGTGGTCGAGCGTGGCGACCTGCTCCTCCAGCGGCGTCTCGTCGTCGTCGCGGTGCAGGTAGAAGATGTCCACGTAGTCGAGGCCGAGCCGGGCCAGCGAGCGGTCGAGGGTGGCCAGCAGGTGCTTGCGCGAGTTGCCCTTGCCGTACGGGCCGTCCCACATGGGGTTGCTGCCCTTGGTGGTGACCACGGCCTCGTCGCGCAGCGACCGCGGGAAGATCCGCCCGAACGCGGACTCGGCGGCGCCGATCGGCGGGCCGTAGCGGTCGGCGATGTCGAAATGGGTGATGCCGAGGTCGAGCGCCTTGTGCAGGATCGCACGCTGGCTGTCGAGCGGCTTGCCCTCGCCGAAGTTGTGCCACAGGCCCAGCGAGACGGCGGGCAGGAGGAGTCCGCTGCGGCCGCACCTTCTGTACGGCTGGCGTTCGTAGTCCAAGGGGGACCTTCCGCAGAGATCGTAATGAAACGTTTTACGAACCCCAGTTAAGCACCTTCTCCACCTCGTCCGCCGCCGCCCGGGCCCCGCCGGCCGCCGCCAGCTCGCCGCGCATCCAGCCGAGCCGCTCGCGTACGCCCTCGTCGGCCGCCACCTGCTCCACCGCGTCCCACAGCGCGGCGCCGGTGAGCCCGGCGGGCGGCAGGAGGCGCCGGAGCCGCAGCGCCATGCGCAGGAAGCCGAGGCTCAGCGGATTGAACGTCGTGTACTTCCGGTGCATCGACCAGTGCTCGTTGCCGACCAGGTTCGGCCAGGTCTCGACCGAGGGGACCCGCCAGCACTCGGCCAGGATCCGACCCCACCAGCACAGCGGGCCGTCGTGCACCACCAGGTCGGGAGGCTCGCCGTCGCCGAGCTGGGCCAGCGCCGCCCTGGTCTCCTCCAGCAGCAGCCCCATCGCCCTGATCAGCTCCTTGCCGTGCATCTGCGGCACGTCGTCCACGTCCAGCGCGTCCCAGGTCGAGGTCCAGGGGATGATCTCGGCGCCGGTCTCGGCCACGCGCTCCGCGTTGGCCTCGGTGGTGGCGTACGTGACCCGGTGACCGCGCCGGACGAGCTCGACGGCCAGGCCGAGGCCCATGCCGAAGAAGGTCGACCACGACGAGTGGCGCCGCCACATCGCCGAGGTCGTGCTGCGCATCGCCGGTCGCGACGGGCTCGACCAGGCCAGGCTGCGTGACGTCGCGGCCGAGGCGGGCATGTCGCTCGGCTCCGTGCAGCACTACTTCGCCGGCAAGGCCGAGATGCTCCGCTACGTGGTCGGTTACCTGGGCGAGCGCGTCACCGAGCGGATCGTGGCGGGGATGTGCTCGGTCTCCGAGGCGTCCCCGGTGCGGGTGTTCCTGCTGTCGATGGCGGCCGAGATGCTGCCGCTGGACGACCGCCGCCGGGCCGAGCGCCGCGCGGGGCAGGCGTGCGCGGGCAGCCAGGCGGAGTCGGCCCGACAGTCGTCCCCCGGGCCACCGACCCGGGGGACGGGTCCAGGGGGGTCGGGTCAGGCGGGGCCGGCGACGCCGATCAGGTTGCCCTCGGGGTCGGTGAACCGGCCGACCACGAGGTCCCCGCCCGGTGCCCGTTCCGGGCCCAGCAGGCGCGTGCCGCCGAGCCGCTCCGCCTCCCGCAGCGCGGCCTCCACGTCGGGGACGCCCACGTAGAACAGCACCCGCCGCTCGTACCCGGCCCCACCCCCGACCCCGCCGTTGAGCCCGGCGGACGCCGCGCCCACGAACCCGTACGCGCCCGGCGCGGAGACCTTCTCGGTGGCCGCGTCCCCCGTCGCGAACTCCCACCCGAACAGCTCGCCGTAGTAACCGCGCAGCCGCTCCGGCTCCTGGCCGATGATCTCGAAGTGCACCACTGGCAGTCCCATGATCCATCCTTCCCGGGAGCGCCCGCGGTGGCCGCCCCCGGAGCAGAGGTCGGAGCGGCCGCCCCGGTTTCGACATCCCAGGCACCCGTCCCCGATGCCCGCTACTCTTCCGCCACCCGCTTCGCGGGCACACAGAGATGGACGGCACCGGCGCGGGAGGATGGGATGGCCGACTCATCGATGGCGCGGTTCTACCAGGACCATGGATATCTGCTGGTCAAGGGGCTGATCGGCAAGGAAGAGGCGAAGGCGTACCGCGAGGAGTGCCACGCGGTCCTGTCGCGGTTGCGCCCGGCCGACCCCACGTGGGGGAGCGCCAGGCAGCTCGCCGGGCGCGCCACCGAGCTGCGGCACTGCCACGACGCGCAGTTCCACTCGGCGGCCTTCGCCCGGCTCATGGTCGATCCGCGCTTCACCGACGTGGCGGCGGCCGTGATGGGTTCGGAGAACGTCCAGCTCCACCACACCAAGATCTTCGTCAAGCCGGCCGAGAAGGGCTCGCCGTTCCCGCTGCACCAGGACGCCGCGCACTTCCCGCACACCCGCCACACGGTCGGCGCGGCCATCTTCCACTTCGACGACGCGCCCGAGGAGAAGGGCTGCGTGCGCGTCGTGCCGGGCAGTCACAAGAGCGGGCCGCTGCCGCACGTCGAGGAGGGCGGCTGGCACCTGCCGCCGTCGGACTGGCCGCTGGAGGCGGCCGTGCCGGTCGAGGCCGAGGCGGGGGACGTGCTGTTCCTCGGCTACCTGACCGTCCACGGCTCTGGGGTGAACACTGCGGACGAGGCCAGGACGACGCTGCTCATCCAGTTCCGCGACCCCCTGGACCGGCCCGCCGACGACGTGCACCGCTCGCGGGGGCAGGGGATGATGCTGCGCGGCTTCGACCCGCTGGCCGGGCGATGAAGGGCTGGGCCGCGCTGGTCACCGCCCTCGCGGTGCTGCTCGGCGGGTGCGGCCTGTCCCCGGCGGAGACCGGGCCCGGGGTGGCCGGGGCGCAGGTCGTGGGGCGGGAGAAGGCGGGGGAGCGGGGACAGGACCTCACCGTCCGGTCGCCGGCGCTCGGCCGCAACACCCCCGTACGCGTGCTGCTGCCGTCCGGCTGGACCCACGGCTCCGGGCCCTGGCCCGTGCTCTACCTGCTGCACGGCTGCTGCGGCGCCGGCCATCTCGGCTGGGTGGACGAGGGCGGCGCGGAGCGGCTCACGGCCGCGATGCCCGCCATCGTGGTGGTTCCCGAGGGCGGCCGGGTGGGGTTCTACTCCGACTGGTTACGCGGGCCGCGCTGGGAGACCTTCCACATCAAGGAGCTGATCCCGCTGATCGAGGCGGAGTTCGGCGCCGGCGCCGAGCGGGCGGTGGCCGGGCTGTCGATGGGCGGGCTCGGCGCGATGGGGTACGCCGCCCGCCACCCCGGCCTGTTCCGGGCCGCCGCGTCCTTCTCCGGCGTCCTCGACACCACCGGCGACCAGGCCGGGGTGCGCCGCCTGGTCCGCGAGAACGGCGACGACCCGGCGGCCCTCTGGGGCGACCCCGAGCGGGACCGGAAGGTGTGGGAGGCGCACAACCCCGCCCAGCTCGCCGGGCGGCTGGGCGGGATGCCGATCTACGTGTCGTGCGGCGACGGGCGGCCCGGCCCGCTGGATCCGCCGGGCGCGGCGGGCGACTACGAAGGGGCGCTGCTGGGGCAGGCCACGGTCTTCGCCGAGCGGGCGCGGGCGGCCGGGGCCCGGGTCACGACCGACTTCTACGGGGCGGGGACGCACACCTGGCCGTACTGGGAGCGGGCGCTGGAGCGGGCCCTGCCGATGCTGCGCGCGGCCATCGGCGCGTGACCGGCCCGCTCGCCTCCAGGTGGCGTTGACCGTCGCGAGCTGCCGACCTTGCTGGTCAGGCTGTCGCCGGCGGGCTGATGGACGTCCCACCACCCGGCGCCGCCCATGGTGAGGGAGCCAGCGCGCCGAGGATCGTCACCATTCCGTTATCTTTGGGCTCGTATCGCCGCCCGCGATCCGCTCTCGTTAGGCCACAGAGGGAAGAACGGAGACGGCGAATGACCATCGACTACATCCCCGAACCGGCCAGAGCCGGCGAAGCCGAGAAGTTCGGGCCGCCCTGGCAAGGTGTCACCCTTCCCCGCGAGCTCCTGGACCGGCACGGGGCCAAGGTCCTCGACCCCTGGGCCGTCGGGCTGGACCCGGGCGAGCCCCGGCCCGACTCCACGGTCTACCGCGCGGACGTGCTCCTGATCCCCGGGCAGGTGCTGACCTCCCTGGCGGCGACGGACTGGATCGACTCGGCGCTGTCCGGGGTCGGGCTGAGGCTGTCGCCCGAGAGCGTCGAGCGGGCCCGCAACAGGCAGTACCCCGAGGACACCGTCTGGGTGCCCGCGGTCCTGGAGATCGACGGCGAGAGCCGGGACGTCAGAGCCGACGCCTGGCCGGCCCTGCGGGCCGTGCGCAGGGCGCTGCGCGAGACGTCCGACGACCTGTCCTTCGCGCCGGGGCTCGCCGACATCTCGCTGGACCACCTGTTCGTGGGGTCGGCCACGAGCGGGATCGGCTCGCTCAACCTCGGTGGCGAGCCCGCCACCAGCGGGCACGCCGTGATCGACGAGCCGGGCGGGAGCACCCGTCACGGGTACGGCCGCGTCCCCCTGACGGTCGTGGCCGGGCCGCCGCGCCGCCGGTCGCTCGGAGAGCTCGGCGGGCCCCGCATCACCGTGGTCACGCTGGACACCGGCGTGGCCGCGCACCCCTGGTTCAAGCCGGTGACCGACCCGGACGCGTTCCTGACCGTCGACCCCGCCGGCCAGCAGCTCATCGAGGACACCCACCCCGCCTACGCCGGCCGCGACATCGCCAGGCTGGTCGGCTACGAGGATCTCGGCCACCTGCCCAACCCGCTGGTCGGCACGCTCAACTCGCACACCGGCCACGGCCTCATGCTGGCCGGCCTCATCGCGCAGATCGCGCCCGACGCCCGCGTCCTGATGTACAAGGTCATGCACAGCGACGGCATCGTCCCCGGCGAGGCCGTGCACGCGGCGCTCGACCGCCTGCTGGAGCTGATGGACGCCGGCCAGGACGTGCACGTGCTGTGCTGCTCCTTCGGCGGCTTCGCGGAGACCGGCGACGCGGCCATGGCGGCGTTGTTCGCCAAGGTCAACCAGCTGCGGGCGCGCGGCGTCGTCGTGGTCAACGCCGCCGGCAACTACGCCACGACCAGGCCGTTCTACCTCGCCGCCCTCTCCGAGACGGCCGTCCCCGGCCCGCCGCTGGCACCCATGCTCGGCGTCGCCGCCAAGAACCCCGACGGCACGATCGCGATCTTCAGCAACGAGCACCCCGCCGTACGGTGGCGCGCCCCCGGCGCCATGGTCGTCAGCACCTTCCCGCCCCATTTCCGCGGCGCCCAGAACGCCATGCTCTCCACCGGCGACCGGGCCTCGCTGGACTGCGACGCCATGGGCCCGTTCTGCGGCTGGAGCGGCACGTCGTTCGCGGCCCCGATCGTCGCGGGAGCCGTCGCCGCCGAGCTCACCAAGACCATCGGGCAGGTGGCCGTCGATCCCGTCGAACGGGCCAGGACGGTCATCGACACGATGATCAACGACAAGGTCGCCCGGCCGGAAATCGTCCCGATCTGATGACTCGGGAACCCGCGACCGAGCGCCCGCCGAACCCGCGCGCCCAGCGCCGTGACCGGCTGGCCGCGCTGCTGATCGAGGCGCGGCAGGGCCACAGCGGCGCGCTCGACGCCATCGTCGCGGAGCTCACGCCCGTGCTCTGGCACACCGCCAGGAACCAGGGGCTGAGCCCGCAGGCCGCCGAGGACGTGATCCAGACGACGTGGCTGACCCTACTGCGTCATCTGCACGCCATCTCGGTGCCCGGCGCGCTGATCGAGTGGCTCGTCACCACGACCCGCCGTGAGGCGTGGCGGGTCAGTGCCGCCTCCCGCAAGGACGATCTGCCGGGAGACGACACGTTCGACGAGCTGCCCGACGGCGTGCTCACCCCCGACGAGCTCCTCGTGGACGACGAACGGCGGCGCGCCCTCTGGCACGCCGTCGAGAGCCTGCCCAAACGGTGCGCCGAGCTGCTCAGGATCATCGCCTTCGTGCCGCGCCCGCACTACGACGCGGTGGCCGCGGCGCTGGACATGCCGCTCGGCAGCATCGGGCCCACGCGCGGCCGGTGCTTCGCGAAACTGCGCCACGTGCTCGCGAAGGACCCGGATTGGAGTTCGTGATGAACACGGCAGAGGGGAGCAACTCTCCCCACTTCACCCCCGAGGACCAGGCCCTCGCCGAGGAGATCGCCGACGTCTACCGCATCGTCGATCCCGTCCCGGCGACCCTGGTCGAACGCCTGCAGTTCGCGCTGGCCCTGGAGTCGCCGGACTTCGCGGTCCTGCGGCCGTACGAGGACACCGTGCTCCCGGCCGGCGTCCGCGGCGGCGAGGACAGCCGGACGATCACCTTCGACAGCGAGATCGTCACCATCATGATCAGCGTGAGCGCCCGCGACGATCACGCCGTACGCGTGGACGGCTGGCTGGCGCCGCCCGCCGATCACCTGGTGGAGCTGCGCACCGGGGCGGGGGCGCACGTCGTCAGGGCCGACGATCAGGGCAGGTTCGTCCTCGACGTGGTGCCGAGAGGGCTGTCGCAACTCGTGGTGCGCCAGGGACTTGATGATCCGGCGCAGGCGACGATACTGGCGGTGACGCCCTCACTCATCCTCTGACCACCGCGAGGCGGGATGCGCGACAGCGAGCGTGCGGCGACGCTGCGCGAGCAGGTGGAGCGCCTGCACAGGCTCAGTGTCCAGGCGACCGACAACGGCCGCCCGGCGCTGGCCGCCCGCAGGCTCCGGCAGGGCCTCGAACTGCTCGGCCGGGGCCCGGCGGCCGGGAGCGGCGAGCCCGGCGGCGGCTACGACGACCTGCTCGCCCGCCTGCTGACCAGCCTCGCGCACGCCGAGGCCGAGCAGGGCAACTCCGGCCTCGGGATGGAGCTGCTCGACGAGGCCGCCCGTCGCGCGCCCCGCGCCGAGCTGGCCCTCGTGCACGCCCAGCGCGGCCTGCTGCACCTGCGCCTGGGCGCCGGCGCCGAGGCCCTGCGGGAGCTGGACATCGCCGCTCCCATGCTCCTCGAGACCGACCGCGTCGAGCTGGCCAGGGTGCTGCTCAACCGGTCGGTCCTGCACGCCACGACCGGCCGCGTCCGGCTGGCCAGGGACGACGCCCGCAGGAGCGCGCAGCTCGCGCAGGCCCACGGACATCGCGTGCTCGCGGCCAAGGCCCTGCACAACGACGGCTACTGCGACCTGCTGCTCGGGGACGTGCCGGCGGCGCTGCGCGTGTTCGCCCGGGTGGAGCGGCTCTACCAGGAGGTCAACCCCGGCTTCCTGCCCGTGCTCGCGCTCGACCGGGCCCGGGCGCTGCTCGCCGTGGGGCTGACCGACGAGGCCGGCCGCACGCTCGACCAGGCCATCGACGGGTTCCGCAGGCAGCGCCTGATGCAGGACTACGCCGAGGGCGAGCTGGCCAGGGCGCAGTGCGCGCTGGACGCGGGGCGGCACGCCGAGGCGCGGGACTGGGCCAGGCGGGCGGAGACCCACTTCCGCCGCAGGGGGAGCACGGCGTGGGCGCTGCGCGCGACGCTCATGCGCCTGCGCTCGCAGCTGGCGCACGGCTCGGCGCCGGGATCCGTGGCCAGGCGCGCGGGCGAGCTGGCGGCGCGCCTGGCCGAGCTGGACATGCGCGACGACGCGGAGATGGCCCGGCTGGTCTCGATCCGCGCGCTGATCGCCGCCGGCCGGGTCACCGAGGCCGCCACCACCGCGGCGTCCGGCCAGGCATCCGGCGCCACGTCCCGGGGCGCGCCGCTCGACGTGCGTCTCATGCGGCACCTGACAGGGGCGGAGCTGGCCGGCGCGCACGGGCAGCGCGGCCTCGCCCTGCGCAAGGTACGGTCCGGCCTGGCCCTCATCCACTCCCATCGGGGCCGGCTGGGCAGCCTCGACCTGCTCACCGGCGTCGCCGCCCTGGGCGCCGACCTGGCCGCCCACGGCCTGCGGGCCGCGCTCGACGGCGGTTCGACGCGGCAGGTGTTCGCCTGGTCGGAGCGGTGCCGGGCGCAGGCGTTCCGGTTCCGGCCGCCGCAGGCGCCCGAGGACGACCGGACCGCAGAGGCGCTGGCCGAGCTGCGCCAGCTCGCCCAGCAGATGCACGCCGACGAGGCCGCCGGCCACCGCCGGCCCGCTCTGCGCCGGCGGTGCCTGGAGCTGGAGCAGGTGATCAGGGAGCGCGGCTGGCAGCTTCCAGGGGTCGGCGAGCGGCTGGCCCCCGCCTCGGCGGCGGCCGTCGAGGCGGCGCTGGCCGCGGACGACCTCGCGCTGGTCAGCCTGCTCAACGTGGACGGCGGGCTGCTGGCGCTGGTGCTCGTCCGCGGGCGGTGCCACCTGCACCGGCTGAGCGCGTACGAACCGGTGGCGGAGGCCGCCCGGCGGCTGGCCGGGGACCTCAACGCGCAGGCGGGACGCAACCTGCGGCCCGCGCTGAAGGCGGTGATCGAGGCGTCCGTCCAGCGGCAGCTCGGCGTCATCACCGACGCGCTGACGGCCCCGCTGCGGCAGGCGCTGTCCGCCGCCCGGGGGGTCGTGCTCATCCCGACCATGGGCCTGTCCGCGGTGCCCTGGGGGCTGCTGCCCGACCTGCGCGGCCGGCCGCTGGTGGTGGCCCCGTCCGCGCTGGTCTGGCTGGCGGCCAGGCACGCCGGCGAGCCGTACGTGAGCGACGGCAGCTCCTCCGTCCTGGTCGCCGGGCCCGACCTGGAGCACGCCGAGCGGGAGGTCGAGCAGCTCGGCACCGTGCACCCGAAGGCACGCCGGCTCAGGGGCGACCGGGCCACGGTGTCGGCCACCCTGGAGGCGCTCGACGGCGCGTCCTTCGCCCACTTCGCCGCCCACGGGCACCACGAGCGCGAGAACGTGCTCTTCTCCCGCCTCGACCTGGCCGACGGCCCGCTCATGGCCTACGACCTGCAGCTCCTCGACAAGGCGCCGGGGCACGTCGTGCTGTCGGCCTGCGACGTAGGGCAGGCGGTGGTGAGGGCGGGCGACGAGCAGCTGGGCTTCACCGCCGCGCTGCTCTACCTCGGCACGCCCACCGTGATCTCCAGCCTCACCCGCGTGCCCGACCACGTGGCCGAGCGGGTCATGATGGCCTACCACCGGCGCGTGGCCGACGGGGCGAGCCCGGCCGACGCGCTGGCGATGGCCTCGGTGGACGAACCGGCCTCGACGTTCGTGTGCTTCGGCGCCGGCTGAGGACCCCGTCAGCCGTTCAGGACGACAGCAGGCGCCGCTGCTCCTCCTCGATCACCTGCCGGGCCAGCGACTGCTCCGAGACGTCCATCGCGTCGCCCGAGGACTCGGCCAGGTCGCTGCGCCTGGCGTAGGCGTCGAAGAGCTCCGACTTGTGCCGCAGGATGTCCAGCATGCGCTGGTCCACCGAGTCCACGGAGAGCAGCCGGTGCACCTGCACCCTGCGTACCTGCCCCATCCGGTGCGCCCGCCCCACGGCCTGCGTCTCCATGCTCGGCTTGACCTGCGGCTCGCACAGGATCACCACCGACGCCGCCTGCAGGTTGAGCCCCACCCCGCCGGCCTGGATCTGGCTGAGCAGCACCGCGTGCCCCGCCGCGGCGGAGAACTCGTCCACCAGCCCCTGCCGCCGCGCCGCGCCGACGTCCCCGGACAGCGGCCCGTGCGCCCGCCCGTCCAGCGCGGCCCCGACGGCGGCGAGCACCGCGCGGAAGTACGAGAACACCACCACCTTCAGCCCGTTCGCCTCGGCGTCCTCGACCAGCTCCAGCAGGCGCTTGAGCTTGGCCGAGGTGGCCGGCTCGGCGTACGCGGCCCGCCGCATGGCCATGAAGTTGCCCTCGGCCACGGCCTGCTTGTACGCCTCGAAGTCGGCGCCGCTGAACTCCACCCACTCGTCGGCCTCCACCCGATCGGGCAGCTCGGCGAGCACGTCCTGCTGGTTGCGCCGCAGGTAGACGGGCGCGACCGCCTTGCGGAACGCCTGTGCCCCCGCTACCACGTCGCTGTTGCGCAGCCCGGCGGCCAGGTCGGGCCGCAGGTACGAGATCAGCGTCCGGAACTCCTCCACCCGGTTCTCCATCGGCGTGCCGGTCAGGAACAGCACCCGCCGCGCCCGCCCGCACCAGGCCGCCACCGCCCGGGACCGCTTGGTCTCCGGATTCTTGACGTAGTGGGCCTCGTCCACGACGAGCAGCCCCACCTCCGGCAGCCCGCCACCCAGCCGGTGCAGACCGTCGAGCGTGGCCACGGCCACACCGCCCCGGCGGGCCCACTCCTCCTGCGCCGCGAGCCGGTCGGGGCCGTGCAGCGGGTAGGCGTGCAGCGTGCTGCGCGACTCGATCTCCCGCACCCAGTTGATCAGCACGCTCGCCGGGCAGGCCACCAGGAAGTGCGTCGCCCCGTCCGCCCGGAGGTGCGCCAGCGCCGCGATGGCCTCGATCGACTTGCCCAGCCCCATCTCGTCACCGATGATCACGCGTTCCTGCGCGAGCGCGAAGCGGGCCCCGAACGCCTGGTAGCCGCGCAGGGACACCCGCCGGTGGGTGTCGTCGAGCGGCTGCGCGGCGACGTTGGCCGCCAGGTCGTCGGGCAGCAGCCCCTGCCCGCTGCCGACCGGCTCCCCGGCCAGCTCCGCCAGCAGGCCGAAGTATTCGGGCGAGCGGGACTCGAAGTCCGCCCACGCCTCGAAGTCCCGGGCCGGCGGCCGCAGCAGGTCGGTGGTGACCTGGGCGAGCAGCAGCCGCGTCTCCCCGGCGCCGGCCAGCAGCCCGTCGATCGCGGCCACCGCCTCGCGCGCCTGCCGGCGCCGCGCGGGCAGCGTGAACATCATCCGCAGCCGGCTGCGCGCCGGCCGTGCCTGCGCCAGCAGCGGCGCCAGCCGCCCGTCCAGGTCGCGGGCGGCGTCGAGGGCGCGGGGCAGGTCGGGGCCCACGTTCACCAGGCGGTGCAGGGCGATCACCAGCTCCGTGGTGTGGTGGTCGGGCCGGTCGACGTCCAGGCGCAGGCTCGCGGCGTCCACGGCCGCCTGCTCGATCTGCCGGGCGGCCGCGTGGACCTGCCCCGCCGTGCGCGCGCCGATGCCCGGCAGCAGCTGCAGCGCGTACGGCGTGGCCTCCAGCACCTGCCGGACCGTGGTGTACCCGGCCTTCTCCAGCGTGCCGATGCGCAGCCGCCCGTCGGTCACGTCCTTCAGCCGCGAGACGGGCACGCCCTCCAGCCCGGCCCTGGCCACGTCGCGGCGCAGCGCGTCGAGGGTGCGGGCGGCCTGCGCGCGCACGGCGGCGTGCTCGTCGAGCAGGGCGCGTGCGTCGGCCAGGAGCCGGTCCGCGTCACGGATTTCCACCGGACCAAGGATGCCGTAGCCCGAGTGCTCGCGTACATCGGTGCGGATCGGCCCAAATGCCGGCCCGGATCTCAGCTCAGGTGCACCCCGATGAGGCAGGTGTCGTCGTCGGTGTCGGAGTTGCAGTGCGTGAGCAGGTCGTCGAGGCGATGGTCGAGCGTGCTCGCCGCGCGCCTGGCGATGGCCAGCAGCCGGTCCTGGGCGTGGCGCAGGTTGTGGTCGCGCCGCTCGATCAGGCCGTCGGTGTACATCAGCAGTGTGTCCTCGGCCCGCAGCTGGAGCCGCCCCTCCTCGTAGCGGGCGTCGGTGAACGCGCCCAGCAGCGGCCCCTTGACCATGGGCAGCTCCGCGCCGTCCCCCTCGCGCAGCAGGATGGGCGGCAGGTGACCGGCCCTGGCCCAGCGCAGCATGCGGGTGGGCGGGTCGTACAGGGCGCAGACGGCGGTCGCGGTCATGCGGTCGGTGAGGTGGTGGGCGACCATGTTGAGCCAGGCCATGAGCTGGGCCGGGCCCGCGCCGGTGGTGGCCAGGCCGCGCAGCGCGTTGCGCAGGATCACCATGCCGGTGGCGGCCTCCACGCCGTGCCCGGCCACGTCGCCCACCGACAGCAGCACCCGCCGGGACGGGAGCGCGACGGCGTCGTACCAGTCGCCGCCGACCAGGTGCTCCTTCTGCGCGGGCCGGTAGCGGACGGCGATGTGCAGGCCGAAGGACTCCATCGTGCCGTGCGAGGGCGGCATGATGGCCTGCTGCAGCTGCAGTGCCAGGCGGCTGCGCGCGGCGGACTCCTGCTCGGTGTGGGCGAGCTGGTCGCGGGTGACCGCGAGCGCGACCTCCGTCCAGTGCTGGGAGGAGATGTCCTGGTACGCGCCCCGGACCGCCATCAGCCGCCCGTCCGGCCCGAAGACCGGCTCGGCCACCACGCGCATGTGGCGGGCGACCCCGTCGCGACGCGTGAGCCGGAACGCCGTGGCCGCGAAGCGCCGGTGGTGCAGCACCGTGCGCAGGAAGCGGCCGATCGCGATCTCGTCGTCGGGGTGGGCGTGGTCGCGCAGCCGCTCCAGCGGGACCGGCTGGTCGCCGGGGGACAGGCCGTACAGGGAGTAGAGCTGGGCGTTCCAGGTGATCTGGCCGGTCACCGTGTTCTCCTCGAAGCCGCCGATGCGGCCCAGCCGCTGGGCGTGCTCCAGGAGCCCGGCCAGCCGCCCGTCCTCGTCGTGCTCGCGCCACACGAGCAGCACGCTGTCGCCGTGCCGGGTGATGCTGACGTCGGCCACGCCCGTCGTGCTCAGGCCGAGCGCCATCCGCTCGGCGCGGAACGACTCGCCGGTGGCGTGGACCTGCTCCAGCTGCGCGAACATGCCGCCCGCCGCGCGGGGATAGGCCTCCAGCAGCAGCGCCCCGGACACCAGCGGGTACGCCTCCAGCAGCAGCCCGTCACCGGCGGTGATGCGCGCGTTGACGTGCCGGACGCGGAAGTCGGCGAGCTCGCCGCGGGCGTCGAGGTGCGCCTGCAGCACCAGGGCCGGGTCGGGCAGCGCGTCGGCCAGGTCCACCAGCTCCGTCAGGCCCGCCGCGGCGGGCGCCAGCGGCGCGAACGGCGCGTCCAGCGTGTGCGCGCACAGCTCGGCCAGGGCCTCGACCTGCCGCTCGATCCTGGGCGGGTGCGGCGGCAGCGTGTGCGGCCAGCAGATCTCCAGCACGCCCTGCACCCGCCCGCCCGAGAGCATCGGCACGGTGACGCGGCCGCCGGCGACGTGCCGGCCGATGGCGGGCAGGCCCGCGTCGGCGTGCCAGATCGTGCGCCGCTCCGTCAGCGCGCGCCCGGCCGGCGTGACCACGCCCGGCGGCATGTGCCGCCACCGCCTGGCCTCCTCGGTGGCGAACCCGGCGTAGCCGGCCAGGGCGAGGGCGCCGCCCGGCTCGGCCGCCCACACCGCCACCGCCGTGGCGCCCAGCGGGGCCAGCGCGTGCTCCAGGAGCGCGGCGGCCACGGTCTGGGTGTCGCGGGCGCCGAGCACGGCGCTCTCGGCGACGCGCAGGCGTACGGACACCTCGGGAGCGGCCTCGCCCGCCTCGCCGACGCGGTCGCGGGCGACCTCGTTGACGACGTCGGCGGCGATCTCCAGCCGCGTCACGCCGGCCTTGGCGGCGAGCGTGGCGAGCTGCTCGGCCGCCTGTACGGGGCCGCAGCGCAGCCGCTCGACCAGGATGCCCTTGGCCAGCTCGAGCAGGGCGCGGTCGTCGGCCGCGCGGCGGGTCCGCTCGGCCTCCCGCCGCAGCCGCTCGACGGTCGCGGCCAGCCGGTCGAGATCCTGCCCGCCGTTCGGCTCGCCGGCCATCAGGACAGGTCCATCCAGTGCTGGATGCGTTCGATGAGATGGTCGGCGTCCACCGGTTTGGTCACGTAGTCGCTCGCCCCCGCCGCCAGGCTCTTCTCCTGGTCGCCCGGCATCGCCTTGGCGGTGACCGCGATGATCGGCAGGTCGGCGTACTGCGGCATGGCCCTGATCGTCTCGGTCGCGGTGTAGCCGTCCATCTCCGGCATCATGACGTCCATCAGGATCAGGTCGGTCTCGGCGTGGGCGGTCAGCGTGTCGATGCCCTTGCGGCCGTTCTCGGCGTGCAGCACGTTGATGCCGTGGATCTCCAGCATGCTCGTGAGCGCGTACAGGTTGCGGGCGTCGTCGTCCACGACCAGGACCGTGCGGCCGGCGAGGGCGTTGTCGATCTCCCGCCCCGCCGCGGTGCCCACGGTCTCGGCCCTGACCAGGGGCAGCACGTCGCCGGGCTGGTCGGCGGTCAGGTGCAGCGCGATGCGCTCGCGCAGCTCGTCGAGGCTGCTCAGCAGTTCCAGCGGCTGGTGGGCCAGCCGCACCTCCTGCTGGGTGCGTGAGCGCCAGTTGTTGTACGCCAGCACGGGCACCCCGTGCAGCCGCGCGTCACCGTTCATGACCTCCAGCAGCCGGTATGCCGACATATCGGGCATGTCGAGATCCAGCACGATGCAGTGGCAGGGCTGCCCGGCCAGCAGCCCGGCCGCCTCCTCCGCACCCGCCGCCGTGACGACCTCCATGACCCCGCCGAGGTCGCGCGCCCCGGCCAGGTCGCCCACGACGCTCTCGGAGACCAGCGACAGCAGCCCGTGCCGCCGCTCCTCGATCACCAGCAGCCGCCGCGCGGCCACCGGCTCCCGCTCCGCCGCCTGCGCCGGCTCGCCGCCCTCCGCCGGCGTGAGACCGGCCTTGGGGTCGGGGTCGAACCCGGGCCGGGCCACCGGCAGGAAGAGCGTGAACATACTGCCCTGCCCCGGCGTGCTCTGCACGGTGATGGCGCCGCCCAGCAGGTAGGCGATCTCGCGGCAGATCGACAGGCCCAGCCCGGTGCCGCCGTATTTGCGGCTCGTGGTGCCGTCGGCCTGCTGGAACGCCCCGAAGATCACCTCCAGCTGCTGCTCGGGAATGCCCACGCCGGTGTCCACGACCCGCAGCGCGATGGCCGGGCCGTGCGCGCGTACGGAGGCGGGCAGCTCGGCCGGCGCGGCCGGCTCGATGCGCAGCTCCACGCCGCCCGTCTCGGTGAACTTGACCGCGTTCGACAGCAGGTTGCGCAGCACCTGGCGCAGCCGGGAGTCGTCGGTGAGCAGCTCGGCGGGCACCCCGGGCGCGGTCGTGATGCGGAAGTCGAGGCTCTTCTGGCCCGTCAGCGGCCGGAACGTGGCCTCCACGTAGTCCAGCAACCCGCGCAGCCGCACCCACTCGGGGTTGATGTCCATCTTGCCCGCCTCGACCTTGGACAGGTCGAGGATGTCGTTGATGAGCTGCAGCAGGTCCGAGCCGGCCGAGTGGATGATCCCGGCGTACTCCACCTGCTTGGGCGTCAGGTTGCGGGTGTGGTTCTGGGCCAGCAGTTGGGCCAGGATGAGCAGCGAGTTGAGCGGGGTGCGCAGCTCGTGACTCATGTTGGCGAGGAACTCGCTCTTGTACGTGGAGGCCAGCGAGAGCTGGTGCGCCCGGTCCTCCAGCTCCTGCCTGGCCTGCTCGATCTCCAGGTTCTTGGTCTCGATGTCCTGGTTCTGGCTGGCCAGCAGCGTCGCCTTCTCCTCCAGCTCGGCGTTGGAGCGCTGCAGCTCCTCCTGCTGCTGCTGGAGCTCCTCCGAGCGCGCCTGCAACTCCACCGCCAGCCGCTGCGACTCATTGAGCAGCTCGTCGGTACGCGCGTTCGCCACGATCGTGTTGAGGTTGACGCCGATCGTCTCCATGAGCTGGTCGAGGAAGGCCCGGTGCACCGGCGTGAACGCCTGCACCGAGGCCAGCTCGATCACGCCGAGCACCTGCTCCTCGACCACGATCGGCAGCACGATCACCGAGGTCGGGTCGGTCCTGCCGAGCCCGGAGGAGATGGTGATGTAGCCGGGCGGCAGGTCGGTCATGGCGATGGTCCTGCGGCTGCGCGCCGCCTGGCCGACCAGCGCCTCGCCGAGCCGGAACCGGGCCGGCCGCTCCGGGTCCACCGGGTAGCCGTAGGCGCTGATGAGTTTCAGCTCGCTCTCCTCGGCCAGGAAGAACGCGCCGTACTGCGCCGAGACGAGCGGCGCCAGCTCGTTCATCACCAGCTCGGCCACGGTGGCCAGGTCGCGGTGCCCCTGCATGAGGCCCGACATGCGGGCCAGGTTGGACTTCAGCCAGTCCTGCTGCTCGTTGGCGCTGGTCGTCTCGCGCAGCGACTTCACCATCGAGTTGATGTTGTCCTTCAGGTCGGCCAGCTCGCCCTCGGCGTCCACGGTGATGGACCTGGTCAGGTCGCCGGAGGTGACGGCGCTGGTCACCTCGGCGATGGCGCGGACCTGGCGGGTGAGGTTGCCGGCCAGCTCGTTGACGTTCTCCGTCAGCCGCTTCCACGTGCCGGACACGCCCTCGACCTCGGCCTGGCCGCCGAGCCTGCCCTCGCTGCCGACCTCCCGGGCCACCCGGGTCACCTCGGCGGCGAACGAGGAGAGCTGGTCGACCATCGTGTTGATCGTGGTCTTCAGCTCCAGGATCTCGCCCCGGGCGTCCACGTCGATCTTGCGGGTCAGGTCGCCCCTGGCCACGGCCGTGGTGACCTGGGCGATGCTGCGGACCTGGTTGGTCAGGTTGTCGGCCATGGAGTTGACGTTGTCGGTGAGGTTCTTCCAGGTGCCGGCCACGTTGGGGACCCGGGCCTGGCCGCCGAGCTGGCCCTCGGTGCCGACCTCGCGGGCCACCCGGGTGACCTCGTCGGCGAACGCGCCCAGCGTGTCGACCATGGTGTTGATCGTCTGCGCCAGCGCCGCGACCTCGCCCTTGGCCTCGACGGTGATCTTCTGCGACAGGTCGCCCCTGGCCACGGCGGTGGCCACCTGGGCGATGCTGCGTACCTGGTTGGTCAGGTTGGAGGCCATGACGTTGACGTTCTCCGTCAGGTCCTTCCAGGTGCCGGACACGCCCCGGACGGTGGCCTGGCCGCCCAGGTTGCCCTCCGTGCCGACCTCGCGGGCGACCCGGGTGACCTCGTCGGCGAAGGAGGAGAGCTGGTCGACCATCGTGTTCAGGGTGTTCTTCAGCTCCATGATCTCGCCGCGGGCCGAGACCGTGATCCGCTGCGACAGGTCGCCGCGGGCCACGGCGGTGGCGACCTGGGAGATGTTGCGCACCTGGTCGGTGAGGTTGCCGGCCATGAAGTTCACCGAGTCGGTCAGCGCCCGCCAGGTGCCGGCCACCCCCTTGACGTCGGCCTGGCCGCCGAGCTGTCCCTCGGTGCCGACCTCGCGGGCGACCCGGGTGACCTCGTCGGCGAAGGAGGAGAGCTGGTCGACCATCGTGTTGACGGTGTTCTTCAGCTCCAGGATCTCGCCGCGCGCGTGCACGGTGATCTTCTGCGACAGGTCGCCGCGGGCCACGGCGGTGGTGACCTGGGCGATGCTGCGTACCTGGTCGGTGAGGTTGCCCGCCATCGCGTTGACGGACTCGGTGAGGTCCTTCCAGGTGCCGGAGACCGCCGGCACGTCGGCCTGGCCGCCCAGCCGGCCGTCCGTGCCGACCTCCCGCGCCACGCGCGTCACCTCGGAGGTGAACAGGGAGAGCTGGTCGACCATGCCGTTGAACACCGACGCGATCTCCCCGAGCAACCCGTCGGCGTCGTCGGGAAGTCTGGTGCGGAAGTCGCCGTCCCTTACCGCTGTCAGCCCCGCCAGCAGCCGGCGCAGCTCCGGCTCCTCGCCGCCCTCGCCGGGGCCTCTGGCGCGCTTGCCGCGCGCGGGCGGACGGGACGTGCCGACGGTGGGGTCGCTCATGACCGGTCCTCCGTTGTCGCCCGGGTTTCCTCAGGTAGCGGAGAGAGTAACCGGCCGCGCCTGCAGTGCGCGCTAGCCGCAAGTTGTCATCTGTCTATCACACGACGTACACGCAAGGTGAGGCGGAACTTTCGCAGGCGCCTACCAGCCCTGCGATCAAATGGAGCGTTCCGAGGTGAGGGCGGCGGTGATCGCGTCCTCCACCGTGTCGTGCACCGGAATGTGCGCCACCACGCCCGTGATCTCGAAGAGGCGGGCGGGCAGGGGCTGCACGCCCGCCAGGTGGACGGCGCCGCCGTTCCTGAGGCAGTCGGTGAAGCACGTCAGCAGGACATGCAGGCCCGAGCTGTCCATGAACGGCACCCGCGACAGGTCGAACACCAGCCTTTCCGAGGGATCCGTCCGCGACTTGCGGAGGTACGTCTCGAGCTGGGCTCGATTGGTGGCGTCCATCTCGCCGGTCACAGCGATCACGATCACTCCGGGCAGGTGCTGGTGCGCCAGCGTTAATGGCGGCATTTACGGGTTCACCGCTTTCGCCGGCGGAACATGACCATCAATGAAGGATAGTCTGCCGGAGTCGTCGGCGATATCCCGGTTTTCGGGCCGTGACGGCGAATCCCCGCCGATGGGCGCGGGTGCGGACGGCCTCTCTTACCCCCCGCGACCCGCCGGAGTGGCGCCCTCCTCACCCGCGCCGATGCCTGGATCAGTGGCCGTGACCGTGCCCCACGAAGGCGGTGGCCGGCTTGCCCGGCGGCACCAGCCCGAGCGCCACCACCGCCGCGACCCCCGCCACCACGGCGCACAGCGTGAGCCCGGACACGAACCCCCCGATGCCGGCCCCCGACCCGGGCACGAGGCTGGCCGCGGCCACCGTGGAGACCACGGCCACCCCGATGGAGCCGCCGAGCTCGTGGAAGGTGTTGATCACCCCGGAGGCGACCCCGTTCTCCCCCGGAGGGATGTTGGCCATGGTCGTCGTGGTGGCCGTCACGAACGCGGGCCCGATGCCCAGCGAGGCCAGCACGAAGCCCGGCAGCAGCGTGGTGTACGCGCTCGCGTCCGGCGAGATGCGCGTCATCAGCGCCGCCCCCGCCGCCGTCACCACGAACGCCGCCACCGCCACCGGCCGCCCGCCGAGCCGGCCGATGAGGTGCCCGCCGAGCTGCGCGCCGACGGTGATGGCGACGGCCGCGGGCAGGAAGATCAGGCCGGTCTCCAGGGCGCTGAACCCGAGCACGTGCTGCAGGTAGAGCGAGCTGAGGAAGAACAGGCCCAGCATCAGCCCGGTGGCCACCAGCATGACGAACGTCCCCGAGATCACCGGCCGCCGGGCGAGCGTCTCGGCACGCATGAGCGGCGACCGCACGGACCGCTGGATGACCACGAACAGCACGTACAGCAGCACCGACCCGACGAGCGGCAGCATCGTGCCCGCCGCCGCCCATCCGGCGTCGCCCGCGGTCACCAGGCCGTAGATGAGCAGCGCCGTCGCCAGCGTGACGACCAGCGCGCCGGGCACGTCGACCCGCTCTGGGCGCCCGGCCGCGGGCGGCACGACGGCGGGTACGGCGGCCAGCAGCGCCAGCCCGATCGGCACGTTGACGAAGAACACCCAGGCCCACCCGGGCCCCGCGGTCAGCAGACCCCCGAGGAGCACGCCGAGGGCCGCCCCCGTACCGCCGATGGCGGCCCACACGCCGAGCGCGCGCCCGCGCCGCTCGCCGTGGAAGGTGGCGGTGATCACGGCCAGGGCGGCGGGTGACAGCAGCGCCGCGCCGACCCCCTGCAGCGCCCGCCCCGCGATCAGCACGCCGCCGCTCCCGGCCAGCCCGCACACCAGCGACGCCGCCGTGAACAGCCCGAGCCCGGCCAGCAGCGTCCGCCGCGCGCCGAGCGCGTCGGCGAGCCGCCCGCCGAGCACCATGAGCCCGCCGAAGCACAGCGTGTACGTGGTCACCACCCAGGTCAGCGCCTCCCGGTCGAGCGCGAGGTCGGTGCCGATGGTGGGCAACGCGACCTGTACGACCGTGATGTCGACGATCAGCATGAACTGCGCCAGGCAGAGCAGCACCAGCACGGCCCATCCGCCGGTACGGGTCTGGGCTCGAGTCGGGTCGAGACTCATCCGAAACTCCTTAACTTGAACATTGATGTTCAAGTTAACACACGTAAACGATACGTGGGTAGGGTGTCCGAAGCGCAGAAGCTGGTGCCTTTGGGGGAGGCCGGCTCGGAAGGAAGCGGGCCCTGCCGTGGGAAGGGCGCGCGGGAAGGGCGCGCCGGTTCAGCGCGAGGGCGTGCGGGGAGGGCGCGCCGGTTCAGCGTAAGGGCGTGCCGCTCCGGCGGGAGGCACTCGCGCTGTGCGGCGCCGTGCTGTCGGGCGCCGTGCTGTTGGGCGCCGTGCTGCGGTCAGGCGGGGGAGGCGCCGCTCGTGGACGTCAGGAGGGACAGCATCGTCTTGATCAGCACGTGCTCGACCTCCTCCGGCTTCAGCCGCCCCAGCTCCCGCTCCTGCGCCGCGCTGTGGATGATCGAGAAGAACGCGGTCACCAGCCACTGCAGCGGCAGGTCCGTACGGAAGTCGCCGTCCCGCTGCCCCCGCGCGATGAGCCGCTCCACCCGCCGCAGCGGACGCTCGTGGTGCTCCCTGATCCGCTCCGTGGCCAGGACCCGGTCGGCGGCCAGGAAGAGGCGGCGATGCCGGTCGAGGACCTCCCAGGACGACCGCAGCAGCCCGGCCATCGCCTCCGGCGCCGGGGTCTTGTCGATCGACTCGTCCTCCAGGACGGCGTCCGCCATGTCCACCGCGTGGTCGAGCACGGCGTCCACCAGCGCCTCCCGCGAGGGGAAGTGCCCGTACAGCGTGACCCGGCCCACCCCGGCGGCCTTGGCGATGTCGGCCACGCTGGCCGTGGGATCGGAGCTGAGCAGCCGGGTGCCCGCCTCGAGGATCGCGGCGATGTTGCGCTCGGCGTCCGCACGCCGTGCGGGTACGGGCTGTCGTGCCGCGGTCTTGACCATATGACCACCCTACGGCGTCGGCCCGCGTTTCCCCGTCAGGGGGCGCCGACACGCCTTGGCCGGTGCGGCCAGGTCAGGGTGGTCGAGCGGCCCGCCCGGGAGGTGTATCTTCGTGGTCAACCCGCTCCCTGGGCCGGCCGAGCCATCTGCCGGCGGCCCTGTGTCGATTCCACCGGGTTTCTCCTCGTATCTGGCTCCGTCCGTGCGTTGTCCCGGCCGGATTCCAGCGATCATCGGCCGATCCCGCGACCGCGATCACTCCTGCGCCCGATCAGAAAGGCGGCCAGACCACCATGAAGCGCTACATCCTCACCGGCACCCCCGGCTCCGGCAAGACCACGATCCTGCGCAGCCTCGCGGCACTCGGGTACGCGACGGTCGAGGAGGCGGCCACGGCGGTGATCGCCGACGAGCAGGCGCGCGGCGTCGCCGAGCCCTGGACCCGGCCGTCCTTCATCGACAAGATCGTGACCCTGCAACGGCGGCGGCAGCTGCGGCCGGCCATCACCACCACACCGCCGGCCGTGCAGTTCTTCGACCGCTCGCCCATCTGCACCCACGCCCTCAGCACCCACATCGGCCACCCGATCTCCCCGGCCCTGTCCGCCGAGATCGACCGGATCACCCGGGAACAGGTCTACGACCGGCACGTGTTCTTCGTCCGCAACCTCGGCTTCTGCGAACCGACCGAGGCCCGCCGGATCAGCTTCGAGGACTCGCTGACGTTCGAACGCCTGCACGAGCAGACCTACCGGTCCTTCGGCTACCAGCTCATCGAGGTCCCCGCGAGCCCGCTGCCCGAACGGGTGGCCATGATTCGTACGCAGGTCTCCCGGCTCTAGGGGCGTCGTCAGCCTCGGCATCGGGCACGGACTGCCTCCACCACCTGACGGCCCCGGCCGTGCTGGCCCGTACACAGCCGTCCCGATCGAACCGCTCGCCCAGGTGTGACGTCCGGCGGAAGGGCGGATGCCTTCATGCCCGCGGTCTCCTGGGGACGATCACGGTGGACAGGCCGTCCAGCAGGCGTTCGAGGCCGAACGCGAACAGCGACTCCAGGTCCAGGTCCGCGCCCGGCTCCAGGACCTGCCCCGGCACCGGCGCGCCGGCCGGGAACCGGGACCGGACCCACTGCTTGCTGGTCATCCCGGTGTCGCGCTCGGCGCCGTACTCGCTCTCGATGCTGAACGCCGTGCCCCGCACGTAATTGACCATCGTGCCGTAGACGTGGAGCCGGGTGCCCGGGTCGAGGTCCAGCCCGTCGAGCGCGCGCAGCGACCACTGCCCGTACGCCACCAGCCCCGGCAGCGGAGCCGGCCGCACGACCGAGATCACCCGGGGCAGCCAGGGGTGACGGTGATAGAGCGCCCACTGGAGCTGGGCGGCCACCCGCAGGTGGGAGCGCCATCCCGGGGGCGGCTCCGGGTAGTCGATCCCGGCGAACGCGGCGTCGGCCATCAGCTGGGAGAGCTCGGCCTTGGCGTCGAGGTGCCGGTAGAGGGCCATGGTGGCCACGCCGAGCCGGGTCGCGACCGTCCGCATGGACAGCCCCGCCAGCCCGGCCTCGTCGGCGACCTCGATGGCGGCCCGGACGATGCGCTCCAGCTCCAGCCCGCCGCCGGAGCGCGCGGGCAGCGGCCGGGCGGCGACCACGGCGCCGGACCGGGGCGTGCCCTCGATCGTGCCCGCCTGTTTCAGCGTGGTCAGCGCCTTGGTCGCGGTCGCCATCGCCACACCCCACTCCCGCATGATCGTCCGGGTGGTGGGGACGGGGTCGCCCGGCCGTAGCTCGCCGCCGGCGATGCGGCGCTCGATGTCGGCGACGATCCTGAGGTACGGAGGCCGCGTATCGGTCACGACGCCCACTCTGCCACGGCTCAGCGGTCGGGCAGCCAGTTGCCGTGCAGGCCGAGCGGCACCCGTACCGGGAGGTGGACCCGGGCCACCGGCTCGCCGGTGAAGTCCTGGGCGGACAGGATCACCAGGTCGGCGGCGCCGCGGCCGGCGTCATGCACGTAGGCGAGCAGGTAGCCGTCGTCCTCGCCCGCCCCGGTGGCGGCGAACACGGCCTCGCCGACCGCCTCGTCCCTGCCGAACCCGTGCACCTCGCTGGTGCCCCGCTCCAGGTCGTGCTTGACCAGGGCGTTGGTGAAGGCGTCGTCCGGCGGCGGGCCCTCGGGCGCGAACGGGACCCCGTACAGAGCGGCGGCGGCGGAGTAGCCGTAGCGATGGGGGAGCGAGGCGCGGGCGTCGTTGACGCGCGGGAAGTCCTGCGGCCGGTCGTCGATGCGCCGCTGGTGGATCTTGCCGTCGTCGATCGTCCAGCGGTCCAGCATCGGGCGGATCGCCCCCGGATCGGCGGGATCGAACGGCCCCTCGGCCGTGACCACGTCCACCACGATGACGCCGTGGTCGTCCTCGTAGGCGTTGAGGGTGTGGCTCACGTGCACGGGATCGATGTCCAGCCAGCGCACCTCGCCGCCGTCGCGCGGCATGACCCCCACCCGCGTCGGGTGCCCGGGCAGCCACCGGCACTCGAACCCGTCGAACCCCAGCGGCGTGTCCCACAGCACGACGTGGTTCCCGGTGAGCGCGAAGTCGTGCATGAACGGCGTACGGGTCATGGGGATGCCGGTCGAGCGCACCACGTTCCCGTCGGCGGCGGTCACGATGTGCTGGACGTGTTCGCGGCCCACCATGTACGAGAGCGAGTGCAGCTCACCGGTGCGCGGGTCGTGCTTGGAGTGAGCCCCGGCCGTGAACCCCTCAGGGGTCAGGCCCAGCTCGCACACGCCCACGGTGTTCAGCTCCTCGTCCAGCTCGGCGGGCGGCGCACCGCCCTCCACCAGCGCGAAGGTACGCCGTGCGTGCTCGATCACGTGCACCATGGGCGCCAAGCCCGGGGTGCGGACGAAGCGGTTGCGGTACCACTCGGCCCGGCCGTCGCGCAGGCGGACGCCGTGGACCATGCCCTGGCCCATGCCCCAGATGTGCACGAGGGGGTCCTCCACGCCCAGGGCGTTGGGGCCGTTGCGCAGGTAGCGGCCGTTCAGCTCGGCGGGGACGCGGCCGGTGACGGGGAGGTCGTAGGCGGTGATCTCTTCGGTGACGGGCGCGAACGCGCCTTCCAGGTACTTCATGGTGACAACGTACGCAGAGCGCGCTTCCAGGCCGGTTCTGCCTGGAGGAATACCGGGATCTGCACTAGTGCAGGCGGGCCCTCGTGTTCGGCGGGTCAGAGCTGGAGGGCGTGGTCGAGCAGGGACTGGAGGGTGACGGCACCGATCAGCCGGCCCTCGTCCAGCACCGCGACCAGCGGGCTGCGCGTACGGGCCATCAGCGCCGCCAGCTCCAGCACCGTCGCCTTCGTGTCGGCCACCGGCAGCTCGCGCGGCTGCTCCGGCAGGCACTCGCGGACGGTCCTGCCTCCGAGCCGGTGCAGGAACCGGTCGGCGTGGGCCTCGTCCACCACCCGGGCCAGCGCCGGATCGTCCTGGCAGTAGGCCGGCACCGCCAGCCGCAGCACCTGCGTGCCGGGCAGGATGCTGAGCGGCCGCCCGCTCTCGTCGACCAGGATGAGCCCCGGCAGGTCCCGCTCGGCCAGCAGCCTGGCCGCCTCCAGGGCCGGTGTGTCCAGCGTGACCGTCGGGAACTCGACGGCGAGATCGCGTGCGCGCATCAGTGGCCTCCGCGCCCCAGCCTAGCCAACCTCGTACGGAGGCACGGGTGACGGCGGCGGACCGGCCGGCTACGGCAACTCGGCGAAGCGTTCGACCTGTTCCGTCCGGCCCGATACCAGGATGACGTCGCCGTACGACAGCTCCGTCTCCGCCGTCGCGTACGTGAACTCCTCGCCCGGCGGTTTGACCGCCACGATGGTGACGCCGTACTTGCGGCGCAGGTTGGAGCGGCCGAGGGGGATGCCCACGTACTCCTTGGGCGGGCTGGTCTTGGCCAGCGCGAAGTTCTCGTCCACCTGCATGTAGTCGAGCATGCGCCCGCTCACCAGGTGAGCCACCCGCTCGCCCATGTCGTGCTCGGGGAAGACGACGTGGTGGGCGCCGATGCGGCTCAGGATGCGGCCGTGCTGGGTGCTGATCGCCTTGGCCCAGATGTCGTTGATCTCCAGCTCGACCAGCAGCGACGTGACCAGGATGCTGGCCTCGATGTCGCCGCCGATGGCCACCACCGCCTGGTAGAAGTCGGGCACGCCGAGCTGGCGCAGCGCCTGCATGTCGGTGGCGTCGGCGGTCGCGATCTGGGTGATCTGGCCCGCCAGGCTCTGGGTGATCTTGGGCCGGTTGTCGATGGCCAGGACCTCGGTGCCGCGCCTGGTGAGTTCCAGTGCCAGTGACGTGCCGAACCGGCCCAGGCCGATGACGACCACCGGGTCGCCTTTGTACTCAGCCAACGATGACTCGCTCCTCGGGTAGCTCGTAGTGCCGGGCGCGACTGTTGAGGGCCAGCGCGGAGCCCAGGGTGAGCGGGCCGATGCGGCCCACGAACATCAGCATGACCAGCAGCAGGTGCCCGGCCGTGCCGACGCTCGCGGTGATGCCGGTGGACAGGCCCGCCGTGCTGAACGCGGAGATCACCTCGAACAGCACCTGGTCCAGGTTGTGCGGGGTGAGGGCGAGCAGCACGTATGTGGCGACGCCCACCAGGGATACGCCCAGCGCCGTGACCGTGACGGCCTGGCGCTGCGTGGAGTCCGGCAGGCTCCGGTAGCCGATGTTCACCCGGCCCTCGCCGCGCATCTCGGCCCACACGACGAAGGCCAGGAGCCCGATCGTGGTCACCTTGATGCCCCCGGCCGTGCCCGCGCTGCCGCCGCCGATGAACATCAGCAGGTCGGTGGTCAGCCAGCTCGACGGGTACATCTGGGAGATGTCGAGGGCGTTGAACCCGGCCGAGCGCGGCATGGTCGCGGCGAAGAAGGCCGCCAGCAGCTTGCCGGGATCGTCGAGCGCCCCGAGCGTCCTGGGGTTGCGCCACTCGGTCACCAGGAGGACCACGGTGCCGAGCGCCAGCAGGGCCAGGGTCACGCCCACCGTGATCCTGGTCAGCACGCTCCACTTTCGCGGGTGCCGCCAGGACCGGGCCAGTTCGAACACCACGGGGAAGCCCAGCCCGCCCACGATGCAGGTGAACGCGATGGTGAGGCAGATCCACGGGTCGGCCACGAACCGCATGAGGCTGTCCGGCCAGAGCGCGAACCCGGCGTTGTTGAAGGAGGCGACCGCGTGGAAGACGCCGAGGTAGACGGCGCGGGCGAGCGGCTCGCCGTACCCGATCAGGAAGCGCCCGGTGAGCACGACCGCGGCGACGGCCTCGCACAGCAGGCTGAACAGCACCACCTTGAGCACGACCTTGCGCACGTCGCTCATGCTCAGCGTCTTCGTCTCGGCCTGGGCCACGATCCTGGCCCGCAGACCTAACCGGCCCGAGACGAGCAGCGTGAACAGGGTGGCCAGCGTCATGATCCCCAGGCCGCCCACTTGCACCAGCCCGGCGATCACCAGCTCGCCGAACACCGTCCAGTGCGACTCGGTGTCGACCACCGCCAGCCCGGTCACGCACACGGCCGAGGTCGCGGTGAACAGCGCGGCCACCCAGTCCGCGGGCTCGCCGGACGTGGTGGCGACCGGCAGCATGAGCAGGGCCGTGCCGATGGCGATGGCCAGCCCGAATCCGGCCACCACGACCTGGGCGGGATGCCGGAAGCGGGCCGAAAGGGGTGACAACACGCCCATTACCGAACTCCGATGCAACGGTCACGCATCGCGAACGCCTCCCCCGAAGATCTGACCGCCAGTTCCTGCCGACCAGACTTCCCGGCGCACCGCGCACTACCGTAACAGGCCCTCTGAGCGCCAGCGCACCTACGCCTCCTTGACGCGAAAACCATGCCTTCTTGACGCGCCCCCGCGCGGGCGGCCATGGGATTCCTAGGGTGGAGACATGTTCTTCGAACCCCCGCCGCCCCAGGAAGAAGTGATCCGCCCGCAGGTCGGGCTGCCCGACTGGTTCGCCCCGCCGGGCGACGAGATGGGCGTGGCCGTGGCGACCGGCCTGACGCTGGCCCGCGGCCCGAACGTGGTCGTCGCCCTTCCGCTGATCCGGGCGTACCGGAACGGCTGTGTCCTGGACGTGGAGGTCGTCCTGCGGCAGCGGAGTCTCTCCGCCGACGACTTCTGGAACCTGCACGTGTCCCTCTACCCGACCGCGGCCATCAGGACGCTCGGCGGCGGCGGGCTGCCGGACCGGCTGCTCCGGTTCGGCGTGCGGTACGCCGACGGCACCACGGTCACCACCATCGGGGAGAACGCGCCGCTGCCGGACCGGCCGGCGGGCCCGCGGCTCCAGTGGCAGCCCAGCGGCATGATGCTGCGCGGCGGCGCCGATCTCGGCGCCAACACGCTGGGCCTGTGGCTGTGGCCGCTGCCGCCGGCCGAGCCCTTCGAGTTCGCGGTGGAGTGGCCCGTCGGCGGCATCGAGCTGAGCATCACCCGGCTCGACGGCGCGGCGATCGGGTCCGCCGCCGGGCGGGCGGTCCCGTACTGGCCGGATCCCGAGCCCGGCCAGTGACCCGCGGGAAAGTCAGGTGAGGGAGCGGAAGAACTCGCGCAGCTCCGTGACCAGCACGTCCGGCGTCTCCAGGGCCGCGAAGTGCCCGCCGTGGTCGAACTCCGACCAGCGCACCACGTTGTGCACCTGCTCGGCCAGCGGCCGCACCGAGTAGTCCGCCGGGAACACCGCCACCGCCGTGGGCACGGTCCCGCGCTCCACCGGCCCCCACGCCGCGAAGTCGTTGAACCGCTCGAAGTACGTGTGCGCCGACGACCCCGCCGTCTCCGTGAACCAGTAGACGCTCACGTCGGCGAGGATCCGGTCCCGGTCCACCGCGTCCTCGGGCAGCTTGGCGGCCGGGTCCGTCCAGTCCTTGAACTTCTCCACGATCCAGGCCAGCTGCCCGGCGGGGGAGTCGTGCAGCGAGGCGGCGATGGTCTGCGGGCGGGTGCCCTGCAGGCGCATGTACGCGCCGAGCCTGTCCTGCCACTCCTCCATCCCGGCCAGCCGGCCGCGCTCGGCCTCCGTCAGCGCGCCCATCACCGCGGGGTCGCCGGTCGGGAACGTGAGCAGCGCGTTGACGTGCACGCCGATGACGTTGTCCGGCGCGGCCCGGCCCATCAGCGGCGCGATGAAGGCGGAGACGTCGCCGCCCTGGACGCCGTACCGCTCGTATCCGAGCCTGGCCATCAGCTCCACCATCGCGGCGGCCGTGCGGCCGTCCGTCCAGCCCGTGTCGCGCAGCGGGCCGGAGAAGCCGTAGCCGGGCAGCGACGGGATGACCAGGTGGAAGGCGTCGGCCGGGTCGCCGCCGTGCGCCGCCGGGTCGGTGAGCGGGCCGATGAGGTCGAGGAACTCGATCACCCCGCCCGGCCAGCCGTGCAGGAGCAGCAGCGGGGTGGCGTGCGGCGCGGCCGAGCGGACGTGCAGGAAGTGCACGTCCGCGCCGTCGATGGCGGTGGTGAACTGCGGGTACGCGTTCAGCGCCGCCTCCTGGGCGCGCCAGTCGAACCCGTCGGCCCAGTACGCGGCCAGGTCGCGCAGGTAGCTCGTGGGGACGCCGCGCTCCCAGCCGGTGCCGGGCAGGTCGGGGGCCCAGCGCGTACGACGGAGCCGGTCGCGCAGGTCGTCGAGCTGCTCCTGCGGGATGTCGATGCGATACGGGCGGACCTGGGGGGTGCTGTCGCTGTTCGTCATGTCTCCGACGGTAGAAGGGATTGGTGTCAGCTCCTGGCACCGATGAACGGCAAAATGAGCCCCATGCTGGAAACCTCGGCGCGGCTGCTCCGCCTGCTGTCCCTGCTCCAGTCACGGCCGGACTGGACCGGCGCCGAGCTGGCCGAACGCCTCGACGTGGGCCTGCGCACGGTGCGGCGCGACATCGACCGGCTGCGTGAGCTCGGCTATCCCGTGGACGCCACGCCCGGCGTGGCCGGCGGATACCGGCTGGGCGTGGGCGCCGCGCTGCCGCCGCTGCTGCTCGACGACGAGGAGGCGGTCGCGGTGGCGATCAGCCTGCGCACCGCCGCGACCGGCAGCGTCGCCGGGCTGGAGGAGGGCTCGCTGCGCGCGCTGGCCAAGC
>NZ_JBFANM010000092.1:0-43207 GCF_040674815.1 Nonomuraea sp. NPDC049709
CCCCGGCCGCCGGCGGCCGGGGCCGTGACCCGGAGGCGGTGCGCGACTTCGAGCGGCGCTTCGCCGGCATGATGATCCAGACCGGCGTGCCCGCGATGGTGGCCAGGGTGCTCGCCACGCTGTTCACCGCCGACGCGGGAAGCTGCACGGCCGCGGAGCTCGCCGCGCTGCTGCAGGTGAGCCCGGCCTCCATCTCCAAGGCCGTCGGCTGGCTGGCGGCGCGCGGCCTGATCAGGCGCGAGCGCGACGGCCGCCGTGAGCGCTACCTGGTCGACGACCACATCTGGTACCGGACGTGGCAGGCCAGCATCCAGTCGATGACCATGTGGCGGGACTTCTCCCAGGAAGGCGCCGAACTGCTCGGGGACAACAGCCCGGCCGGCGCCCGGCTGCGCACCACGAGTCAGGTGTTCCAGGTGCTCGCCCATGACATGGCCGAGTCGGCCGAGCACTGGCGGCGAACCCTGCGCTGAGCTCCACCTGGCCCGTATGGGGGGCGACGGCGGCCCGTGCGGCCTGCGTGCCGTCGTTCACCGTCACCCGCGAACGGGGCGAAAGGAGGAGGAATGAAGGGGTGACCTCGACTTCGCCGGCAGTTCCTCCTCGTTGCTCGCTTACGTGCCGGACCGCATCAGAGTGCCGGTCGGCGGGGTAGGGGCGCGATCGTCACAGCTTCACGAGCTTCGCGTAAGGTGCGACGATGCGGTACGTCTCCGAGCCGAAGTCGACGAGAATCGCAAGGTTCTGCTCCACGGCGATGACCCGGCCGAGGCCGTATTTGTCGTGGCTCACCTGGTCTCGCACCTCGTACTGCTCGACAGGAGGCGGAGGGGCTTCGGGGACGTTGAAGGGGCTTCCGGGGAGTCGGCGCCGGGACGCGGCTTGAGTAGGCCTCATTAGTGCAAGTATGCGCCCTATCTCCTAGTAAAGCGACCGTTGACGTGGGATGACATCGGGCTCCCGAGCCGGGACGGCGGGGGGAACACGTCGTCGCCAGCAGCAGCGTACAGCGCGGACCTGCGATCCGGCCGGGTGTTCGTCACCCTTCTATCAAGAAGCCTCTGCCCAGCCCGGTGATGCGCAGCATCGTGGACATGCGGGGGGACGGCGCGGTCAGGACGACGGTGATGCCCATGGATCGCGCGCGACGTTGCACCCCGACCAGCACGGCCAGCCCGGAGACGTCGCTGAACGCCAGGCCTGACACGTCCAGGACGAGGAACTCGCGGCTCCGGTCCAACTCGTCCATCAACCGGGTGCGCAGAGCCTTGCTGGTGAAGATGTCGATCTCGCCGGACAGGTGAACGGTGGTGCATGGCTCGACCATGCTGGGAGGCGTAGCGCCAAGGATCGTCATGGATGCTCCGATCGTAGGAGTGGAAGCCGGGGCGGCGACAGGATCGGGCATGTGGGTGTCGAACGCGCCTGCCCGCATGCGGATCGGGGTCGCGTGCCTCGCGCCTGAAGGTGGTGCCTGAGCCTCTGAGGGTGGTGGCTGAGCCGCACCACGGAATGGAGCCCGGAATGGAGCCCGGAATGGAGCATGGAGGACACGTGGCGGCTTGTGGTGGATGCGAGATGCCGGCGCCATGATCGCCCGCCCGTCCAGACCCCTGCGGGGCCACATGCTGTCTTTCGCCGTGGGCGACGCCAACCCGAATGCCAACGCACGAAGTGTCCTCGGTAGCCCCAGACTACCCCTCCAGGGTCCGCCTGTGGGTCTCATGTCGCGGTTCGCTGCGAGGGTGTGCTAGGCTGAAGGAGTTGCAGTTGTGGTACCCATAAAGACTTCGTGTGCGCCTGGGAGATTACAATCTTCTGGGCGCTTTTTGTTTGCCGGTCATTTCCGGATGGGCTCATCGCGGGCGACACGGGTTTCGCACGGTGCGAACCCTGTGCTTATGCACGTATCTGAAGGAGATAGACATGGCTACTGGAACCGTGAAGTGGTTCAACTCGGAAAAGGGCTTCGGCTTCATCGCGCAGGACGACGGCGGCGCCGACGTCTTCGCTCACTACTCCAACATCGTCGCCAACGGCGGCTACCGTGAGCTGGTCGAGGGGCAGAAGGTTTCCTTCGACGTCGTGCAGGGCCAGAAGGGCCCGCAGGCGGAGAACATCGTCACCGCCTGACACCGGCGCGTGGCATGAGATCGGGCCCGCATCCCTCCGGGGGTGCGGGCCTGACCCATGTCCGGGCGATCCCTCGCGCCGGGCGGGCAGGCGCGCCGCGCCCCCCGAGGCCCCATGGGACGGATCGGGCGGCGTAGGCTGAATTCACCTGGGATATTTTGCACGCCGGCAGCCGCGTCGGCGTCGCCTCAGGCCCAGCCGGCCCCTTCACGCCGGAGACAGGCGGCACACGAGATGCCGAACCACCAGCCATCGGTCATACCCATCGCTCTCCAGCCGGCCCGGGTGTTCCTGGAGCCCACGCTGACCAGGGATGGAACGCTCGACGGGGCCTGGTGGCCGTACTCCACCGACCTCCACCACGAACTTCCCGCTCTCATCCGCCTCCTGCAGGACCGGCTCGGCCCGATCCTCCGGGTCCGGCTCGACGTGGCGGCATGGGACGAGGTCCCGCTCCACCTGTTCGTCGATGGACGATTCCTGCGCATCAGCGGCCTGTCGGCGACCCCCAACACGATCAGGATGATCCGCGGCAACGAGGACGGATTCCTGCTCCTGGTGATCCCACCGGACACCGCCGTCCCCGTGGCGACCGCCGCGATGAGAAGCGCCGCCCGTACGGGCAACACGCTGTCCGCGCACGAGATCCTCACCAACTGCCGTCCGGCCTCCTCCGCAGGGGGCACGAGGATGCGCCGCTACCGCGACTCCGACGGGGAAGCCGTGCTCGCGCTGATCGACGCGGACCGCCTGCCCGGCCAGCCGGCCTGCACGCCCGCCGAGCTCGACGAGGCCATGGCCGGAACGTCCCGTCGTGACCCCGTTCCCTGGGCCGATCTCGAACACCCCAGAACCGACGTCCTGGTCGATCCGGACGGCCGCGTCATGGGTGCGGTCTCCCACACGGTGCACCGGGACGACGGCAGCGGGCAGATCCTGTGGTTGCACGGGCGGGAGATCCTCGACGTGGTGGACGAGCTCGTCGGCCACGCCCTGCGCGAACTCGACGCCAGGACCGTCGTCCACGCCTTCACCGCCGCGGTCGGACTGGGGGTCGCCGCGCTGCCGGTGGGCCGCCGGCCGATCACCACGAAGGTGCTGGAGCACGCCGGCTTCACGGGGCGGAACACCTGGCGATACCTGCGCCGCACCATGCCGCGCGACCCTGATGCCACGGCATCCCCGCTGGTGGAGGTGGTCAGGAGCGAGACGCCGCCCGGATGGTGGCTCAAGGCCCGGGGCGACGGCTGCTCGGCTGAGCTCGTCGTCCAGGAGCCCGTGGGAGGTCTCGGGATCCTGTGGTGGTTCGGCGCGGACGCGTGCCAGGCCGACGAGACGCTGGAGCACGATCTGCTCCAGGAGGCGGATCGCCTCCTCCGCGACCATGGCGCGTCAGAGACGATCCTGTACGTGGCCGGCACCCCCACCTGGCCTCTGTTCGAGGCCGCCGGCTTCGCGGAGATCGACCACCTCGTCTCCTACGTCCGCCGGACCGTCCCCACCGGCTGACCGCCCGGCCCGGTACGCCCCGACGGGCCCGTGCCGCATCGGGGCGCCTGCCGGCCCTGGCGACCTGACCGGGGAGACGTGGTCAGGAGGGGCGGAACGTGGTGAGCACGGCGGCGTGGTCGGAGGTCCAGTCGTTGCCCCGGTGGTCGGGTACGGCCGTCGGCGTGCCCTCGACCACGGCCTCGGAGCCGGTCACCCGCAGCGGGCCCGCGTAGTAGACGAAGTCGATCCGGTCCTGCGGCTCGGGCTCGCCCTTGTGCGAGTCGTGGCCGTAGCCGCCGGTGAACACCGGATAGATCGGCGACCAGGTGATCCCCGGCGCGGACACCGAGTCAGGGTTCGCCACCCGGTAGGAGTCCCGCAGCCCCGCCTGCGCGGGCAGCACCGAGGTCGGCCACGGGACCGTGGTGTAGCCGCACCGGCGCGTGGCCGCGGTCCAGTCAAGGTGGGACGGGGCGTTGAAGTCGCCCGTCAGCAGCACCGGCGTGCGCCCTGCCGCGGCCAGGTCCGGGCGCATCTCCTGCAACACAGCCTCGATCTGGGGCGTGCGGCCGGAGCGCTCCTCGTTGGCCAGCAGCTCTTCCTGGGTCATCTTGCCGAAGCACGCGTCGTAGGGGCCGTACGGGGTGTAGCCGAGGTGGACGTTCCACACCACCACGTCCTGGCGCTCGCCGATCCGCACCCGGACCTTCGTCGCCACCGACAGCGGGCCGCCGTCCACGGGCGCCTTGCGCTCGGTGATCGGGTACCGGCTGATCACGCCCAGGTCGGTGCCCGCCTGGTGGTAGTCCCAGCCCAGCGCTTCGGCCAGCTCGCGGGTGGAGGCGGCCGAGGTCTCCTGGAGACCCACGACGTCCACGTCGGACCGGAGCAGGAACCGCAGCTCCTTCTCCCGGCCGCCGTCGACCTGGCTGCCGCCGTGCCACAGGTTGAAGCTCATCGCCTTGAGCTCGGGCACCAGGTCCTCGCCGGGCCGGCGGACGTCGATGCCGATCGTGGCCGTGCTCGTCTCGGCGCGCGCGTTGCGGGCCTCGACGCGCAGCGGCTCCGGGCGCAGCGAGTCGCGTACGCGCGGCGTCCCGGTGACCTTCCCGTCGGCCGACACGGTGGCCCACTGCGGCCCGGCGATCTTGCGGAAGGTGAGGCCGTCGGTGTCCCCGCGGACCAGGCCGCCCACCGTCGCCTCGTACGGTTCGAGGGCGCGGGCGTTGCGCAGGCCGAAGGCGTCGGTGATGAAGTGCAGCGGGGCGTTGCTCATGATTCGTACCTTCACCGGTGTGGCGAGCCACTGGTAGCCGTCCTTCGCCAGGGCGAAGACGATGTAGTTGCCCGGCTCCAGCCCGTCGGTCGGCAGCGTGGCCGCACCGCTTCCGCCGGTGATGTAGGTCCAGCGCAGCGAGGGGCCGACGAACTTCTCGTCCACCGGGCCGTTGCCGGGGTCGGTGTAGAGGCCGAGCCAGTTGGTCGGGTCGGGGGTCGGGGTGGTGTACGTCGCCGTGATCGGCTCCCCGCTGCGTACGGCCGGTGAGGCGACCGTCAGCGTGCCGCCGGGCGATGCCGACGCGGGGATGACGTAAGTGAACAGGACGAGCATCGCTGATCCGAGCGACGTGAGCCAACGCATCCGTGCCTCCTTGACTGACATCGAGAAGCGTGGACCGGACTGGTGACGATCATGTGTACGGGCCGTGGCACGTCGTTTGCGCCCGGAGGAAACCATAGCTATGGCAGGGTCTGGGGTGAATCGTCCGGCTTCTGACGGACCCTGGCATGACCACGAGACCGACGAGACCGCCGGCCGAGCGACCCCGCCCCGGTCGTTCTCCGGGGCGAGGGTGTCGCGGTCAGCCGGGGGTCTGCGGCTTCCAGAGCACGACGCGCTGCTCGTTGCCGGGGTACGTCGCCGCTCCCACGATCTCGCCCCCGAGGTTGATGGCGTTGACGGCCGTCGCCGTGCCTCCCGCCGGGTCCGGCAGCCGGACCGGCGCCTGGGCGGGGTCGGTCCACACCGCCGGGTGCGCGGTGCCGGCCGGGTCGCAGGCGTGGGTTCCGACGACCACGCCGTCGTCGTTGATGGCCGTCGGCCGGGCCAGGCCGCCGCCGTCCTCGACGCGGCTCATGCCCGTCGCGCTGCTCCACACGAACCCGGCCTGGAGCACGCCGTCCGCGCCCAGCGCCGACTGGCCGACGACCTGGCCGCCGTTGTTGAGGCCGGTGGCCTGGCTCCAGATGCCGCCCAGCGTGCCGAGCTCCGTGACGGCGCCGTTCGCCCAGAGGAAGGCGCGCTGCGTCTGCTGGTTCGCGGGCAGGCCCGGCGTCTCCGTACGGCGATGGGTGCCGGCGATCTGACCGGCCGTGTTGACGTCCACGGCGCTGCTGCCCGTGACGACATTCAGGTCCGTCTTCACGCCGTTCTCGAATTTGAACGCCCTGGTACGCAGGACGCCATCGGGCCGCGTGGAGACATATTCCCCGACGACGACGCTCTGACTGACGTCCTTGGGCGAGGTGTACCCGCCGAAGCTGCCCAGATCCTGAATGACCCCGTCGTGCCACAGGAAGGCGTGTCCCTTTTCCTCGGTCGTGTAGCTGTTGCCGACGACCCGGCCGTCCTCGTCGATGGCCGAGGCGCCGCTCGTGGGGCCGCCGAGCGTGCCCACGTCGATGACCTGGCCGTCGTCCCAGACCATCGCCTGGGGGCGGCCGAGCACGTTCCTCGTCCAGCCGGTGATCTGCCCCTGGTCGTTGATGTCGAGCGCGGAGCCGGCCACGCCCAGGTCGATGGCCTGCCACTGGTCGGTGGTCACCGGGCAGGCGCTCGCCGCGGCCTGGCCCGGGTCGAGTGTCTGCCCTGCCGACGCCACGATGAGAGCGCCTGCCAGGACGGTGATGCTCTTGCGTGTGGATCCCATGATCACCCCGTTGGCGGAGGAACAAAGCGATCACAACGTAAATGCGCCACCGGTCTTCGCCAATACTCCGAATGCGCGAGAAATCTGTGAATAAAGGCACAGGACAAATGGGGTTGGCGGCATTTTGTCCGGGCAGAATTCGGGTTCTGCGGACAAGTATTAGCGGGTTGAAAGCGGAACGTCGCAATCCGCCTCGCCGGGCAGGGCCTCGGGGCGGATCGGTAGCGGCCGGATGATCGTTTGCGATATCGGTGTGTGCCGGTTCAGTTACTGACTCGTGAGCTGATGGCGTACGTACGGCTGGATGACGGGCGGGCGGCGGCGGGCGGCGGCCGATGAGGCGCCGGGTGTGGGTGCTGGACGCCGCCTCCGCGGTCCTGGTGGTGGCGATCGGGGTCGCGACCAACCAGGTGCTCAACGACGGTCAGTGGGCCTGGTGGTGGCTGGCCGGGGACCTGGTGCTGGCCGGGGTGGCCGCGGTGGTCACCCACAGGATCGCGGTCGCGCGGGGCGAGGGTGACGCTCCGGTGTTGTGGCCCGCCCTCGCCGGCCCCGACGGCAAGCCCAAGCCCCTGGACCAGGTGACCCCGCGCGACCTCGGGGTGCACGCCAGCCGCTTCGCCACGGACGGCCGGGCCGCCCCGTACATCCCGCGCGAGATCGACGGCGTGCTGGCGGCGGCGCTCACCGGCGGCGACGGCCGGCGCCTCCTCGTCGTACGCGGGCCACGGCTGGCCGGCACCACCGCCGCGCTGGCGCACGCGGTGCTGACCCACCTGCCCGGCCGCTACCGGATGGTGGCCTACCACGACGATCCCCGCCAGCCGATCAGCCGGATGATCGAACACGCCGCCCGCCACGCCGATGACGGCGGCGGCGCGGTGCTCTGGCTGGAGGGCCTGCCGGAGCACCGCGTCAACGAGCTGGCGGCGACCTCGCCCGAGGACCTCCCGCCGCGCCTGTGGCTGGCGGTCACCCTCGCCGACGGCACCGCGCTGCGGCAGGTGGTGGCCGACTTCCTCGACCGGTACGCGGTGCGGGCCGAGCTGCGGGCGATCACGCCGGGCGAGCGCGGCGCGCTGGTGGCCGCCGACGCCTACGCGGACCTTCGCCCGGTCCTCGCTGAGGGGCACGACGTGCTGATGGGGCGGCTCATGGTCTCCTGGGAGGAGATCCGCGACGCCCTGAACCGCGACGGGGAGCAGGCCACCGACCGGGTGGCGTTGCTGCGCGCGGTCGCCGACTGGTACCGCCTGCGCCTGGACACCTGGCGCCTGCTCACCGGCGACATCCTGGACCACCTGTTCCAGGGCTACCGGCGCGAGATCGCCGGCCTGCCGCCCGGCGCTCCGGTGCCCGTGACCGGCTACCGCCCGGCCCTGAAGTGGGCCATGGCCACCGGCAGCCGCCGGCCTCGCCTGATCCAGCGGAAGTCCTCCGGCCCGGGCCGTTTCTACGCCCCGCACCCGCTGCTGACCGCCATCGCCGACGAGACGTCGGATCCGGCCCGCTGGCCCGTCCACGACGCCCTGTGGGACTACGTCGACCGGTACTTCGAGGGGGATCAGCGCCGCGACGTCGGCTACCTCGCCGTGGAGCGGGAGGCGTATCCGGCGGCATGCAGGTTGCTGGACCACACCGACACCACCGGGCTCGACCCGGCGATCCTCTGCCGGCTCAGCTTCCGGTTGAAGGAGACCGGTGAGATCGATCAGGCGCGACGCTGGTTCGTCAGGACGATCGAGACGGAGCACGATCACTACGCGCCGGAGGCGATGTACGAGCTCGGCCTGATGGAGAAGCAGCACGGCAATTTCGATGAGGCCCGCCACTGGTACCGCGAGGCGATCGCCGACGGCCATCCCGAGCATGCGTCACGGGCGAAGTGCAGCCTCGGGCTGCTGGAGAAGCAGCAGGGCGATCTCGATCAGGCCCGGCACTGGTTCGGCGAGGCGATCGCCACCGGGCACCGCGACCACGCCCCCTGGGCCATGGTCCATCTCGCCCTCTTGCTGATGGAGCAGGCTGAGTTCGACGCCGCTCGCCTTTGGTCCCATGAGGCGATCGCCACCGGCCATCGCGACCACGCACCCAACGCGCTGGTCAACCTCGGGTGGCTGGAAGAGCAGCAGGGCGATCTCGGGGAGGCGCGGCGCCGGTATCGGGAGGCGATCGCCACCAGGCACGCCGACGAGGCACCCGTAGCGATGCGCAACCTCGCAGTGCTCGAGTGGAAGGACGGGCAGCTCGAAGAGGCGCGGCACTGGTATCGCGAGGCGGTCGCCACGGGGCATGCCGAGGAGGCGCCCAAGGCGATGATCAGCCTCGCAGTGCTGGCCAATGCCCAGGAGGACATCGGAGAGGCCAGGCGCTGGTACCGCGCGGCGGTCGCCACCGGGCACGCCGACGAGGCGCCCGCCGCGATGCGGACCCTCGGGTGGCTGGCGGAGCGGTGGAACGACCTCGAACAGGCGCGGCGCTGGTTCCGCCGGGCGATCGCCACGGGGCATGCCGAGGAGGCGCCCAAGGCGATGCGCAACCTCGGCGCGCTCGAAGCGGACCGAGGGGATCCGGAGCAGGCGCGCCACTGGTACCGCGCGGCGATCGCCAGCGGCCACCCCGAAGAGGCGCCCCTCACGATCTACAACCTCGCGTTGCTGGAGGAGCGCCGGGGGGACGGCGAGCTGGCGCGGTGCCTGTACCGCGAGGCGATCGCCACCGGCCATCCCGAGGCACGGGAGCTGGCCGAGCAGCGGCTTCGTGACCTGGGGCGGCAGGAGGAGGAGCTGCGACGGGCCACGCACCACGCGGAGTACGGCTACCTGGCCTACGCCGACCCGTCGATGATGCGCCCATCCGCGCCCGACCCCGAGGAATCCCTGCCGGAGGCCGAATCGCCGCCGCAGTAGCCACCGGACGGTGCACCGTCGTGCTCCGGGGGGAGGCCGGTCAGCGCCTCGGTCTCCCTCCGGGAATAGGGGGAGCCGGGCCATTCGACGAGCACGACGGTGGCGTCGTCGCGGAGCCGGCGTTCGTGGTAGTCGAGGTGGTGGTGGATCAGGCGGCGCAACGTCTCGGGCACCGGGAGCTCGTCGGCCTGGTGCCGGATGAGGAAGTCGGTGAACCGCTCCATGCCGAACTCCTCACCGTGCTGGTTACGCGCTTCGGTGATGCCGTCGGTGTAGAGCAGGAGCCGGTCGCCGGGTTGCAGCTGCGCGTGGCACACGGTCACCGGCAGGTGCAGGCCGGTGCCGGTCGGCGAGCCGGGCGGGCACTCCAGCTCGATGGTGGCGCGTCTGCGGACGATGACCGGCGGATGGTGGCCGCAGTTGACCCAGGCCAGGTCACCGCTGGGGATGTCCAGCTTGGCGATGACGCCGGTGGCGAACCGCTCGCCGCCGAACTGCCCCGTGAGAGCCTCGTCGATCTTGGCCGCCCCCAGGGCGAGCCCGTCGCCCTCGTGGCGGCTGTTGCGCAGGGTCGTCAGCGCGAGGTTGGCGGTCAGGCCGGCCGCGGTGTCGTGTCCCATCGCGTCGAATATCGCCAGGTGTGCGGTACGGCCCTCGAACGCGTAGTCGTACACGTCGCCGCTGACGTCGTACGCGGGCTCCATCACCGCGCTGATCACCAGCCGGTCGGTGGCGAACGTGCGCTGCGGCATGAGCCGCCACTCCATCTCCGCCGACACGCTCATCCGCCGGCGCCGTACCAGCCTGGCGTAGGTGTCGCTCAGCGGGCGCTTGGAGACCACCAGCAGGGCCACCAGCCCGGCCAGGCGCTCCATGTCCAGCAGCACCTCGGGATCCACCGCGGGAACCGCGATCCGCAGGACGCCCAGCCGGTCGGTGCCGTCCACCAGCGGCACCCACCACTGCTCCGGGTCGCGCACCGTGGCCGGCAGGATCTTCCCGTGCTGGAACGCCCGGCCCGCCACCGTCCCCTCGATGCCGATCTCGTCCCGCTCGGGCGTCCCGGCGGGGGCCGGCTGGGAGACCAGCGGGGAGAGCACCTCCTGTTGCAGGTCCGCCAGGTAGATCAGCACCTCGCGCAACCCCACCCGGCGGGCGTGCTCGGAGACCAGCTCCGGGATCTGCTCCAGCGTGGAGGTGTGGCTCGCGGAGATCAGGGCGCCGAACATCGCCGCCCGCGCCGCCGCCGACCCCGTTGTCTCGGAGCCGGAAGCCGAAGCATTGTGAGCGGTCATGCACCTACCGTAACCATTCGGGTCGCGGCGGGCGGGCGTCCGCCCCCCATATCACCGTGACCCGGGGGCAAATGGTAGGTCCGGCGGGGCGGCCGTCCGGCTTACGGTGGCGGCAGGGCTTGGCTCAGGAGGTCCGCATGAAGTCCTTCCGCTCGGTCGCCGCCGCGGTGGCCGCCACGCTCGTCCTCACCGGCACGCCCGTCCGCGCCGCACCCGTCCCCGCCGCATCCCCCGAGATGGTGCGGGCCATGCGGCGCGATCTCGGGCTCACCGCCGAGCAGGCCGCCTCCCGCCTGGTCGCCGAGGAGCGCGCCCGCCGGGCGGAGCCGGCCCTGCGCGGTCTGCTCGGGCCCCGCTTCGGCGGCGCCTGGCTGGCGGCGGACGGATCGTTCGTCGTCGCCACCGCCGACGCGGCCGACGCACCGGCCATTGCCGCCTCGGGAGCCCGGCCCAGGGTCGTCGCCCGGCCGCTCGCCGCGCTCGAAGCCACGCGGGACCTCCTCGATCGGGCCGCGCATCGGGCCGGCCCCGGGGTGCACGGCTGGTACGTGGACGAGCCCGCCAACGACGTCGTGGTGCTGGCCGCCGACCAGGCGAGCGGCGCCGCCTTCGTCTCCGGCAGCAAGGCCGACCCCTCCGTCGTACGCGTGCGGACCTCGGCCGCCCGCCCCGTCCCGTACGCCGACATCCGCGGCGGCGACACCTTCGTCGTCCAGGGCAAGGGGCGCTGCATCGTCGGCTTCACGGTACGGCGCGGCACCACCGGCGGGTTCCTCACCGCCGGGCACTGCGGCCAGCGGGGAGACGTCGCCCTGACCGGCTACGGAGGCACCCCGATCGGCGTCTTTGAGGCATCCTCCTACCCGGGCGACGACTACGCCTGGGTGTCGCTCCACCCGGGCTGGACCCCACGCGGCACCGTGGTCGGCCTCGGCGCCGAACGCCCCGTACGCGGCGCGGCGCCGGCCCCGGTGGGGTCGTCCGTCTGCCAGGCCACCCCGGCCACCGGCTGGCACTGCGGCATCCTCCAGCAGCGCAACGTCACCGTCGTCTACCCCGGCGGCACCGTCACCGGCCTGGTGCGCACCAGCGTGTGCGCGGAGCCGGGGACGTCGGGTGCGCCGTTCCTGTCCGGGGACCAGGCCCAGGGCATGACCTCCGGCGGCTCCGGCAACTGCTCAACCGGCGGCACCACGTACTTCCAGCCGGTCGCGGAGCCCCTGTCGGCCTTCGGGCTCACGCTGGTCACCAGCTGAGCGGCGGTCCCGGCGATTGCGCGGGCTTCGCATCACCTGTCAAACTGGTGATGTGAAGCATGTGTTCCTTTGCGGCAACCCCGCGCTCGACCTCGCCTGCACGCTCCGGGCGCGCCGCACGGAGCGCTTCGAGACGCTCGACGCCCCCGACCGGCTCGACGCCTGGTACCTGGAGTCCGGCCTCGTCGACGCCGTCTCCCCCTGCCGGGACACGGATCTGGCCCGGGCCGTGGCGGTTCGGGAGGCGATCTACGCGCTGGTCACCGCCCGGCTGGCCGGTGACGGATATGACGGCGAGGCGCTCGCCCTGGTGAACGAGGCCGCCCGCGAGCCCGCGGCGGCGCCGCAGCTGACGGCCGAGGGGCGGTGGGTCGAGGCGACCCCGGCCCAGGCGCTGTCCACCGTGGCCCGGCATGCCGTCGAGCTGCTCAGCGGGCCGGACGTGCCGCTGATGAAGGAGTGCGCCAACCCCGAGTGCACCAAGGTCTTCATCGACCGGTCGCGGGGCGGGCGGCGGGAGTGGTGCGGCATGGAGTCGTGCGGCAACAAGATCAAGGCGGCTGCGTACCGGGCGCGCAAGAAGGAGGCCCAGGTGGCGGGCACGCGCTGACGCCGGCCGGTCAGGCGGGTCGCGGGGGACGGATGGCGTGCGGGAAGTGGAAGAGGTCGCCGGGGTCGTAGCGGGCCTTGACCGTGCGCAGGCGATCGAGGTGCTCGCCGTAGTAGGCGCGTGCCCAGTCGGGCTGGCGTGCGGAGACGTGGTTCTGGTACGCCTGCCCCGTCGCCCACGGCCGCAGGTCGTGCCACAGCCGGGCGGTCCAGTCGCGCGCCGCCAGCGTCGCGCCGAGACCCGTGCGGGCGTCCGCCCAGGCGCGGACCCACATGCCGAACCGGCAGTCGCGGTGCGCCCAGGCCGTCCCCTCGGCGCGGCCGAGCGCCCCGCCCTGCAACTCGATCACGCAGTCCCGCCGCCCGCCGCCCTCGGGCTCGGCGCCGCGGGCCAGCGCTCGTGTCAGTACGCCCACCGCCTCCGGGGGCAGCGGCCGGTCGAGCAGGTGGTCGGCCTGGAAACAGGGCCCGGACGCCCCGGCCATGCCCTCCCGGGAGAAGCACCACAGGAGCTCGGTCGCCTCCGGATACCGGGACGAGTGCGCCCTGACCCCGGCCGGGCCGGTCCCCATGGCCCGGGTCAGGCCCACCAGCAGGTGCGCGGCCTCCCGCCTCGGGCCGCACCACACGGCCGCCACGACGGCCTGCCCGGGGCCGGGCCGCAGGACGAGCTGGGTGAACATGCGGTCGGGCACGGTCAGCGCCCAGTCCTGCCACGCCGCCACCAGGTCCGGGCTCCAGGGCCATTCGAGCAGGAACGTGTGCACGTCGGGAGCCGGATGGGTGCCGAACACCAGCGACGTGACGATCCCGAACCCGGCCGTCCCCGCGCCGCGCAGCGCGAAGAACAGGTCCGCGTGGGCGTCCGGGCCGCACGTCTCCATGCGGCCGTCGGCGAGCACCACCTCCGCCTGGAGCAGGTGGTCCATCGTCAGCCCGTAGGCGCGGCCGACCGTCCCGATGCCGCCGCCCAGCGTCAGCCCCGCGATGCCGACGTCCGGGCACGTGCCCAGGGGCAGCAGGCGGTCGTGCCGGTCGAGTACCCGTGCCACCTCGCCCGCCCTGGCCCCCGCTCCCACCCGGGCGACGTCCTGGTCCACCGTGACCCCGGACATCGGGGAGACGTCGATGACCAGCCCGGGTCCGGTCGAGTAGCCGGCGTAGCCGTGGCCGCCGGAGCGGGGGTGCGGCCGCAGCCGGTGCCGGCGCGCGAACAGCACCGCCTCGCGCACGTCCCGGGGGTCGGCGCACCGCACCACCCCGAGCGGCCGGACCAAGCCGAACCGGGGATCGGCGATCCGCCGCGCCTGCTCGTAGCCGGGGTCGCCGGGCAGGAGCACCGGCCCGCGTACGCGTCTCCGGAGCGCCTGCCAGTCATCCGCCGCGGGCCGGCGCGACCTCGTCACGGCCACCCCCATGACCTGTGTCCGTTTCATTACTTTCAGCAATCATACGGACACAAGGGGTGCCGTCCGGCTTCAGGGCGCGCTCTGCCGGAGGAGGCGGCGGGGGCTCGGAGGCGACGAGGCCGGAGCCCTTGCGGGCGGCCGTCCCCGACGGTCAGTCGTTGACCGTGTGCCCGTGGTTGCGGCGCTGGACGTACAGGCGGTTGCCCTCGGGGCCGGTCCATTCCACCCGTACGACACCGGCCACCGCGGCGTCGCCGATGCGCGACGGGTCGGACCAGTAGCCGAAGTTGGGGTTGCGGAAGAACGTCGCCCACACCTGGCCGCTGCGATCGGCGAAGAAGTTGTTGTGGCCGGCGCCGACACCCGCGGTCCACCGCCTGGAATAGGGGCCCTCGAAACTGTCCGCGACGGCGACGACCGCGTCGTACTGGTACTGCACGCGGCCGGCGCCGGGCGTGGCGTAGGCGTATCGCGTGGTGCCGTCGGGGTCGGTCGAGGAACGGTTCCACGCGGCGTGCAGGAGGTAGTACTTGCCGCCGTGCTTGAACACGTACGCGCCTTCGAGGTACGGCTCGGGTGCGTACGGCACCTGCTGGAACGTGGGCAGGTCGGTCGTCGGGACGATGTCCTCCATGTCGTCCCGGAACTTCGCGTACAGGTGGTTGTGCAGCACCAGCCAGGCGTCATCGCCCTCGGCGTAGAGGCTGCCGTCGATGTGGTGGTAGGCGCCCGGCTTGATGAAGGCGGGCCCGCCGATGAAGGACTCGCCGAAGGGCTTGTCGAGGTTGCCCTCCACCAGCCGGTACGGGCCCTCGACCCCGCCCTCGCTCACCAGCATGAACGAGCCGACCTTCTGGGAGTGGTCGCCCATGCACGCCACGATGTACCACTTGCCGCGGAAGTAGTGCACCTCCGGGGCCCAGGCCTCGCCCCGCTTGCCGAACCGGTCGTCGGTCCAGTACTCCTGCCACGGGGCCACGACCGTGCGTCCCGGCCGGTTCTCGCCCACGAACTCCGGCGACCACACCTTGCCCTTCTCGGCGCCGGGCCGGATGCCGGTGGTGTCGGCCAGCCGCCACGGCCCCCGCAGGGACGGGGACACCCACACGAAGATGCCGTCGTTCCACGGGGCGGCGGCTTCGAGGCCGGGCACCCGCGTGGTGCCGGTGGCGACATAGACCGGGCGGCCGTTGACGACGAAGCAGTTGACGTAGGTGTCCCGCATCCAGACCCGGCCGAGCGCCTCGTCACGGGGGCGCAACTCGAGCGGGAGGATGAAGGAGTTGTCCTCGCGCGGCCACAGGTCCAGCCGGGTGTCGGCGAGGCCGTAGGGCTCCGGCTCGGGCCAGTTCGGCGGGTAGCGCCGCTTCGCCGCGGCCTCGGCGGGCGCCGCCTGCGCCGCCTGGGCGGCGGCCATGGGAAGCGCCGCCGCTCCCAAGAAACCGGCCGCACCGGTCAGCAACGACCGCCGGTTCACGTGCAACCCGTTCTCAGAATCAGCCATCTGTCACGTCCTCCTGCAATCGACGCCTGCCGGGCCCGCTCCCGCTGAGCGGCTGGGGCGCCGTGCCGCTGCGCAGAGTCTGCCGAAGTCGCGCAAATTACGTCAATAACCCGGAAGAAATCCCCGAACGGCCGCCAATTCAGGTCGTTACAGGAGGAATCGCAGGTCAAGCGGCTATGAGTGGAAACTGAGGCATGATCCTCCCCGTAACGTTCACGTAACGGGCTCTTCGCCGGGGTTCGGTGGGGGCGGGCGGTGAGCCGTACGGTCGGGCGTATGAGCATCGAAGATCGGCGGGCTCGCGGGGGTGACTCGCCGTGGCGGCACGGGCGGGTTCTCGCGGCGCTCGCCGTGCTGGTGGCCGGGCTGCCGGCGTTCCCCCGAGCCGTGCCCAACGCCGTGGGGAGCCTCGGGAGCCTGCTGGAGACGTTCCTGCCCTGGGTCGGCCTGGCGGTTCCGGTGCTGCTGGTCCTGGCGCTGCTGCGCCGCTCGGCGATCGCGATGGTGTCCCTGGTGCTGCCGGTGGCGGTCTGGGCCGCCGTCTTCGGCGCGCGGCTGTCGCCCGCCGACGGCGGGGCGGCCCACGACCTGACCGTGCTCCAGCACAACGTCGGCGAGGAGAATCCCGATCCGGCGGGCACCGCGCGAGCCCTGACCGGGGCCGGGGCCGACCTCATCGCCCTGGAGGAGGTGATGCCCGCCGCCCGGCCCGTCTACGAGGCGGCCCTCGCCCCCGGCCATCCCCACCACGTGGTCGTGGGCACCGTCGGGCTCTGGTCCAGACATCCCCTGACGGACTCCCGGCCGGTGCGCATCAGGCCGGAGGGGGTCACCGGGGACTGGAACCGGGGGATGCGGGCCACCGTGCGGACGCCGTCCGGTGACCTGGCCGTGTACGTCGCCCACCTGCCCTCGGTCCGGATCCGGCTGCCGGACGGCTTCGGCACCCGGTGGCGGGACGAGAGCGCCGCCGCGCTGGGCGCGGCCCTCGCCGCCGAGCCGCTGGACAGGATCGTCCTGCTGGGCGACCTCAACGCCACCCTCGACGACCGTGGCCTGGCGCCGGTCACCTCCCGGATGACCCCGGCCGTGGCGGGGTTCGGCTTCAGCTGGCCCGCCGCGTTCCCCCTCGCCCGGATCGACCACGTCATGACCCGCGCCGCGACGCCCGTCGCGACCTGGACGCTGCCCGCGACCGGCAGCGACCACCTGCCGGTCGCGGCCCGCATCAGGCTCTGAGGGTCAGCCGGGTCCTGGACGCGTCGAGGTGGGTGCGCATGGCCGCGGCCGCGCCCAGGGGGTCCCCGGCCGAGATCTGGTCCCGGATCTTGCGGTGCTCGCCGAGCACCTGGTCCAGGTGGCCGGGGTCGTGCTCGGTCCCCGCGTACGGCCGGGTGATCGCGGCGGCGCCGAGCGTGTCGAGCAGGTCGAGGTAGAAGCGGTTGCCGGTGGCGACGGCGATGGCGCGGTGGAAGGCGAAGTCGGCCTCCACCGCGTCGCTGGCGCTGCCCCGGACCGTGGCCATCCGGCGCAGCGCGGCGTCGACGGCGGCCAGGGCGGCGGGCGTGGCGCGGGCGGCGGCCAGCGCCGCGGCCTCCACCTCGATGCCACGGCGCAGCTCGAGCAGGTGAAGCCGGTCGTCCAGGCTCCGTACGGTGCCCATGGAGTGCGTGAAGTCCTGCGCCGCCGGCCTGGCCAGCACGAACGATCCGCGTCCGCGCCGGGTCTCCACCAGCCCCGCGGCACGCAGCCGAGAAATGGCCTCGCGTACGACGGTGCGGCTGACCTCGTACCGGCCGGCGAGGTCGCCTTCGGCGGGCATGAGGTCGCCGGGCTGCCAGGTTCCGTCCCCGATGGCGCGCCGGAGCTCGCCCTCCACCCGGTCGGCGAGGCTGGGGGTGTGATCGTCAGCCACGGACGGCTCCGCGCGTGCTCTCCGCCAGGCCCAGCGCGAGGGCGCTGCGTCGCGTGACCTCCTGGAGCAGGTCCGGGTGCTCGGACAGGCGGGTGCCGTACGTGGGGACCAGGGTCCGGAGCGCCCCGCGCCAGGCCGGCACGCGCTCGGGGAAGGCGCGTTCGAGCACGTCCAGCATGATCGAGGCCGAGGCGGAGGCGCCCGGGGAGGCGCCGAGCAGGGCGGCGAGGCCACCGGAGGTGACGACTTCGGTGCCGAACCCGGCGATCGAGCCACGGCCGTCCACCCGCTTGACCACCTGCACCCGCTGGCCGGCGGTGACGAGCTCCCAGTCACCCGGCCGCGCGTCCGGGACGAACCGGCGCAGCGCGCGCATCCGGCCGCGGTGGGTCTGCGCCAGCTGGCCGACGAGGTAGCGCAGCAGGTCGAGGTTGTCGCGGGCCGCGCCCAGGAGCGTCCCGGCGTTCCACGGGGTGACCGACCGGGGCAGGTCGGAGCGGCGGCCCCGCTTGAGGAAGCGCGGCGAGAACGCGGCGAAGGGGCCGAACATGAGGTAGCCGCGGCCGTCCACGACGCGGGTGTCGAGGTGCGGCACCGACAGCGACGGCGCGCCGGGCTCCGCGTGGCCGTAGACCTTCGCGTGGTGACGGGCGAGCAGCTCGGGCCGGTCCGTACGGAGGAACTGCCCGCTGATGGGGAAGCCGCCGTACCCCCGGGTCTGCCGCACCCCTGCGCTCTGGAGCAGCGGCAGTGTCCCGCCGCCCGCCCCGAGGAACACAAACGAGCCGCGCACGCCGTAATCGCGGGCCCCTTCCAGATCGCGCACCCGCAGCCGCCAGGACCGGTGGTCACGGGAGAGGGTGCGCACCTCGTGGCCGGTCCGCACCTCGACGCCGTCGCGCGCGAGGGCGTCGAAGAGCCGGCGGGTGAGCACCCCGTAGTCGACGTCGGTGCCGCCATGCGTGCGGCAGACGGCGACGTGCCCGCCACCGGGACGGCGGTCGAACATCAGCGGAAGCCAGCGCGCCATGACGTCCCGGTCGCGGGTGAACTCCATCCCGTCGAACAGCGGGTGCCCGCGCAGCGCCTCGTGCCGCAGGCGCAGGTGCTCCACCCCGGCGGCGCCGTGGGCGAAACCGAAGTGGGGGACCGAGCGGATGAAGCCGGCCGGGTCGCCGAGCGTGCCCTCCTCGACCAGCCCCGCCCAGAGCTGCCGGGACAGCTGGAACTGCTCGTTGACGGCGATGGCGCTGCCGACGTCGATCGAGCCGTCGCCGCCGAGCGGGGTGTAGTTGAACTCGCAGAGCCCGGCGTGGCCGGTGCCCGCGTTGTTCCAGGCCGACGAGCTCTCCAGGCCGAGCCCGTCCAGCCGTTCCAGCACGAGGATCGACCAGTCCGGCTGCGCGCGGCGCAGCAGCACGGCGAGGGTGGCGCTCATGATCCCGCCCCCGACCAGCACCACGTCGTAGTCGGTGCCGGTCGTCGATCCGCGTTCGGCGCTCACCTGATGTCTCCTCGCTACTGCAACCTGTATGACAGGGTTCTGTCCTGTATAACAGGTTTGTCCATCTTGCTCGCGCACGCCCTCCGCCCATGCTCCCGAGGAGATTTCACCTGGCGGAAACCTAAGGCGCGATCGCGGTGGGTAGATTCCCGCCATCCTGGACAACGTTGACCCCTTCATCGGCACAGCGGCGACCGACCTGCCTCCGGCTCGTGGTCTGGCCGCCACTTGGTGGTGGCCGAAACCACAGGTGGGCAACACCCACCCCGGTGCCACGTCGCCGCTGGGCATGGTGTCGGCCTGCGCCTACTCCGGCGCGTACCCCACCGGCTACGGCCGGTACGCGAAGAACACCGAGGGCGTGCCCGAGGAGATGTTCGAGCAACTGCAGGCGTCCGGGTTCACCCACTTCCAGCAGTCCGGCACCGGCGCGATCCGCAAGTACTACAACTACGTGAGGGTCACCCCGATGGTGCAGTCGCTGGACGAGCTGGGCGAGTCCTGGCCGCTGCACGACGAGGTGGCGGAGGCGGGCTACTACGCGGCCACCCTGGGCACGGGGGTCCGCTGCGAGCTCACCGTGGGCACCAAGGTCGCCGTGCACCGGTACACGTTCCCGGAGCACAGCAGCGCCCGCGTGGTGGTCGACCTGTCCTGCGGCGGCCTGGCCATCGACCTCGGCCAGACCGTGCCGGTGCGGGCGCAGGTGGAGAGCATGGGGCGCGGCCGGGCCCAGGGCACGGTGGTGATGGAAGGCGTCCCGCTCTCGGTGTACGTGGACGTCGACAGCCCGGGCTGGCGGCAGATGCTCTGGTACGACCGGCGCCTCATCGACGGCGGCACCCGCCTCGACTTCGACAGCATCCGGCACACCACGTTGCGCCCGTTCGGCATGCTCTTCATGGGCCCGACCACGCCGGGGCAGACCATCGAGGTGCGGCTCGGGTTCTCGCTGCGCGGGTGCGACCAGGCCCGGCAGAACCTGGAGCGCGAGTGCGGCCACGCCCAGCCGGCGTTCGACACCGTACGCTCGCGCACCCGGGCCCGATGGAGCGAGCACCTCGACCGGGTGCAGGTCGAGGGCGGCACGCCGGCCCGCCGTACCGTGCTCGCCACGGCGCTCTACCACGCGCTGATCAAGCCGTGCTTCGCCGACGACGAGAGCCCGTTCTGGCCGACCCCCGGGCCGTTCGCGTTCGACGTGTGCACCATGTGGGACATCTACAAGACGCAGCTGCCGCTGCTCGCGGCCATCGCCCCCGACCGGGCCTCGGACCTGCTGGAGTCGCTGATCCGGGTCTGCGAGGAGGAGGGCAACTTCCCCATCGGCTACCGGATGGCCCGCGGCGCCGACCGCTTCTTCCGCCAGGCCAGCGCGCTCGTGCACACCGCGCTGGCGGACGCCCACGCGCTCGGCCGGGCGGCCCTGGACTGGAGCTGGGCGCTCGTGCACATGGTCGGCGACCTGCGCCGCATGTACGGCGAGGACTTCTTCGAGCACGGACTCGTGCATCCGATCACGCACACCCTCGACCTCGCCTACGCCCACCACTGCACGGCACAGGTGGCCCGGTCGCTGAACGACCGCCGCCTGGCCGACGATCTCGAGAACCGCGGCCTGCAGTGGTCCAACGCCTTCGACCCGGACACGGGGCTGCTGCGCGACTCGGAGTTCTACGAGGGCGGCAAGTGGAACTACTCGTTCCGGCTGCTGCACGACATGGCCGCGCGGATCGCCCTGGCCGGCGGCGACTCGGGCTTCATCGACAAGCTGGACCGGTTCTTCGGCTTCGGCGCCGCGCCGGTGAAGCAGCCCGGCCGGCGCCCGCCGGCGGCGGAGATGGCGGCCGGCTACGCGCTGAACCGGTTCGAGGGGCTGAACAACGAGCCGGACATGGAGGCGCCGTGGGCCTACCACTACGCCGGCCGTCCCGACCGTACGGCCGAGATCGTGAACGCGGCGTTGACCTGGCAGTTCGGCACCGGGCCCGGCGGCCTGCCCGGCAACGACGACTCCGGCGGCCTCAGCTCATGGTACGTGTGGGCGTCGCTGGGGCTGTTCCCCATCGCCGGGCAGAACCTGTTCCTGGTGAACGCGCCGGCGTTCGAGCGGGCCGTGCTCAGGGTCGGCGGAAACGAGTTCGTGATCGAGACCAGCGGGCACCGCGAGCGGCCGATCGGCGTCGACGGCCTCGACCGGGACCTGCCGGCACAGTACGTCCAGTCGGCGACGCTCGACGGCAAACCCCTGGACGCGACCCACCTGAGCGCCGCCACCGTGCACCGCGGCGGCCGGTTGCACCTGCGACTGGGCCCGGAGCCGTCGGCGTGGGGACGGGGGATCCGCCCGCCGTCCCTTTCCGATCCGCCCCCGACACCGGAGGTAGCGCGATGACCCACCCCCGTCGCCGTCTCGTCATCGTGGTCAGGGCCGACCCGGTCATCTGCGGCCACTCCGGCGAGGCCCGCAATCTCGCCGAGGTGGCGCTGACCCGCGGGTTCGACGACGTACGGCTGCTGACCTGGCCGATCCCGGCGCTGCGGGCGGCCGGGCTGCCGCTCAAGCCGCTGGACCGGCTGCTGCCGTACAGCCCGGGGATCACCGTGGAGCGGCCGGAGCCGGTCGGCGACTACCGCGTGCCGGACGGCCGTCATCAGGCCGGTCTCACCGGCCGGCTCGTCGAGCTGCTCGCCGAGCTGGTGCCCACGGTCTGCCTGTCCATGTACCTGGCCCCGCACACCGCGGTGGTCGTGGACGCGGTCGCGGCGGCGCGGGCGGCCGGGTTCGCGCCCGACGTCCACACCGTCGCGAAGGCGGTCGGCTCCGACGTCACCAACGTGATCCGGTCGTGCCTGCGGGAGGGCCGGTTCGGGGCCGCGACGGTGCTGTTCACCACGTTCCTGGCCAACGACGAGGTCGTCGCGGTCTCCGAGTACACCCGGGAGGAGATCGTCGCCTCGGCCGAGCAGGTGGACGCCCGCTGCGGCACCACGTTCGCCGAGCAGTGCCGGCGCCGCGTCACCGTCAGCTACCCGCCGATCGACTCCGCCGCCTTCCTCGACCCGGAGCCGGCGCGGGTGGACGCCGCGCTCGCCCGACGCGGCCTGGAGCGGGACGGTTACGTCCTGTTCCTGTCCCGGGTGACCAAGGCCAAGGGCATCCACGACCTGGTGCTCGCCTACCGCCGGATGCGCTGCCGGTCGAGCGTGCGGCTGGTCGTCGCCGGCACCGGTACGGCCCTGGACGAGGTGCGCGCGCTGGCCGAGGGGGATGACCGGGTGGTCTTCCTCCCCGACGTCGACGACCAGGAGAAGACGCTGCTCATGCGCGGCTGCGCGGCCTACGCGCTGCCCACCAAGCCCGAGCCCGACTTCGTCGAGACCTTCGGCATCGCCCTGGCCGAGAAGATGCTGGCCGGCGGCGGGCCGATCGTCACCACCCCGACCGGCGGGACCCTCGAGGCCGTCGGCGACACCGCCGTCGTGGTCGCGCCCGGGGACGTCGGCGCCCTGGCCGCGGCCGTGGACCGGGTGGTTCTCGACATGTCCGCCGCCGAACGGCAGGACCTGGAGCTGCGCGCCCGCGCCCGCGCGATGTCCTTCGACCGGGCCGCGGTGTTCGACGGCCTGTTCCCGCAGGAGGCGCCCGCCGTCGGGGTGCTCTGAGGGAGGGTGCTGAGGGAGGGCGCTGAGGGCGTGTTCTGAGGGGATCCTCCGATCGGACGACCGGCCGCATCGTCCGTCCGGTCGGCCGGATCGAGCCCTGACGCACGATTCGGCGGGCCGCCTCCGCCTCGCAGACTCGGTGGGAGTCCATCGAGTCTGCGAGGAGGAAATGTGGTTCCCACCCTGGAGCTGCGGCCGATCGAGGAGCGGGCGCGCCTGCTCGCCCCCGATCTGGCCAGGGGCGTCATGCTGGCGCTGATCGCGGTGGCCAACTCGGCCATCTACCTGTACGACCGCCCGTACGGCATCAGGCAGCACGTCATCGAGCACGACCTGCCCGACCGCCTGACCTCGGCCCTGGCCATGACGTTCGTGGACGCGCGGGCGTACCCGATGTTCGCCGCGCTGTTCGGCTACGGCATGGTGCAGATCTGGAACCGGCGGCGCGACGACGCCGGGGGGCGGCGGGTGCTGAAGCGGCGCAGCCTGTGGTTGCTGGTCTTCGGGGCGGCCCATGGCGTGCTGCTGTTCTCGGGGGACGTGCTCGGGGCGTACGGGCTGCTCGGGCTCCTGCTGGTCCGGTTGCTGCGGGTGCGGGACCGGACGCTGCTGATCCTGGCCGCGGGCTGGCTCGTCCCCGTGGCGGTGTCCTCGGCGCTGGCCTACAGCACGCCGCAGGGCTCGGCCGAGCGGACGTTCTTCTGGTCGTTCGCCGTGGCCGACCCTCTGGAGGCGCTGGCCCTGCGGCCGGTCGAATGGCTGATGACGCCGTTCGGGCTGATGGGCGTGGTCACGGCCGCGGTCGTCGGACTGTGGGCCGGGCGGCGGGAGCTGATGGCCGTACCGGACCGTGTCGTGCGGCGGGCCGCCGTGTGGGGGCCGCTGGTCGGAGCGCTCGGCGGGTTGCCCGTGGGGCTGGCCGCCGGGGGGTTCCTCGTCGTGGACGGGCCCGTGGCGGTGCCGGCGCTGAACGCCCTGCACGTGGTGAGCGGCATCGCCGGCGGGCTGGGGTACGCCGCGCTGATCGCCCTGCTCGCGCAGCGCATCGGGACCCGGCGCGGGCCGGTCGTCACCGCCCTGGCGGCCTGCGGGCAGCGGTCGATGACCTGCTATCTCCTGCAGTCGGTGGTGTTCGTGGCGCTGCTGTCCCCCTGGACGGCCGGGCTCGGCGGCACGCTGGGCGCCACGGCGACGCTCGCGCTGGCCCTCGCCACGTGGGCGGCGACGGTGGCGCTGGCCGAGCTGATGCGCCGGGCCGGGGCACGTGGCCCCGGCGAGACCCTGCTGCGCCGGCTGGCCTATGGGCGAGGATGAAGGACGTCCGATTCGCGAGGATGACAGGGGGCACGGCGTGCTGCGGGAACTCGGCTGGGACGGGGCCTGGCGCGTCCTCCTGCCGGCCCTGCTGGGCGTGGCGACCCTGATGGCGGCGTTCGATTCGGCGGCGCCGCCGGGGGAGCGGGCCGTCACGGTCGCGTTGTCCGCCGCCCTGGCGGTGTGGCACTGGTGGATGGTGCTGGCGCACCCCCAGTGGCCGGAGCGGGCGCTGGCGCCGATGGCGCTCTATTTCGCCGGGCTGCTGGTACTGGCCGGGGTGCTGGCGGCCCGCCATCCGGCGTACGCGCTGGTCATGCTCGGCTGTTTCCCCATGGCGTTCGTCGCCCTGCCCGGCTGGTACGCCTACGCCGGGGTGGTCGTCACGGCGCTCGTCGTCGCGGGCGGCCCCATCGCGTTCCGGAACGGCGGCGAGCCCTGGCTCGGGCTGCTGCCCGCGCTGGCGGGAGCGGCGTTCGCCGCCTTCCTCGGGTGGATCATCAGGGCCATGGAGACCGAGGTCGAACGCCGGCTCGCCGCCAACAGGGCTCTGGAGGACGCCAACGAGCGCCTGGTCAGGCTGGGCGAGGAGAACGCCGAGCTGCAGGGCAGGCTGCTGGCGGCGGCCCGGCAGACGGGGGTCGCGGGGGAGCGCGGCCGGATGGCCAGGGAGATCCACGACACCGTCGCCCAGGGCCTTTCGGGCATCGTCACCCAGCTGGAAGCCGCCGAAGAGGCCGCGCACGACCCCGACGCCGTACGCCGCCGGCTGGCCGTCGCCCGGAGCCTGGCCAGGGAGAGCCTGACCGAGGTGCGCCGCTCCCTCGACGAGCTGCGTCCCGGCCCGCTGGCGGAGTCCAGGCTGCCCGAGGCGCTGGCGTCGCTGGTGTCCGGCTGGAGCGCCGCGCACGAGGTGCCCGCCGATCTGACCGTCACCGGCCCGGCCAGGTTGCTGCATCCCGAGGTCGAGCTGACGCTGTACCGGGCGGTGCAGGAGGCGCTGGCCAACGTGGCCAGGCATGCCGGGGCCGGCCGGACCGGTGTCACCCTGTCGTACATGGAGGACGTGGTGGTGGTCGATGTCCGGGACGACGGGGTGGGGTTCAGCCCCGGGGAGAGCGGCGGGTTCGGGCTCACGGCGATGCGGCAGCGGGTGGTCAGGCTCGCCGGGAGCGTCGAGGTGGAGTCCGCGCCCGGCCAGGGGACGGCGATCAGCGTGACCGTCCCCGCCATCCCGAGCACGGCCGGGCAGGAGGCGACGTGAGCGTACGACTGGTGATCGTGGACGACCATCCCGTGGTGCGCGACGGCCTGCGCGGCATGTTCGCCGAGCAGCCCGACCTGGAGGTCGTCGGCGAGGCGGGCGACGGGGAACGGGGGCTGGCCCTGGCCGAGCGGGAGCGCCCCGACGTGGTGCTCACCGACCTGCGCATGCCCGGCCTGAGCGGGGCCGAGCTCATCCGGTCGCTGGCCGAGCGGGTGCCGTCGGCCCGCGTGCTGGTCCTGACGACGTACGACGGGGACGAGGACGTGCTGCCGGCGCTGACCGCGGGCGCGATCGGCTACCTGCTCAAGGACTCGCCGCGGGATGAGGTCTTCCGCGCCGTGCGGGCGGCGGCCATGGGGGAGTCGGTGTTGTCCCCGGCGGTGGCCGCCCGGGTGCTGGACCGGGTCCGTACGTCCGCGCCCGCGTTCGCCCCCGCCGAGCTGAGCGAGCGCGAACGTACCGTGCTCGGGCTGGTCGCGAAGGGCTTCACCAACAAGGACGCGGCGGCGGCGCTGTTCATCAGCGAGACGACCGTGAAGACCCACCTCGCGCACATCTACACGAAACTGGGCGTCTCCGATCGCGCGGCGGCCGTGGCCGCCGCCTACGGCCGCGGCCTGCTGCCCTGATCCGGAGCACATGAAAGTTTCATCCGGATCTGTGCCCTTTGCGGGATCGTCGCTATGCTGCCGCGCATTCGGTGTCGATCAAACGTGACGCGGCGGAGGGCGACCATGGGCGACGGGCTTCCCAACTGGACGCATCAGGACCCGGACTACCTGCCTCCGGAGATCGACACCAGCAAGCCCAGCATCGCCCGCGTGTACGACGCGTTCCTCGGCGGCAAGGACAACCTCGCGGTCGACCGGGCCGTCGCGATGGAGGGCATGAAGCACTTCCCCGACGGCGGCCAGGGCGCCCGGGAGAACCGCGCGATGTTGTTCCGCGGCGTGAAGTTCATGACCGAGCAGGGCATCGACCAGTTCCTCGACGTCGGCTCCGGGCTGCCCACGATGGACAACACGCATTCCGTCGCCCAGCGGATCAACCCGGACGCGCGGGTGGTCTACGTGGACAACGACCCCATCGTGCTCGCCCACGCCCGGGCGATCCTGCAGACCAACGACAACACCCGTGTCATCACCGCCGACATGCGCGAGCCCGAGGCGATCTTCCACCATCCGAAGGTCGAGGGCTTCCTGGACTTCTCCCGGCCGATCGGGCTGCTCCTGGTGGCCGTGGTGCACCACCTGGGCGACGACGAGGGGCCCGAGGAGCTGGTGGACACGTACAAGTCGCGCCTGGCCCCGGGCAGCTACCTGCAGCTCACGCACTTCTGCTCGTGCGCGCCGGAGGTGCGGGCCCTGGAGGGGGTCCTGCTCACGATGCTCGGCACCGGCCGGGCCCGGGACATGAAGGAGATCGTGCACTTCTTCGACGGGCTGGAGCTGGTCGAGCCGGGCGTGGTGCACCTGCCGGAGTGGCGGCCGGAGCAGCCCGTCCGGCGGCCGCTGGGGCTGGGCGGGATCTGCATCGCGGGCGGCGTGGCCAGGAAACCCTGACCACGAGCACGGTGCGGACGTCGGCGCCCGAGATCGTCAGGCAGCCCGGGACGACGCTGCCCAGCGAGGAGTTCTCGCTCCGGTAGGTGATCTCCGCCGTGGCCGCGTCGTACGACACGACGTTCGCCACGCCCGTGCCCACCACCTGGGACCCGCCGGGGCTCACCGCGTCGGCGCGGCGGGAGACCGAATGGATGGGCCGTAGTCATCCACCAGCGCCCCGCGTACGCACCTCGTACGCACCTCGTCCTTGACGAGGAAACAGCATGGGCCGGTTGTATCCCAGACGCCCAGATCAGGGCAACGGCAGACTGTGACCATGCGGCCACCTCGAGCGAGATACTTCAACACCACGGGCCCGTGCAGCCCTCAGCATCACTACATGCTGCCCCCCACGCAACGGCTCCCGCAGGCGCGCGTGCTCATCGAGATGGACCGCTACTTCGTGCTGCACGCGTCCCGGCAGACCGGGAAGACGACCGCGCTGCACACCCTGGCCTCCGAGCTGACCGCCGGAGGCGACATCGCCGCCCTGACGTTCTCCTGTGAGCGCGCCAAGGCGGCCGGCGACGACTACGCCGCCGCGGAGATCGCCAACCCGATATATCAAGAGGTTTTGCTACGGGTCCTGGGCGATCGCACGGAGCGGTTCGTGCGGGCCGATCCGCACAGCTTCGTGCTGCCGGACGGCCGTTTCGACCTGCCGCGCCTGCTGCGGGAGTTCGTCGTGTTCTGGCGGGAGCACGGCGAGGTGCTCATCCGGCAGGAGGGCTACCACGATGCCGTCTGCCAGATCATTCTCATGGCCTTCCTGCACCCGCTGGTCAACGGCGGCGGCCAGCTCGACCGGGAGTACGCCGCGGGCAGCAAGCGCCTGGACGTGCTGGTCCGCTGGTCCTATACCGGGCCTGAAGGGGAGCGGTTGATCCAGCGGGAGGCGATGGAGCTGAAGGTCTGGCGAGCGAGCGAAAACGACCCGATGCCCGACGGTCTGGCACAGCTCGACCGGTATCTGGACCGGCTCACCCTTTCCACCGGCGTGCTGGTGATCTTCGACCGGCGTCCCGAGGCGCCACCCTGGAAGGAACGAGGTGGTTTCGAGCAGGCGACCACACCGTCCGGCCGCGAGGTCACCGTTCTGCGCGTTTGACGGGCGGTCGTCCGGCCTCCGTCGGCTCCGTGAAGGAGGTTGGTCGTCCAGGATCGGCAGGGCAGCCGGCGGTTGTCGTTTCTGTACAAGACTCGGGCATACGAGCCGGACTAATGTCGCGGACAAGCCCGATGACTAAGGAGCGAACACGATGGCCAAGATCATTTCCAGTTTCTTCATCTCCGTGGACGGCGTGGTCGAGTCCCCGGACCAGTGGCACTTCCCGTACTGGAACGACGAGATGGGTGCCGTGGTCCAGGCCGGCATGCAGAGCGCGGCCGGGTTCCTGATGGGGCGCAAGCTGTACGAGGAGTGGTCCTCGTACTGGACGACCACCGACGCCGACCCGGAAATCGCCGCGACGTTCAACAGCGCCCGCAAGTACGTCGTGTCGAACTCCCTGGAGAAGGCCGAGTGGAGCAACACCACCCTGATCCGCGGTGACGTCGCGGCCGAGCTGACCGAGCTGAAGAAGCAGCTCGACGGCGACCTGCAGATGTCCGGCTCCGCCACGACCGTACGCTGGCTGCTGGCCAACGGGCTGCTCGACGAGCTGAACCTGCTCGTCCACCCGATCGTCGTCGGCCACGGCCAGCGGCTGTTCGAGGACACCCCGACCCACCCGCTGAAGCTGGTCAAGTCGGACACCTTCGAGACCGGCGTGCTCAGCCTGACCTACGTTCCGGCCGCCGGCTGAGCGCGCGGGTGCGGCGGGGCCGGGAGCTCGGGTCCCGGCGATGCGGCGGTGTACGGGGGTGCCCCGCGGCGTTCGAGGTGATCGTCAGCGGAGGGCGGTGCGGGCCGCTTCGGCGCGCAGGCCGTCCACGAAGAAGGCCAGGCAGCGCCGCCACGTCTCCGGAGCCGTCTCCATCGACTCCCTGATGACCTGGGACATCGCCCACACCAGCGTGACCAGGTCCTGGGACCCGAAGTCGGCGCGCAGCCGGCCGCTGGCCTGAGCCCGCTCGATGATGCGTTCGGCCTGCTGGAAGCCCCCGTGGCAGGCCTGGCTCACGTCGGTGGACAGGGAGAAGCTCTGGACGAGGGCGTCGTTGAGGCTGTGGTCCTGGGCCTGCAGGGCGAAGAGCCCTTCGAGGAAGCCGGCGAACCCGTTCCAGGGATCGGGGTCTGCCAGGGCCGCCGCGCTGATCTCGTCGAGGGCGGCCAGCCGCTGCGGGAGGATCGCGGCGAGGAGCGCCTCGCGAGTGGGGAAGTGGTTGTAGAGCGTGCCGATGCTGACCCCGGCTCGGCGGGCGATGTGGTCGAGGGGGGCGTCGAGGCCGCGTTCGGCGAACACCTGGGTGGCCGCGACCAGCAGTTTGTCGCGGTTGCGCGCGGCATCAGACCGCAGCGGCTTGGGTCCGGCTGCCATGTGCCCATCATACGAAATCGAGGATGCCCTCAAGTTCGTGGTACGGTCTGCGTCATAAGTTGAGGGTGTCCTCGATTTCTAACGCGAAAGGCACAGCCATGTCCGGAACAGCGCGCAAGACCGCCGTCGTCATCGGTGCCGGGCCGGGGCTCGGCATGTCCGTCGCCCACCGGTTCGGCCGCGAGGGGTACGCCGTGGCCCTGGTCTCCCGTACGGACACCCGGCACGCCGCCTACGTGGCGTTCCTGGCCGGGGCGGGGATCGACGCCGCGGCCTTCGTCGCCGACGTACGCGACCGCGACCGCGCGGCGTCCGCCCTGGACGCGATCGCCGAACGATTCGGGACGATCGACGTCCTCTATTACGGCCCGGGCGCCGCCGACCTGGGCTCCCCACCGAAGCCCATCACCGAGTCCGCCTCCGAGGACGTCCGGGAGGCGATGGAGATCGTCTATCCGGCCGTCGACCTGGTCGGCAAGGTGCTGCCCGGCATGGTCGGCCGGGGCGAGGGCGGGCTGCTGTTCGCGGGCGGGCTCAGCGCCGTCATGCCGATGCCGGCCCTCGGGAGCCTCGCCGTCTCCTCGGCGGCCCTGCGCAACTACGCCCTGACGCTCAACGCGGCGCTGGCCGAGCAGGGCGTCTACGCCGGGAGCCTCATCATCGGCGGACTGGTCGAACGGGGCGACATCCACCAGCTGGTGACGTCGCAGCCGGACCGGTTCGGCGACGTGGGCGGCAGGACCCTGGACCCTGACGTGATCGCCGACACCGCCTGGGAGCTGTACACCAAGCGCGACCGCCCCGAGGTGACGTTCAGCGCCTTCGGGTGAGCGCCGGTCGGTCCGCCATCGACGCGACGCTCGGTTCGTCCCCTCGATCGGTGCCGCCGGTCACGAACCCGTCGTGCCCGTCGCCTTCTCGGCCGAATGGAGCTCGCTGAACAGCCTGAGCCGCACCGTTCCCGGCCGGCGCCACCACGCGGACGGCAGGAGCAGGGCTTTCGACGGGAACTCCGTCTCCAGGACGATCTTCACGTACGGATGCTCGCCCGGGATCTCGGCGCATACGACGGACACGGCGCTGGACACCTCCTGCTCTCCGAGCCGCAGCGTCGCCGGCTCGCCGAGCTCGAGGTTCGCCGACTCCCACACCAGCACCGGCGGGACGGCACGGCGCGACGACAGCGGCAGCCGCAGCGAGAACCCCGCCAGCCCGCCGCTCGGACGCAGGAAGAACGAGCCGATGACTTCGGGAACCTTGTCCAGGAGCCGCAGCTTTCGCGGCGTGTCCATGGTCAGCGTCGCCTCGGTGACGTTCATGGCGATTCGCCATGCATCGGGGTCGGTGTAGGAGAAGGCCATCAGAAACACCCCCTGTGCGGTACGGGCACTTCGCCCGCCTACCACTCATGACTAAATAGGGCGGTCAAATGTGACGATCTGCCGCCTAACTGGTGTGGTGTGATGCCCCACACAGTGCCCCCCGGTCGAGTGTGTGATCGGTCCCCTGCGCGCCTGCCCTCTCGCTGGTGCGCAGGGGGAGGCGCTCGACCTGCTTCCCGGCGCCGGGGTCTGACTTCGGCCTTCCCGCGACGCCGACCACCCGCGACCCGATTTCACCTTCGTCCGTCCGGGTGAGTCAGGCGATCAGCGGGTCGCCGAGGCGGAGCCGGCCCGCGTTCTTGGGCACCAGGCGGATGCCGAACCAGTCTTGCCGTCCCAGCGGCGGTGCTTCGCCGGGGTACGGATCGGCTCCTTGCCCTTGACCAGGGTCACCGGGTCGATGGTGGTGACCGCGCACCGGTCGCACAGCTCGGAGACCCGGAAGTCGATCTCGCCGATCCGAACCTCGGTCCAGGAGTCCTCGGCGTACGGCTCGACGTCGTCGATCACCACGTTGGGCCGGAACCGCGCCATGTCGAGCGGGCCGTCCCCGCCGATCTGCCCGTCCAGGACGCGGAGTGACGCGGCGGAGGTCAGCAGCAGCGGCGCGTCCCACGCGAAGCTGACCACCTCACCCGGCAGCCCGCCGTGGGAGGGATCGATCGTACGGCGGCCCGGATCGTCCAGCCAGACCAGCCGGGCGGGCCGCCCCAGGAGCCGGGTGAACCAGTCGTGCGCGTCGCCGCCGGCGTCGATCGCCCGATCCAGCCCGGTGAACCCCACCGGCGCAGCCTCCCCGGCCGCCGGGGGGACGTGGAGGCCGGGCATGCCGGAGGCGGACAGCAGCAGACCGCCGTCATCCGCGTTCCGCGCCCGTACGGAGGCCATCCGTGGATACTCGCCGAGCCAGAGATTGTCACCCGCCTCGTCGACCACCGCCCACCGCCGATCCCCGGCCAGCCCCCAACGCTCGACGGCCGCCTCGGGGACGGGAGACCCGGCACCTGATTTGAGCGGATAAATCCGAGCCCACACCGGGGAGGTTTTCACATGTATGTGATCTTGGGGACATTCGTGTGACACGCGGTGCTTCGAGTGTGGTCTGACTCCCTCACCCCTGGAGATCGCCGTGACGCCCGCGCCCCCCTCTGACGCCGAGCTCAACACCATGATCAGGACCCGGCTGGCCATGCTGGGCATAGACCTCGACCAACTCCCCGCCGGTACGGCGGCCGATCCCGAGACGGGCGCGCCGGGTCGCGACACCGCGCTCGCCTCCCTGCGTTCGTTCATGCGCGGTACGGTCACTCCGCTCGCCGCCTACCAGCTCCCCGCGCCCGAGGGGACCGGCGCACCGGCCGACCCGGCGCTGTCCCAGCAGCGCGCCCCCATGATGTACCCGTCCATCAGCGTGGAGTGGCGCAAGTGAGCCCCCGCAGGCACCAGCACCCCCACCCCCTCCCGCTCGACCATCCCCTTCCGATCGACGCCGACGGCCCGCAGCCGCTCGACCGTACGGTGGACCGGCGCGCGTTCCTGGCCAGGGCGGCGGCGGTGAGTGCGGCGGCCGGCATCGCCGCGACCCTCCCGGCATCCGCGGCGTCCGGGTCAGCGGCCTCCACCGGGTCAGGCGGTCTCGCCGGGCCGGCCGCCGCGCCGGCGGGGCTTGCCGGGAAGGATCGGCCCGGCCTGGACGTGGCGAGCGCCTATGCCAAACCGCGGCCGGCGGCCATGGCCGACCCCACCGAGCTCACCCTCGCCGAAGCCGCGTGGATGATCCGCAACCGCCAGATCAGCCCGCTGGAGCTGGTCGACGCCTACCTGGCCAGGATCGGCGCGTTCGAGGCGACGTACCAGGCCTTCAACACCGTGCTCGCCGACGCCGCCCGCGAGGCGGCCGGGGCGGCGGGCCGGCGGCAGCGGCGCGGCCCGCTGCACGGGATGCCGCTCGCGATCAAGGACAACTACTACACGCAGGGCGTGCCCACCACGGCGAACTCGTTCCTGTTCAAGGACTTCGTGCCGGCCTTCGACGCGACGGCCGTGGCGTCGCTCAAGGCCGCGGGGGCGATCGTGCTGGGCAAGACCCAGATGGGCCCGCTCGCCACCACCCGTGCCACGACCCCGGCCGGCGTGATCACCACGGTCAACGCGTGGACGCCGACCAACCCGGGCGTCAACCCCGGCGGCTCCTCCACCGGTACGGCGACCGCGGTGGCGGCACGGCTGGCCGCCGCCGGCACCGGTACGCAGACCGGCGGCTCCATCACCGCCCCGTCCAACGCGCAGAACCTCACCGGGCTCAAACCGACCATGGGCCGGGTGTCGTTGTACGGGATCATCCCGCTCAGCTACACGCGCGACCATCCGGGCCCGCTCGCCCGCGACGCCAAGGACGCGGCCATCATGCTCACGGCGATGGCCGGCGAGGACCCGGCCGACCCGCGTACCGAGGGCCTGCCCAAGGTGCCCGACCTGATCGGCGCCGCCACCCCCGTACACACGGGCGGCCGGCTCCGGCTGCGCTGGAGCACCCGCATCGGGGTGCTGCCCGGCTACTCCGACGGCACCTCCGAGACCGCCGCCGCGCGCCGCGCCTTCCTGTCGGCCATGGCGGCGATCCGGGGCGTGACGCTCATCGAGGTGCCGTTCCCCGACGAGTGGGACCTGCTGACCGGGAACGAGTTCAACAACGTCCGCCTGCCGGAGCGCAGCGAGCCGTTCATGCCGTACCTGCGGTCCGATCTGCGGGGTTTCGGGGTTTCGGTGATCGGCTGGCTCCAGGGGGCGCTGATGGGGGCCAACGAGTACGTCACGGGTCAGCGGGCCAAGCTGTTGCTGCTGGAGCGGGTGCTGGACCAGGTGTTCGACCGGTGTGACGTGGTGGTGCAGACCTCGCCGACGCCGTTCGACGCGATCGGGCTGCCGGAGATCGGGTTTCCGATCGGGTTCACCTCGGCGGGCGAGCCCGTCGGCACCATCCTCGGCGGCCTGCCGTACGGGGAGGACCGGCTGCTGTCGGTCGTCGCCGCCTACCAGGCCGTCTCGGACTGGCACTGGCGCCGCCCCGCCGACCCGCCGGCCGCCCAACTGCGCACCCCGGCCGGCCGCGGCCGGATCTCGGCGGAGGAGGCCGCCGAACAGTCCCAGTGACCGCGACTACCAGGGGACGCCGTCGCGGAGCCGGGCACCGCAGCGGTCAAGTCTCGCCCTGTCGGGGGACGAGGCAGCGACAGGCCTTTCGCCACCCGCCTGGCCGGGTGGCGCACCGACGGGCTTCCCCTCGGGGGCCTGCCCGGTGACGTGCGGCGACTGGCCTCCCGCCACCCGCCCGGTTCCGAACGGCGCCCCCATCGCCCGGCCCGGCCGGGTAACGCAGCGACCGCCCGGCCCGGCCGGGTGGTGGCTCGCCCGCGCCGTCGGGAGTCCGCTCGCGCCGTCGGGAGTCCGCTCGCGCCGTGGGAGTCCGCGCGCGTCACCAGTCCCGGTCGGCGATCAACGTCTCCACGTCGGCCTCCCCGAACCCGTACGCCGACGCCACGAACCAGAAATCCTCGGCGATCACCTCTCGCGCGACGGTCTCGATCTCGCTGCCTGCCGCCACGAAGTCCTCGTCCAGCGCGTTGAACTCCTCCGTCGCCACCGCCGTGAGCGCGTACAGAGCCGCCAGGTCGGCGGGCCGCTCGGCCTCGATCCGCTCGCACAGCCGTAACAGGATCGCCTTCCCCTTGTCCACGACGTGATCGGGGAAATAGCCGTCGGCATACATGCCCCGCAAAAAGGCATGGTCCACTACCTGCTGATTCGTGGGCGGCACCGCGCTGTCCCTTCCCCGTCGACGATCTGGCAGGTCGATCCTGCACCGCGCCACCGACAAAAACCCGGTCACGCCCCCGCGTCGAGGCGGATGAAGGTGGCGCCGTCGGAGACCGCCCGCGCGCCGAGTACGTGCCCGTCGCACATCCTCGTCTCCGTCCCCGCCCGGTCGATGACCTTCCACGTCACCGGCTCCGGACACGGCAGCCCCGGCCGGTCGTACTTCCAGGTGCGGCCGCACACCCGGCAGGTGGAGACGCCGGCGCGGGAGTCGAGGGTGTTGCCGTGCTCGGGGCAGACGCTCCACGGCAGGCCGCACGGCTCGGCCTGGGCGGCGGCCACGTCCGCGGCCGCGCGCTGCAGGTCCTCGGCGCCGCGGGCCAGCCAGTTCGCGGCGTGCCGCGCCGCCGCGAGGTGGTCGCGTTCCGGCGATCCGTTGGCGGTGCCGTCGCAGAGCGCCCGGACCTCGGCGGTGAGTGCCTCGGCACGGCTCACGAGGGCGCGCAGTTGCGCGGGAGTGACGGTCATGAAGGCTCCGTTGAGGCCGATGTGGTCGTGACCGGGGAACCGGTTGCTGATCTGGACCCTACGTCGTGGCCGCCCGGGTCGTACGGACACGACTGAGGGCAATATTCCTCCTTGCCGGACGTCCCGCCGACACCGTTGGCCCGGTGAGCAGCCGCACCTGCGCCTGACAACGCCCGGTGCGCCGCCCGGCCCGGCCCGCGCCCGGTCGTGCGGGACGCCCGGCGGTCCCCGGCTCGGCCGCCGCCGTACCACCCGGAGACCGACGTCCTCGTCCCGCTGGACAGCGTCGCCGACCACAGCGACACCCCACGCCGGAACCCGTGGCGGCCGTCCGGGGCATCGCCGTCGCGGTCCGCCTGTGGTGGCTCTCATTCGACGTGGTGGCGCTCGCGGCCGAGTACCGGCTCGTCCGTACGGGCGGCGCGGAACGGGTGCGGATGGTCGTGGTCGCCTGCACGCCCTGTGAGCGTCCCACGGCTGGTGGCCACGGGGGCGCTCCTGGCGGGCGTGCCCGCCGCGATCTTCCTGCCGCCGCTCGCCGCGCCGGCGGGCCTGGTGCTCGCCCTCACCGCGCTGATCGCCGTCGAGACCAGGCGTACGCCGAGCAGCGCCGCGACCTCCGCGAGGCCTGACCGGGCGGTACCGCAGGGCGAGGTCAGCGGCCGGCGATGACGAGCGCGACCAGCACCGCCGCGATCAGCGGCAGCGGCAGGCCGGTGAACGGCGTCGCCAGCACCGCGACCGTGCCCGCCAGGTAGGCGGCCCGCACCCGGGCACGCGGGCGATGCGGCCGCACGTGCACCAGCCACAGGCTGGCCAGGAAGACGGCCACCGGCACGGCGACGGCCGCCCCCGCCCCGAGGGCGCCGACGTGCGCCCGGTTGCTGTCGTGGTCGACGTTCACCGCCAGGCCCGCGCCGATGGCGGCGGCGGAGGCGAAGACGAAGTAGTGGCCGTAGCCCCAGACGAAGGCGGTCTTTCCCGAGGCCAGCAGCCTGTGCGCGGGGCGGGCGAAGTACAGCCACCACATGGCGAAGACGATGACCATGCCGCTGAAGGCCGCCGACAGCAGCGCCGCCGTGTTGATCTGCCGCTCCAGCCCGGCCTGGACGGCGACGGTGGCGGCGAGGATGGACTCGCCGAGGACGATGATCGTGAACAGGCCGTAGCGCTCGGCGATGTGATGCGGGTGCCAGGCGGTGGTGCCCACCCGTTCCGCCCAGACGGGCACCGCCAGGTCGGCCACCGCCAGGACGCCGAACGAGAGCAGCTCCAGCTCGTCGGGGAGGACCAGCCGCACGACCCAGCCGAGCTGGACCAGCGTGATGCCCAGCGCGTACCGCAGCGCGGGCGACCGCCCTTCGGGATGCCCGTGGGCGGCGCGCAGCCAGAGCGGTACGAGGGCCATGCGCATGACGACGTAGCCGAGGGTGACCAGCCCGAAGTGCCGGTCCTGGAAGGCCGCGGGAACCCCGGCGGCGAGGATGAGCACCCCGGCCATCTGCGCGAAGATCAGCAACCGGTACGCCGTGTCGTCGGTGTCGTAGGCGGAGGCGAACCAGGTGAAGTTCATCCACGCCCACCAGATCGCGAAGAACACCATGGCGTACCCGAGCACGCCGCTGCCCGCGTGCCCCTCCGCCAGCGCGTGGTGGAAGGCCGCGGCCGCCTGCGCCACGGCGACCACGAAGCACAGGTCGGACAGCAGCTCCAGCGGGGTGGCGACACGATGGGACTCGCCGGGGTCCCGCCCGGCCATCCTGCGCCACAACGGCCTGCGCCCCTCGCCGTCATGCGAATCGGCCATGATCCTCCCTTACCCCCGTCCCGGCCCCCTGCTCGCTGGTGTGAAAAGTGGGAAAAGTAAGTAGAGACCTGCCGGGTCCGCGAGCTCGCCCCCATACCGTCTGCCGCCGGATCGACGCCAGGCACGTCATCCACGACGACAAGCCACGGGAGTTTCGTCAGGGCCCTGACCGGATTCGCCGGCGATCTCCATGAGGTGACACGGGGACGGTGATTTCACCGATGCCGGACGGGCGGGGAGGGGAGACGATCTGAGGTGGCCGGTCGGGCCCGGCCCGGAAGGAGCTCGCGCCATGACGCCATTCCCCAGCACGGCCGCGGCACTGCTCGCGGTGACCCTGCTGCTCACCCCCGCGGCGGCCGCCGGCGAGGCCGGGACGGCCGCCGTCCCGGCCCCGATCGCGGTGCCCCAGGTCGAAGGGCCGCTGCCGGGAGCCCCGCCGGGTGACCCGGCCTCGCCGGACGTGGCCGAGACCTACCCGTGGCTGGCCACCGACGCCGACCTGGCCTCTCTCGGCTACGTCGAGCAGGAGTTCCACCTGTCGGGGAACGCCGACGCCTACAGCGCGACGGGGCAGCTGCTCGCCTCGGACGTGCCGTACCGGACCCGGGTCCTGGTGCGCCGCCCGGCGAGCCCCGCCAGGTTCAACGGCACCGTCCTGGCCGAATGGCAGAACGTCACCGCCGGATACGACCTGGACGCGCTGTGGAGCACCGAGCAGATCACCCGGGCGGGGTACGCCTGGGTGGGCGTCTCCGCCCAGCGGGTCGGCGTGAACCAGCTACGCCAGTGGAGCCCCGCCAGGTACGGCGACCTCGACGTCACCGGCGGCGGGCAGTTCATGACCGACCAGCTCTCCTACGACATCTTCTCCCAGGCCGCCAAGGCGCTTCGGACACCGCCCGCCGGGGCAGCGCCGCTCGGCCGGCTGCGCCCCCGTACCGTCCTGGCCATCGGCGCCTCACAGTCCGCCGGCCGGCTCACCGTCTACTACGACGCCGTGCTGCCCCAGATCGAGAGCGTCTTCGATGGCTTCGCGCAGATCGTCGGCAACGCCCCCACCCGGGCCGGCGCCGAGCCGGTCTTCCAGGTGTTGTCCGAGACCGACGTGCGCACCCCCGTGCGACCACCCGACACCGAGCGGTTCCGGCGCTGGGAGGTGGCCGGCAGCGCCCACTCCGGCTGGCACGGCTACCGCAGCCGGGTGCCGCTGCTCACCCGCGACCTCGGCCAGGCCCCCACGTACACGTGTGCCCGCCCGCCGTTCAGCCGCGTCCCGCTGCACCACGTCATAGCCGCCGCCTACGACCACCTGACCCGCTGGGCCGAGCGCGGCGTCGCGCCGCCCGCCGCGCCGCCGCTGGAGTTCGCCCCCGACGGCACCAAGGCCCGCGACGAGCTGGGCCTGGCCCGCGGCGGCATCCGGCTCTCGCAGGTCGCGGCGCCCACCGCGCTGAACACCGGCGACAACTCCGGCGAGACCTTCTGCGTGCTGTTCGGCACCCACATCCCCTTCGACCAGGCGCGACTCGACGAGCTGTACCCCTCCCACGGCCGTTACGTCGCCGCCGTGGCCCGCGCCGACGCCCACAACCTCAAGGCGGGCTACCTGCTCCCGGCCGACGCCAGGCAGAACCTCCTCGACGCCGCCCGCCCCGGATCATGACCCGCTAGTAGACGCCGTCGCGCTCGATGGGGCACGTCATGCAGTGCGCGCCCCCTCGGCCCTTGCCGAGCTCGAATCCCTCGATCTCGATGACCTCGACGCCGTGCTCGCGCAGCTTGCGGTTGGTGAACTGGTTCTTGTGGTAGCCGACGACCACCCCCGGGGCCAGGGCGAAGAAGTTGTTGCCGGAGTCCCACTGCTCGCGGGCCTGCTGGTAGTCGTCGCCGCCGGTCGGGATGACCTCCAGCCGGCTCAGGCCGAGCGCCTCCTCCAGGGCGGTGACGAAGCCGGCGTCGCGGTGCACCTCCAGCGTGCCCGGCTTGTCGCCGGGGCGCAGCGAGTAGGTGGTGGCGGTCTCCAGGAACGGCGGGTAGACGGTGGCCTTGTCGACGTCGAGCAGGGTGAACACGGTGTCGAGGTGCATGTACGAGCGGCGCTTCGGGATGTTGACGGCGATCACCCGCTCGGCGGCGCCGGCGGCGAACAACGACAGTGCGACGTGCTCGACCGTGCGGGCGTTGGTGCGCTCGGACAGGCCGATGGCGACCGTCCTGTTGCCGATGGGCATCATGTCGCCGCCCTCCATGGCGGCGGTGCCGTAGTCCTCCTCGTCGAAGCGCGCGTCCTCCCCGGCGGCGGGGTACCAGAAGGCGAAGTCCTCGTAGGCGAACATCGGGTGGTGGTGGTAGATCGTGGACTGGTTCATGGTCTCCAGCAGGCGGGCGTGGAAGAACATCGGGTTGAGCGAGACCCCGCCGTACAGCCAGGCCGACGGGTCGCGCTGGTAGAGGGTGTTGGGCAGCGGCGGCAGGATGAAGTCGCCGGGCGTGGCCGAGGCGGCGACCAGTGACCTGTCGTCGAGGGCGGCGATGCCGTACTCCCGCTTGCTGAGCCCGCCGATGAGGTGGGTGGCGAGCTTGTCGCCGCTCCAGCCGGAGAGCGTCTCGCGGACGGTGTCGACCAGGGCGGGCCCCACGGTCAGATGGGTGACGGCCTGCTCGACCGCGTGCTGCCTGGCCGCGAAGCCGGAGTCCAGCGCCTCGGCCAGCAACTGCTGGTGGTGGAAGACCTCGATGCCGCGCTCGCGCATCATGGCCACGAACGCGTCGTGCTCGCGTTGCGCCTGCTCGACCCAGAGGATGTCGTCGAACAGCAGCCGGTCGTTGTTGTCGGGTGTGAGCCGCTTCATGCTCAGCTCGGGCCGGTGCACGATGACCTTGCGCAGTGTGCCGACCTCGGAGTGCACGCCGTACGACATGGAAGCCTCCTAGATGGTGATGAACCCGGTGACCAGGCCGATGACGCCGAGGACGGCGCCCACGGCGACCACGGCGAACAGGACGAGCTCGGCGGGGGAGAAGACGCGCCTGCCGCGCTCGCGGCGGGTCAGGGCGAACAGGACCGTGCCGGGGGCGTAGATGACGCACGACAGCAGCAGGAACTCCAGCCCGGCGGCGAAGATGAGGAACGCCGTGTAGATCACGGCCAGCGCGGCCACCAGGACCTGCCTGCCGGTGCCGCCGAGCTTGAGCGCATACCCGGCGGCCAGCAGATAGGGCACCAGCGACAGCGCGCTGGTCAGCTTGAGCGTGAAGGAGAAGGCGTCGTCGGAGAACAGCGTGATCGCCAGCACGGCGGTGATGAGCGCGCTGGTCATCACCAGGGCGGCCACCGGGGTGCCGTGCCGGTTCTCGCGCCGCAGGAAGGCCGGCATGTCGTCGTCCTTGGCCGCCACGAACAGCACCTCGGCCGCCATCAGCGTCCAGGCCAGGTACGCGCCCAGCACCGAGACGATGAGCCCGACGCTGATCAGCACGGCCCCCCAGGTGCCGACGACGGATTCGAGCACCCCGGCCATGGACGGCTGGCGCAGCCCCTCCATCCGGGCCTTGGGCAGGGCGGCGTACGACAGGAGCGTGACCGAGGCGAACAGCGCCAGCACGCCCAGGAAGCCGAGCACGGTCGCCCGGCCGACGTCCTCGCGCCGGCGCGCGTACCGGGAGTAGACGCTGGCCCCCTCGACGCCGAGGAACACGAACACCGTCACCAGCATCGTGGCCTTGACCTGGTCGAACAGCCGCCCGTCGCCCCACAGGTTCGCGGTGAAGACGCCGGACCGGAAGGCGACGGCGAGGATCACCACGAACAGCAGGATCGGCAGGACCTTGGCCACGGTCACGATCTTGTTGATCGCGGCCGCCTCCTTGACCCCCCGCATGATCATGAGGTGGAAGGCCCACACGCACACCATGGACACCAGGACCGCCAGGAGCGTGTTCCCCTCGCCGAAGCCGGGGATGACGGCCCCCAGCGTGGACTTGATCAGCACCCAGTACGAGACGTTGCCGACGCAGGCGCTGGCCCAGTAGCCGAAGGCGGAGAAGAAGCCGGGGAACTCGCCGAACCCGGCCTTGGCGTAGGCGTAGACGCCGGCGTTCAGGTCCGGCTTGCGCACGGCGAGCGTCTGGAAGACGAGGGCGAGCATCAGCATGCCGGCCCCCGCGACCACCCAGGCGACGACCGCGCCGAGCACGCCGGTGGCCTGGGCGAAGTTGCGCGGCAGGGAGAACACGCCGGCGCCGACCATCGAGCCGACGACCATGGCCGTCAGGGTCGGCAGCGACAACCCCTGGGCGGCCTGCCTGGTGTCAGTGGTGCTGCTCATGGGTGACCTCCGACGCGGCTACCCGCTCGATCCTGAAACCGGTGAACCCGTACAGCACGCTCAGCAGCGGGCTGAAGATGTTGAAGAAGCAGAACGGCAGGTAGGCCAGCGTGGAGACGCCGAGCACGGCGCTCATGAAGGCGCCGCAGGAGTTCCACGGCACCAGGGGCGAGGTCACCGTGCCGCTGTCGGCGGTCAGCCGCGACAGGTTGGCCGGCGCCAGGCCGCGCCGGGCGAACTCGGCCCGGTAGACGCGCGCCGGCAGCACCAGCGCGATGTACTGGTCACCGGCGATGACGTTGAGCCCGAACGCCGACGCGAACACCGTCAGGAACAGCCGTCCGGTGCCCCTGGCCGAGCGCACCATCGGCGCGATGAGCCGGTTGATCAGCCCGAACTCCTCCAGAACGGTGCCGAACGTGACCGCGCCGATGATCAGCCACAGCGTCGTCAGCATGCTCTCCATGCCGCCGCGCGACAGCAGCGCGTCGACGTCGGCGATGCCGGAGTTCTTGTCGAACCCGGTGGCCATGGCCTGCCATACCGCCTTGACTCCGCCCAGGACGCCGCCCTGGCCCGCGAATTCGGCCACCACCGCGGGCTGCGTGAACGGGCCGAGCAGGCCCGCGAAGAGGGTCGAGGCCACCAGGGCCAGCGTGGCGGGGGTCTTGCGGATCGACAGCACCACCAGCAGCAGCAGCGGCAGCAGGTTCAGCGGGGTGATCCAGAAGATGTCGCCCAGCGCCTTCAGGTCGACAGCGGTCTCGCCCTCCTGCGCCGGCGACGGTCCACGGCCGAGGCCGAGCAGCAGGAACAGCACGAACCCGAGCACGAAGGCGGGCACCGAGGTCCACGCCTGCCGCTTGATGTGCTGGTAGAGGTCCACCTTGACGAGCTGGGCGGTCAGCACGGTGGTCTCCGACAGCGGGGACAGCTTGTCGCCCAGGTAGGCGCCGGAGATCACGGCGCCCGCCGTGATGGCCGGCGAGACACCGAGCATGGTGGCGATGCCGACCAGCCCCACCCCGATGGTGCCCGCGGTGGTCCACGAACTGCCGATCGACATCGCGATGAGGCCGCAGATCAGCGCGGAGGCCGCGTAGTACCAGCCCGGCGAGAGGACCTGGATGCCGTAGTAGACCAGGGTGGGAATGGTGCCCGACATGTTCCAGACGCCGATGAGGGCGCCGACCGCCAGCAGGATGAACATCGCGCTGGTGATCGAGGACAGGGCGCGCTGCCCGCTGGCCTGGACGTCCTCCCAGGGATGACCGTTCTTCAGCACCACCAGGGCGGCCACCAGCGCGCACAGCACCAGCGCGACCTGGATCGGCCCGTTCAGCGCGTCCAGCCCGAACAGCGCCAGCGCGCCGCCGATCAGCACGACCAGGGCGACCATCGGGATCAGCGCATCGATCAGCGACGGCTCGCGCTTGCGGTCGTTCGCCATGATCTCTCACCAGTCGGAGTGGCACGCAGCCCGGCTACCTGCGATTACTCCACCATTCCCGCATCAGGCAGGCGAACGTGCGACGAACCGATGGTTTTACCGAATATCGCCGCAAGAATGCTTTTACGGTCTCCCGCGGAGTTTCTGCGACAGGTGGTACGCCTGCGCCTCGGGCGGCGGCAGTTGGGCCGCATTTGACGCCGTGACGGGATGGCCCTGCCCCGCACCGGGGCAGCCCGACCCTTGACTGCCGGGCGACGGCCGGCCCCAGGGACGGCGTCGCGAACAAGCAGGAACCGGGGGTACCCGCAATGCGGACAACCATCATCAGCTCAGCCCTCGCGGCCGCCGTGGGCGTCACAGCCCTGTTCGGCGTGGCGGCCGCCGCAGCACAGGCCGACACGCGGGTCCCGACGCAGGTGACCCAGTCCATACCGGTGCCGGACGACGATGACGACTGACGGACGCGGGCTGAGGCCCGGGAGCGGGGGGGGGGGCCCGGCCGGCCCCCCGCCCGGCCCCGACGCAATGATAGAGCACGCCCGGACCCCCAACCCCGCGCAGCGCAGGCGGGGGCGCGCCGCAGGCAGGCGGTGCATCCCCGGCC
>NZ_JBFANM010000093.1:0-41277 GCF_040674815.1 Nonomuraea sp. NPDC049709
CAGGCCGTCACCGCGGCCCCGACCGCGACGGCCACGGCCGCCATCACTCCGGCACGACGGCGGCCGGTGGATCCTTGGGGGAACGGGGAGCCAGGGGAGGGGTTCGTCGGTTGCATGGTCCGTAGGCAATCAGGCGAATCCGGCGGTCAGCCGCGTTGTCATCGTTCCATCACACAATGAGGGATCAGCCGTCACAGAGCTTCGCTGCCCCCGAACGGGCGCGGGCATCACGCCGATCGTGCACAACACCGAGAAGACCTGCACGGGCCGGATCGCCTTGCGTACTGCCTGGGGTACGGCGTGGACCGGTCGAGCCCGGCGCGGGCCGCCGACGGTGGTCACGCGCAGTCCATCCGCACGTTCCGCCTGCGGGGTTCGATGCGGGTGCGGAGAGCCGGCACCGGACGGTGATGGTCCGGAAGGACGGCAAGACGCGCCTCCCGTCCGACCTGTCACCTTGGCCGGCGGCCGGGCCCTCGGGCTGCCTGGAGCTGGTTCACCGCCTCGACGACGGGTGCCGCGCCGTCCTCTACCATGACCTGGACCGACAGGGCCTGGGCCCGCTGCCGGTAGGCCGGGTCGGTGACCGCTGTGGTGAGCGCGGCGGCCAGCCGTGCGGGCGTCAGGCGGCGGAACGGGATCGCGGCCGGAGCCACGCCGAGTGCCACCAGCCTGGACGCCCAGAACGGCTGGTCGTTCATCACCGGCACGGCCACGGCAGGCACCCCCGCCCGCACCCCGCCCCCAGTGGTGCCGCCGCCGCAGTGGTGGGCGACGGCGGCCATCCGGGGGAACAGCCAGTCGTGCGGCACGTCGCCGACCGCCAGCACATCGTCCGAGAGGCGTCCCCGCAGACCGGTCTGCAACACGCCGCGCAACCCGGCCCGCCGCAGCGCGTGCACGGCCAGCTCCGTGTACTGCTCGGCCCGCGGGCCCGCCAGGCTGCCGAAGCCGACGAAGACCGGTGCGGGCCCGGACGTGAGGAAGTCGCACAGCACCGGATCCGGCTGCCAGCCCCGCGGCCGGAGCGGCCACCAGTAGCCCGTGATCTCCAGCCCCGGCCGCCAGTCGGACGGACGCGGCAGCACCACCGGGCTGACCCCGTGGAAGACCGGCCAGCGCGTGCTCTCCCGGTGCCGGTACAGGGCGCGCGGGGTCATCGGGGGCAGCCCCAGCCGGGCCCGCATCTTGGTGCTCAACCCGGCGAGCAGCGGGCCGGCGGCGGGCGACTCGAACGCGAGCCGGGCCGCCTTGCGGTTCCCCCACCGCCCGAGCGACCGGTGGAACAGGCTCATGACCGGCGGAAAGTCCCCCGTGGGGTCGACCGGCTGCAGGTGCACCCCCATGCTCGGCACGCCCATCGCCTCGGCGACGTGATAGCCCGACGCGCCCGCCAAGCCGAGCAGGAGCAGGTCCGCCTTCTGCTCGGCGATCGCGGCCATGCCTTCCATGAGTTGCTCGCTGTATTCCTTGAAAGCGCTGATGCGTACGGACAAACGGCCGGTCAGCGCAGGGAGCGGGTCTCCGGGAAGCGGTAGATGGTCCAGGCCGGCGTCGGTCACCAGCGCCGCGTACGGCTCGTGCGCGGCGATCGCCACCTCGTGCCCGGCCTCCCGTAACCGCACCCCCAGCCCCGTGTACGGCGCCACGTCCCCGCGCGTGCCGACTCCGATGATCAGAATCCGCATGCAGATTCACCCCCATCACTCCCGTTTGTCATACAGTCGCATGATAAACGGGGGCGATGGTTTTTACCATGCACTCGCATGATAAAGTGGCGGGATATGCCGAAGATCGTCGACCACGAGGCCCGGCGGCGGCACATCGCCGAGGCCGTGCACCGCGTCATCCACGACAAGGGCATGGAGAGCGTCAGCCTGAGGGTGGTCGCTGCCGAGGCCGGGATGTCCATGGGGGCGGTGCAGTACTACGTCACGACGAAGGACCAGATGCTGCTGCTGGCGCTGGAGCGCATCGGGATCTGGATCGGGGAACGGGTGGCCGCCGTGGCCGCGCACCAGTCCACGCCGCTCGACGTGCTGCGGGCGACCGTGCTGGAGCTGTTGCCACTGGACGACGAGCGCAGCTACCTGAACCGCATCGGGCTGGCGTTCCAGGCGAGCTCGGTGGTGTCCGAGCACCAGGCGGTCGCGATGCGGCTCGGGTTGCCGCTCCTGCTGTCCTTCTTCGCCGAGCAGATCAGGGCCGCCCAGGCCGCCGGGCAACTCGCCGCCCACCTGGATGCCGGCAAGGAGGCGAGCATCCTGTACGCCTTCGCACAGGGCGTCGTGAACGCCACCCTGGTCGGACACTACACACCCGAGGACGTCGCGGCGCTGCTCGACTACCACTTGGCGCGGCTCTGCACGGGGTGATGGTCGTAACGGCCTGAACCGGCTCGGGGCCGAACGGCGTACATCTGGGGCCTCCGCCGCTCAGAGGCATGCACGCGGCCGCCTCTGATGACAACGGACACTACATCGCGTATGAAAAAGATCGGGAGCAACACGGTCAGAGATGGTTGTGCCAGCATGACGGGTATGGCGATCTTTGTCCAAGAAGTGGGTGCCGTAGAGGCGCCGGCGGTGGTGCTCCTGCACGGCGTGGGTACCAGCGGCTGGATGTGGACCAAGCAGGTCTCTGCGCTGGCCGGCGACATGCACGTCCTGGTTCCCGATCTGCCCGGGCACGGGCAGAGCAACATGCACCCGTGGATCTCGATCGCCGATACCGCCCAGCTGGTAGCCGAGGTGATCAGCGCACGGGCGCCGGGGGGCAGGGCGCATGTCGTCGGCCTGTCCCTGGGCGGCTATGTGGCGGCGCACCTGGCCGCGACCGCTCCCGAGGTGGTGATCGGCGCGATCGTGAGTGGGGTGAACGTGCTGCCGTTCCCCAACCCGGGCAGGCTGCGGCTCCTGGGCACGCTCATGGCCCCGGTCATGAAATGGGGACCGGTGCTGCGGGCCAATGCCCGCGCGCTCAACGTCCCGGCAGCCGACATCGACGGTTACCAGAGCGCCGCGCGGGCTACCAGCCGGCAGGCGTTCCGCAGGGTCAGCGACGAAGCCCTCGGCTTTCGGCTGGCGGCCCAGGCCGCGGACTCCCCATGCCCGGTTCTGGCAGTAGCTGGTGAGAACGAGCACGATCTCACCAGGCGCTCCTTGGCCGACATCGCCGCTGCCTTCCCCCACGGCGAGGCGTGCCTGGCACCCGGAGTGGGCCACGCATGGAACGGCGAGAAGCCCGGACTGTTCACAGACATGATCCGTGCCAGGGTCACGGGCGACCGGCTGCCCCAGGAACTCGTCTCCGTGAGATGACCCCGAACCGCACGTCTCGCCCGGCCGGCCGGGAATCGGGGTGTCGGCAAGCCTCGTGCGGCCAGGTACGCGCGATTGAGTTCGCCCAGTTCAGCGGTGGCCCTACTGGTCGGTGGGGAGGTGGCTGACGGCGTCTTCGAGGTCGGCGTGGGTGGGCAGGGTGTGGCGGCGGGTGGTGTCGAGGATGCGGCGTCGGTGGCGAGTCCGTTCATGAGCTGGTCGACCGCCCGGGTCGGCAGACGCCCGCCGCGCGGTGATTGAGGAACAGCGCCGGGGTGTGGGCGCCGGGCCCGGAGCGCGGTCGGTGCGCCACTCGGTGATGGAGGTCCGCGTGGTGCCGTCCAGGAGCGGGATCTCGCGGGAGGTCTCGCCCTTGCCGGAGCGGACGATGACCTTGTGATGGGGAGGGCGGCGTCGGCGCGTTGATCGGGCTCAAAGTCCCGAGGCCACGCTCAGGCCAAGTCCGTTCGGGGGTCGGCCAAGATGCGACGGAAACCGGCAACCAGTGATCTTGAGTTGAGCTTGCCGCAGGTGAGGCGCTGGGGCGGATCGGCGTCGGCTGCCCGACCAGGGACAGCGATGCGCAAACGCAGCCGGAGGCCCGATCTTGTGTCACCGTTCGCAGTGGACTTCTTCGCGTACCCGCTCATATCGGTCAACGGCGCACCCGATAGCGGAGGTGAAGCACCCGGTTGCCCTGAATCACCACGTCAGGATCCTCCAACAGGTGCTGCGCGTGGACCGACCCGAAGTAGCGCTTGCCGGACCCGAACACGACGGGTACGACGTCCATGCGCACCTCGTCGACCAGGCCCGCGGCAAGCACCTGGCCGCCGACGTCGCCAGCGGCGACCTCGACCAAGCGGTCACCCGCAAGCTCCTGCGCCTTGGCCACGGCTGCCTCGACACCGTCGACGAAGTGAAACGGCGCCTCGGGGTCCCAGCCCTCGGGCTCCGGCCGGTGCGTCACGACGACCACGTGGTCGACCCCGCTCGGAGGCTTCCCGTCCCAGCCGTCCGTCAGGTCGAAGACGTGGCGGCCGGCGATTGTCACCCCGATCTGGTCCCAGTACGCCCGGGTGTAGTCGTAGGAGGTCTGCGACACCTTCAGCTCGCCGCTCTCGTCCAACGGGACGTCACCGCTGGTCAACCAGTCGAACAGCGGTCCGGGCTGGTCATTCTCGTCCGCGACGAAGCCGTCCACCGACACCGAGCTGTACATGACCACCTTGCCCACGGGGCTCTCCTCTGCTTTGGGGTGCCCCCAAATTAGCGTGTCGTGAGCTGTCGCTCTTGTAAGAAATCAATCGGCCGGCAGCGGCCAGCCGTCTATCGCGTGGCCGGGATGTTCGCGCAGGAACCGGCGCCGGACTTCGACGTACCGGGTCGGCGTGAGCCCGGTGAACGCCCGGAACTCGTGGCCGAAGTGGGCCTGGTCGAAGTAGCCTGCGCCACCGGCGAGGTCGCCCCAGTCGATCGGTCCGGCGGGGTTGATCGCGAACACGGTGGCGGTGAAGCGGTAGGTGCGGGCCAGCCGCTTCGGCGTGACGCCGATGAGCTCCTTGAACCGTTGCGCCAGATGAGTGCTGCTGACACCGGCTGCCACGCTCAGGTCGCCGATCGCCACCGCCCCGCTGGTCGCCGCGAGGACGCTGCTCGTATGGCGGACCAGCCCCAGACCGGCGGTCTCGCACAGCCGTCGCATCAGCTCCTCCTCGAGCAGCGTCAGCATCTCGTACGGCCCGGCCGCCGTGGCCAGCCGGTCCCGCAGCTCAGCAACGGCGGGCCGGCCCCAAACCTGCTCTACCGTCACCGGCCGGTCACACAGCTCGGCCGCGGGCATCGGCAGGAACGGCGCCAGCCCCCACGGCTTGACGTGCACGCCGACTGACCGGGTCTCCGGCGGATAGCCGAACTCGTAGGCGCGGGTGGGCATGGTGACCACGCAGCCGTCGGCGTACTCGGCCGTCTCGATGTCGGTGCCGGCGCGGATGCGGAACGGCGCCCCGAGGTTGACGATGAGCAACGCCGACGGACTCGGCGGGAGCGTCAGCCGGGCGTACGGCGGCGCACCCTCCAGGTAGTAAAGGTCGTCGATCAGCCCGTCCAGCGGCGGTCGCGGCACTCTGGACACGTACTCCACGCCCACAGTATCGCCGACGCCCAGCCTGGCATCGCGCGCCGGGATGGTCCAGCCGCGCTGCCGCCGGCATCGAGCCGGCGCCGATTCCGGACGAGCGCCCGGCCGCCCGGGAGCGAGTACATCTGGGCCGGCTATCTGGCCTCGCCGGCATGATCGCTTCCACCCACGGTGCGCGTCCTCGGCGCCACGGTCTCTGGCGGCGATCTTCACCCGGTGGTGGGGGAGTGGCGTGGCGGGATTGCGACCGTCGCGGGGGAGATCTGGATGGGCTCCTGCGCAACCCAGAAGTCGCTGGACGGGCTTTCGCAACCTTATACGGCTTATGGGCTGGCCCAACTGCCGCTGCTCTCCCCTTAAGAAATCTACAATGTAAAGGCGCTCGCTTTAGGGTTTTCAATTTTTCCAAACCACAGAGGCACGGGCTTCGCCCGTACGCCACCAGGAAACGCCCAGCTCGGAGTGGCCGACCTCCAGGTGGATGAGCATGAGCCGGTGAGGGCGGCGACGGCCCCGCCGTCCGGACTGGCCACGGCGCACTGGGCTGCGCTCTCGCAGGCCGATCAGGTACAGGTATCGACGTGCTGCTCGCGGACCGACACGCCGAAACGTTCGTGGTCAACGCTCCAGCGACTGGGTGCCCAGGACGATGGCGAGGGCCAGGCGGTCGGCGTCCTCGGTGCCGGGGTCGGCGGTGTAGACGGTGATGCGCAGGTCGTCCAGGGCGACGAGCAGCGTGTCGCAGTCGAGGGTGATCGGGCCTACCGCCGGGTGGTTGATGGTCTTGTGTCTGGACGGATCGGTCAGGGGTGGTGGGGTGTCGGCGTCCCAGAGTTCGGCGAAGCGGGGGCTGCCGGAGGTCAGGTCGGTGATCAGGCGTCGCAGGGTGCGGTCGGCGGGGTAGCGCGAGGCCGTCAGGCGTAGGTCGGTCACGAGCCGGGCTTCGTGCTGGGACTGCTCCTGCGGGGTGTGCGCGACCCGGGAGGGCAGGCGGGTGACGTTGCGCCAGACGGCGTTGCGTTCCAGGCCGTGCCAGGTGGTCGTGTCGCCCATGAGCGCGTCGTAGGGCGGGTTGGCCAGCACGAGTGTCCAGCTGGCGTCGTACACGATCACGGGGGTGTGGGACAGCCGGTCGAGCAGGCGTTGCACGCTCGGGGGGATCCGCGACGGTACGACGTCCGGGCCGGGCGCGGCGTGTCCGGCCAGGCGGTGGAGCAGGTCGCGTTCGGTGTCGGGCAGGCGCAGCGCTCGGGCCAGTGACTCCACCACCTGCGCTGATGGCGCGGTCGCGCGTCCCTGTTCGAGGCGGGTCAGGTAGTCGGCCGAGATGCCGGCGAGCGCGGCCAGTTCTTCGCGGCGCAAGCCGCTGGCCCGGCGTCGGCGGCCTACCGGTACGCCGGCGGTCTCGGGTGCCACCCGGTCGCGCCAGCGGCGTACCGTCCGGCCGAACTCCCATGTTTCCACGCGTTCCAGTCTGCGGGAGCCCGCACCGGGTTGTCCTGGCCCTGGCAGTCCTACGAAAACCGGACGACTGCCTGTGGCCCGGCCGATCTCGCAGGCTGGGGCTATGACCGAACCCGGAACTGTTCTGATCACCGGCCCGACCCGCAACCTGGGCCGCCATGCTGTGCTGGCCATGGCCGACCGCCGGGACGGGCAGCGCCCCGATCTGCTGCTGGTGGGCCGCGCCGGGCGGGATCTGACCGCGGTCGCCGACGAGGCCCGCGCGCGCGGCGCGCGGGTTTGTGAGGTCGGCTGCGATCTGTCGCGCCTGGCCGACGTGCGTGCGGCCGCGGTCGCGGTGCGCGATCTGCTCGCTGCCGGTACGGTAGGGCCGCTGCGGGCGTTGATCGCCAACGCCGGTGTCATCTCGACCGACACCCGGCTGGCCTCGTCCGATGGCTACGAGTTGACTTTCGCCGTCAACTACCTTGCCCACGCTCAGCTCGTCGGTGACCTGCTTGGCTCGTTCACCGCCCCGGCGCGGGTCGTGCTGCTGGGCTCGAACACGTATCACGCGAATTTCTGGCGCAGGCTGCTGGGGGTGGCCGAGGCCAAGTGGGCCGATCCTGTTGAGCTGGCCCGCCCGGCCGCCGGTGGGCAGGCTCCGGGTATGACTGTCTCCGGTGTCGCGTATTCCAACGCCAAGCTGGCGATCCTGTACTACGCCCATGAGCTGCAGCGTCGTGTCGGCGCCGGGATCAACGTGTCGGTGTTCGAGCCGGGCTGGATGCCCGGCACCGCGCTGGGTCGTGGCGCTCCCGCGGCGTTTCGGGTGATGAGTCGCGCCTTGGGTCGGGTTCCTGGCGTGTCGACGCCGCAGCGTTCGGGGCCGCTGCTGGCTGCGATGGCTCTTGACGACAAGTGGGCGCGTTTGCGCGGGGGTGCGTTCGTGGTGAAGTCCAAGCTGACCGAGGTGCAGCCGGTCGCTCATGACCGGGATCGGGAGCGGCGTTTGTGGGAGGCGACTGCGGAGCTGTTGGAACGTGCAGGTGCGTCGCGTTAGTGCGTACCGCCCGGGCCGTGCCGCGGCTGCCCCGGGTGGTCGCCGGTTCGTGCGACCTGGCCCGGGAAGTCTTCCGGGGCCTTGCTTCGTCTCCTCTGTGTGCGCCGCAAGAGCCGAACGGCGCGTTTGAGGCTCGCCGTGGCCAGCCCAGGGGGTCAGCGGCAATTCGCTTGACGCATCGGGAGGTCGCGAGTGGGTATGTCGCCGTGGCCTCTCCTTCGTCGATCTTCGTCGCCGGCACCGGTCGGGGACATCGCAGCTCGCGAACATTCTCGGCGAACACCCGCAGATCCACAGGATTCCGATCGAGGTAAAGAGTCGGTGACCTGCGTATCCGCGGAAATTCATCCGGATACGCAGGTCAGAGGCTCCCTTATGAGTCTTCGAGCGCGAGCTGGGAGGTGGATCGCCGGCGTGTGTACCAGTTGTTTCCTGCGCCGTTACTACCGGGACCGCAAGCTGGAAGAGTGAAGGGGTGGCGCAACGCTGTTCGAGTACTGGGGTGGAGGGCGAAGCGATGAGCGAATCGAGCGAGAGAGCGGTCCTTGCGGGAGGCTGCTTCTGGGGGATGCAAGACCTCATCCGCAAACGCGACGGGGTACATGCCACGAGGGTCGGGTACACGGGCGGGGACATACCGAACGCGACCTACCGGAACCACGGATCTCATGCTGAGGCGATCGAGATCATCTTCGATCCGGAGAAGATCTCGTACCGGGACCTTCTCGAGTTCTTCTTCCAGATCCACGACCCGAGCACAAAGAACCGCCAAGGTAACGACGTCGGAGTCAGCTACCGGTCGGCCCTCTTCTACACCAGTGATGAGCAGCGGCGGGTCGCGGAGGACACGATTGCCGATGTGGATGCCTCCGGCCTCTGGCCGGACAAGGTGGTCACCGAGGTCGAGCCGGCCGGGCCGTTCTGGGAAGCGGAACCCGAGCACCAGGACTACCTGGAACGTTATCCGAGTGGTTACACCTGTCATTACGTTCGGCCGGACTGGCGGCTTCCGCGCCGCGACGACAAGGCCGGTCGATGAGCAACGCCGTAGCAGAACGGAAGGGAGCAGGGTGCCGGCGCATGCCTGTCGGCTCCTGAATCGCCATTGAACGAGTTCACCTGCATCGACGCTGGCAGGGCCAGGGCCTGAACGCGACCACGGCCGCGAAGGTCGACCAGTACGTGACGGCGGTGGAGGCGTTCGCGGCGAGCGACACGGTCATCCTGGCGCTGGCCCATGAGCTGGCCGCGGGCGCCATCGAGGCGATGTTGGCCAAGTCGGATCTGGAGCTGGGTGTGGCGGGGCGCTGGCCCGGCAGGCGAACCCGTTCCCGGACGCGTCGCCGGTGCGGGTCCGCCACCCGCTCACGGCCGACGACACCGATGAGACGTCGTGGCCGTGGCTGACGGGGCTGGTGGTGGCATGGTCCCCCCGGGCGAGTGGGGGATCTTGGTGACGGATGACCGCCTGGTGGAGGGGCTGGACGCCGGCGGGAATCCGGTCTATTCGGTTTGCCGCCGTGTGCGGCCGAGGCGATCCGCGGCGGCGCCGCCGATGGCCTTGCTGCGGGCGCGGGCGGATTCGTGGCCTTCCAGGGTGCGGTCGCGGATGTAACAGCGGCCATTCGCGGCTGTCAGGACCCGGCTGCGGCGCGGTCGCGGTGGGCGCGGATCTCGTCGTGGTGGTCGGAGGCCCAGCCGATCAGCTGTTTGACGATGTCGAGCAGGCCGCGGCTGAGGGGGGTGAGGGTGTATTCGACGCGCGGCGGGACCTCCGCGTAGGCCGTGCGGGTGATCAGCCCGTCCTGCTGAAGCTGGCGCAGGGTGTGACTGAGCATGCGCTGGGAGATGCCGGGGACATCGCGTTGCAGGTCGGTGTAGCGCAGGGCGCCGTCCTCCAGGATCGCGATGATCAGCATGCTCCACTTGTCGCCGACCCGGTCCAGGATCTGGCGGATGAAGGCCATCTGGTCGGCCGGGATCGCCGCGCAGGGTCCCCGGCTCGCGGCGGCCGCCGATCCTCCTGCGTGCTCCATGACGCACATTCCCCTCCGTGACGCACAGTGATGTGCCTTTTGTAAGCCTCTCCATGCTGTCCTATCTTGACGTTACGCACAAATAGTAGGAATCGAGGGGATGCTGTGACGGTCGAGATCTGGTCCGAGATGACCTGCCCTTGGTGCGGGCTGGGCAGTCATCGCCTGGAGCGAGCCGTCGAGCGGTTCGAGCACGGCGCGCATGTAGAGGTGGTTCACCGGTCCTTCCCGCCCGGCAGCGGCTTCCCCGAGGGCACCGTCCGTGACGCTCTGCAGGGTCGGTACGGCATGGGCAGCGGTCAGGCCGAGACCTCGACCCGGCGGGTCGAAGCGCCGGCCGAGAGCGAGGGCCTGAGCCCGTACCGAGTACTGGACAACACGGTCGGCAACACCGACCTGGCGCACGAGTTCCTCGCGCACGCCTCCGCCGAGGGGAAGAACCGGGCGGCGTGGGAGGCGATCTTTCGCGCCTACTTCGGCCGGGCCGAGCCCGTCTTCTCGCTGGAGGACCTGCTGACGCTCGCCGGTGAGCTCGTCCTGGACCGTGAGCGGACTCGCCGGCCGGTACGTGGTCGCCGGCGCGCAGGACTGCGACAGCCTGCGGCAGCTCCTGCGCAAAGCCTGGGATGAGACCCACCCGGTCACCTTCGCCCCGGCCTGCGGCTCCGACGGCTGCGCCGTCCCCTCCGCAACCTCCTGACCCCATACCTAATGGAAAGTGAGCTGATCATGCCTACTCTCGCCATCGTCGGCGCCGGCCCCGGCATGGGCCTCGCCATCGCCCGCACCTTCGGCTCCCAGGGCTACGATGTCGCTCTCATCGCCCGTAACCGAGCCAAGCTCGACGACCTCGTCGGCCAGCTCACCGCAGAGGGCATCACCGCCGCCGCGTTCCCGGCGGATGTGCTCGACCACGACGCGCTGGCCCAGGCTCTCAAGGACGCCGCCACTCTCTTCGGCGGCATCGATGTCCTGGAGCACTCCCCGGCCCCGAGCATCGGCTCCTTGGCCCTCGCCTCCCCGTCCCAGACCAACCCGTCCGATGTGCAGGGGCTGATCGACTTGCTGCTCTACAGCGCCATCACCGCCACCCAGGCGGTCCTCCCCGCGATGCGTGAGGCCGGCGCGGGCACCCTGCTCTACACCAACGGAGGCGGCTCGGTCGACCCTCACCCGATGCTCGGCAACGTCAACGCCGCCCAGGCAGCGCTGCGCAACTGGGTGCTCAACCTGCACAAGGAGCTGGCCGGCACCGGTATCCAGGCCGCGCACGTCGCGATCGGCGTGTGGATCGGCGCGGGCGGCCCTCCCGGAGCCCCGACCGCGGAGGCCGAGGAGATCGCCCCTCTCTACTGGGACCTGCACACCCAACGCGACGAAGTCGAGCGCGTCTTCACCGTCTGACAGCTCCCGGCTCTCCCCATTGAATCCTGATCCGCACAATCCCCATCCGCCGCGGCGTCCGTGAGGTGCGACCGGCTCGGCTGGACCGTCGAACTCGTGCTCCACACCGGCCGCGGCAACGGTGACCGTCTTCCCTCCACAGACGATGCCTGATCGTGGACGAGGCCGACCGGCCCGTCAATCCTCGCCGAGTTCCTGGCTCTCTGGGTGCGCTGGTCATGGGCACGGTGGTCGGTAGGGCAGGCCGGGGAAGTGCCGGGTCCACTCCTGCCGGCCGATGCGCGGGTGGGCCAGCCGGCACAGCCGGGTGGCGACTCGTTCGGCGTCGGTCTCCCACAGCAGTGCCGCGCGGTCGTAGCCGCCGGTCGCCACGGTGTGCCGGTCGGGGCTGAAGGCGACCGAGGAGACGCGGTCGGTGTGGGCCTCGAGGGAGGTCTGCTGCTGGGGACGTTGCGGGTCGGTGAGGTCCCATAGCCGGGCGGCGCCGTCGTTGCCCGCGGTGGCGAGCAGGCGTCCGTCCGGGCTGAAGGCCACCATGTTGACGCTGTCGGTGTGGCTGATCGGGGCGGCCAGGGCCGTGGGCCGCCGGGGGTCGGCGAAGTTCCACAGCCGGGCGGTGTCGTCGTAGCTGGCGGTGGCCAAGGTGCGGCCGTCGGGGCTGAAGGCGAGTGCGTTGATCCCGTCGGCGTGCCCGGAGAGTTCCGACACCGGGACCGGGTTGCGCCGGTCGGTCACCTGCCATAGCCGGGCCGTGCGGTTCCAGCCGGCGGTGGCGAGGAGGTGTCCGTCGGGGCTGAAGGCGACCGCGTTCACGCCTTCCTCGTCGGCCTCGAAGCGAGCCGCTTGCACCGGCCGCCGAGGGTCGGTGACGTCCAGGAGACGCACGGTGTGATCGAGGCTCGCGGTGGCGAGCGTGCGGCCGTCGGGGCTGAAGGCGACTGCGTTGACGTTGTCGGTGTGGCCGCGGATGGTGGCCAGGGGGCGGGCGCTGCCGGGGGCGGAGACGTCCCACAGCCTGGCGGTGCGATCGTTGCCCGCGGTGGCGAGCGTGCGGCCGTCGGGGCTGAAGGCCACGCTCCAGACCGCGTCGGTGTGACCGGTGAGCGTGGCCAGCAGGCGGGGGCGCTGAGGGTCCGCGGTGTCCCAGAGTCGTACGGCCCGGTCCTCGCCGACGGTGGCCAGCGTGTGTCCGTCCGGGCTGAAGGCCAGCCAGCAGATGCTGGAGGCGTGCCCGGTGAGCGCCGGGCCGGGAAGGTCCCACAGGCGGGCGGTGTAGTCGTCGCTGCCGGTGGCCAGTGTCCGGCCGTCGGGTGTGAACACGACCGAGACGACGTTGCCGGTGTGGCCCGTGAACGTGGCGAGCGGCAGGGGACGGCGGGGGTCGGCGATGTCGGCCAGGCGGACGGTGTCGTCCAGGCCGGCGGTGGCGATCCGGCGTCCGTCCGGGCTGAAGGCGACTGAGCGCACGATGTCCTGGTGGCCGTCGATCGTGGCCAGGCGGCGGACCCGGCCGGAGCCGGAGACGTCCCACAGCCCGGCGGTGTGGTCGTTGCTCGCGGTGGCCAGCGTGCGCCCGTCCGGGCTGAACGCCAGCCAGGCCACCGGGGCGGTGTGGCCGGTCAGCTTGCGGGGCTCGCCGGGACGGCCGGGGTCGGTGACGTCCCAGAGTGCCGCGGTGTTGTCGAAGCTGGCCGTGGCCAGGGTGCGGCCGTCCGGGCTGAACGCGACCGACACCAGCCCGTCGCCGTGGCCGGTCAGCGTCGCGCGGAGCCGGTGGTCGCCTACGTTCCACAGCCGGGCCGTCTTGTCGGAGCTGGCGGTGGCCAGGGTGTGGCCGTCCGGGCTGAACGCGACCGCGTTGACGCCCATGGAATGGGGGAGTACGGCCAGCGGGCGGGGCCGGGCGGGAGTGGTGATGTCCCACAGCCGGGCGGTGTTGTCCCAGGCTGCGGTGGCGACGGTGTGGCCGTCCGGGCTGAAGGCGGCCGCGTTGACGTTGTCGCCGTGACCGGTGAGGGTGAGCAGGTGGCGCGGGCGGTGGGGGTCGCCGACGTCCCAGATCCTGGCGGTCCGGTCGCGGCTGGCGGTGACCAGCAGACGTCCGTCGGCGCTCACGGCGACGGCGTTGACCCGGCTGATGTGTCCGGTGAGCCGGGTGGCGTAGGGGACGGCGAAGGTCCGCAGCAGGCTGTCGCGGGCGTCGACGGTGGGGGACAGGCGGTAGGCGGCCAGGCTGAGCTGCGCGGACAGGGCCGGGTTGGCCTCGCGCAGGTCGGCGGCCTCGGCGGCGGCCTTCTGCGACAGGGCGATGTCGCGTTGCTGCGTGGCGGTCTGTTGGGCGCGGAAGGCGTGCACGGTCGTGGTGGCGGTCAGGACGAGCAGGACGGCGAGCAGCGCCGCGAGCTGCCGCAACCGGCGGGTACGTCGGCGGGTGGCCTCCTGCTGCCGGGCTTCGGCCGCGAGGCCGGTCTCGAGGAAGCGCCGTTCGCCCGGTGACAGGAGGGACGGGTTCCCGGCGGCCCAGTCGTTCGCGACGGTGAGCCGTGTGCCGCGGTAGAGTGCGCCCTCGTCGCGGTCCTCCGCCTCCCATGCCTGCGCCGCTTCGGTGAGCCGGCGGTGGATGCGCAGCCCTTCGCGGTCTTCGGTGAGCCAGTCGCGCAGGCGCGGCCAGGACCGGATCACCGCCTCGTGCGCGATCTCCACGATGTCGCCGTCGAGGGTGACGAGCCGGGCTGCGGCCAGCGCGTCCAGGACGGCGGCGGTCTCGGGGTGGTCGATCTCGCCGCGGGTGATGCGGCGTTTGGTGTCCTCGGTGCCTTCGCCGAGGGCGGTGAGCCGCAGGAAGATCTGCCGGGCCAGGGCCTGCCGCTCGGGGCCGAGCGCGGTGTAGACCTCCTCGCTGGTGCGGGCGACGGCGCGTTCGATGCCGCCGGTGGCCTCGTACCCGGCCAGGGTGATGGTGTTCCCGCGGCGGCGTCCCCACGCCTCCAGCAGCGCGTGCGACACCAGCGGCAGCACGCCCGGCCGGCCGGCGGCGTCGGCGATGAGGCGGGACACCAGGGCGGACTCGACGCGGTAGCCCATGTCGACGGCGGGCTGGGTGATGGCCCGGCGCAGTTCCTCGGTGGTCATGGGGCCGACGAGCACCTGCGAGTCCTGCAGGACCTCGGCGAGGTCGGGGTGCCGCGCGCAGTGGGTGTAGAAGTCGGTCCGTACGCCGAGAACCACCCGGGTCCGACTGTCGGGGTCGCGGGCCGCTGCGACCAGCGCGGCGATGAAGGCGGTGCGTTCCGTGGTGTCGGCGCAGAGGGTGAAGGTCTCCTCGAACTGGTCCACGACGAAGACCACGTCGCCGGCCGAGGCGTGCTTGGCCAGGAGCTGGCGGGTGGCCAGGCCCAGGGTGCGGGGATCGTCGGTGAGCTCGGCGAGCAGGCCGCCGGGGGTGACGCCGAGCCTCGCCGCCAGGTGCACCGCGCACTCGTGCAGCGGGTGCGTGCCTGGAGTGATCAGCAGTACCGGGTGGGAGCCGAGCGTGGGGAGCAGGCCGGCGCGCAGCAGTGAGGACTTCCCGGATCCCGATGCGCCGAGTACGGCGATGAGGCGGTGCCGGCGCATCGTGGCAGCGACTTTGTCCGTCAGCCGCTCGCGGCCGAAGAACCGGCTCGCGTCCTGCGGCCCGAAGCTTCTCAGGCCGACGTACGGCGCTGCCTCGCCCGGTGCGGCGGCGGTGTCGGGCCGGTTGAACTCCTCGGCCAACGCCCGCCAGCGGGCCTCCCACTCGGCCGGGTCGCCTCCGCAGGCCTTCGCGTAGGCCATGGTGACGGCCATGCTGGGAAGCTTGCGCCCCCCGGCCGCCTCGGAAAGGGTGCCGGCGGAGTAGTGGGCCCGCGTGGCGAGTTCCCGGTAGGACGGGCTGCCCGCCCGCTCGCGTAATCGGCGCAGGTCGGCCGCGAACCGGAGCAACCGGTCGTCACCGTCGTCAAGTGGCCGTTCCTGACGCGGCATGTCCGTCCCCCGATCTGCGGGCCCCATTGTTCAAGCGTTGTTGTTCGGCGTGCGGCGCGTGACACCGAACAACCCTCCTCCCCTATACCGGACACCGGCGGATCAATCGAGAGAGAGGACGAGAATGCTCAAGCGAAGGATCGCGGTCGCGGCGGCCGGGGTGGCGCTGGCCCTGAGCGTCCCGTTGTCCGCACCGGCCCAGTCCGCGTCATGGGACTGCCAGCCGGCGTCGGGGTTCTGCTGGTGGAACGCGCTCAACTTCCCGGGCCACCCGTGGTATTCGGCTCCGGTCCCGTCGGGGCAGTGCGTGAGGATCGCCGGCGTCGCCTGGTCGGTCTACAACCGCTCACCCCAGGAGCAGCGGGTGTGGGAATTCGACAACTGCACCGGAAGGAACGTCCTGGTGGGGATCGGGCAGGCGTTCAACCTGCCGTTCGGCGCCCACGGGCGGGGCGGCTACTGAGATGGGACGTCGTTCCACCGCGCTCCCATCGCCGTCGACCGGCACGCGGCGTCTGATGGCCGCCGCCGTCGGTCTCCTGATGGTCACGGGCTGCTCGGCCGGGGGAGGGGGCACCGCGGGCGCCGCCCCCCGGGCCGGGCCCGCAGACCTGCCGCCGCAGGTGACCGCAGGCGAGGCCCGCGTGCTGTGGGACGCCGAACAGTTGCTCGTACGCGACTGCATGGCGCGGCACGGGTTCCAGTACTGGGTCGTACCGCGGGACTCGATCCCCGAGAACCGCGACTTCCCCTACGTGGTGGACGACCTCGGCTGGGCCCGCCGGCATGGCTACGGCGGTGACATCCTCGAACGGATCGACCGGCTGAGGGATCAGAATCCGAATCGCCGGTATCTCGAAGGCCTGCCCGCGCAGCGCCGGAGAGCCGCCTTCGCCGCCCTGTACGGCGAGGGGCCGCAGTCCTGGGCGGCGACCCGCCGCCCCGATCAGCTGGAGGCCCGGCTGCCCACGGGGGGCGTCGTCCGTAGGAACGCGGCGAGCTGCACCTCGGAGGCGCCAGGGCGGTTGTACGGCGACCTGGCGACGTGGTTCCGGGCCACCCGGGTGGTGCAGAACCTGGCCGATCTCCGCAGGGCCCGAGTCGTGCAGGACCCGCGCTTCACCGCCGCGGTGGGGGCGTGGTCGAGGTGCATGCGAGGGCGCGGCCATCCGTACGCTCACCCGCGCCTGACGCGCGCGGAGTCCGTCGCGGGTGGGCCGGCGGGACCGGCCGCACGGAAGGCGCGTGAGAAGCAGATCGCCACCGCGGTCGCGGAGGCGATCTGCGCCGGCGAAAGCGGCCTGTCGGCCGTGGCTCGCGAGCTGGACGAGAAGTACGCACGGGAGCTCGTGGCCCGCTACCGGCCGGACGTGATCGCCGAGCGGCGCATGCGACGGGACGCGCTCCCGATGGCCCTCAGGATCACCGCCGCCGGTCGAGGTCACGCACCGTCCTCCACGCCCGGCATCGTCCGAGCCACCCCTTGAGCCACCTTCCGTAGTCAATTCGGCGACCAACACGAAGGGGAAAGTCATGAAGAGAACCACCGGAGCCTTGGCGGGCCTGGCCGGCGCGATCCTGATCCTGGCGGCTACGCCGGGGGCGGCCTCCGCGGTGCCGCCCGGCCCCGATTCGTCCGGCACGGCGACGCCCGTCCCGAGCGATGCCGCGCGCAAGCCCGTGCCCCCTGGCACGACCGACACGGCCGAGAAGGCCGGGGTGCTGGCCGACGGTTACATCAACGTCTGGGAACACGCCATGTGGGACACCGAAGGCGGTCTGTGGTGCAAGTGGCTGGGCAATCACCGGTTCTGGGAGGACGCATCGGGAGATACCTGGGAAGGCTCGACACCAGGCATCTGCAAGTCCGATAGCCACTCGTTCGACAACGTGGCCACGTCGATGTACAACACCGGTTTCCCGGGCGAGTTCGACGACGTGCGGTTCTTCAAGCACGCTCATTACGCTCAGCCGTCGATGTGCCTGGGCAACGGCGACCACTGGGGCAATCTCGCGCTCGGCTGGGAGATCTTCAACGACGGGTCCTACGCCAACGACGAGATCTCCTCCCATCGATGGGTGGACAGCTGCTCGTTCTGACGGCCCCGCGGGGCGTGCCCGCCGGCGCAGGTGCGCAAGTCCGCGATGCCCATCGGTGTCCGGATCGTCGCCCCGCCCGGCGGGCCGCACCTGCTGGGGTCTCGCCGCCCGGCTCCAGGAGGCCCGCCCGCCGCTCGGACTGCCGGGCTGCTCCTGAAACGTCCTTCATGGTCGCTTCCCCGGAAATCGTCGCCTCCACCCTCTAGGGTCTCGTGGCATGATCCAGCCCACAGACCTGACCGACCTGCGCGCCAAGCTGGCGACCGTGTCCTCGGCGAACGCGTGGAAGGCCGTCCGGCGGCTCGCGCTGGGCAGCCGGGATGGTGACGCGCTCGCCCTGGCCGCCGACTATGCCGAGGTCGCCAAGCCGTCCACGGACAATCTGCTCAGGCTCTGGCCGCAGGCGCTCGACCCCGACGGCTTCGCCGGGCACGTGCTGGCCCCGGCCTTCGACGCCGAGGGGCGTACCGAGCTGGTGCTGCGCCGGCAGGGCTCGCTCGCGGGGCTGCGTCACCTGACGATGCTGGAGAGCCTGACCCTCGACCACTGCAAGACACTGACGGACCTGTCCGAGGTGGCCCCGCTGACCGGGCTGCGCGCGCTGGAGCTGGACGGCTGCGCGGCCGTCAGCGATCTCCGGCCGCTGTCCGGGCTCACCGGCCTGACGAGCCTGCTGCTCCGCAACTGCCGCCAGGTGGCCGACCTGTCCCCGCTGCTCGGCCTGCGCCACCTACGCCGGCTCGACCTGCGGGGCACCGCGGTGGCGAGTGTCGCGGGGGTCGGTGACGCGTTCCCCGATCTCGAAGTGCTCGATCTGAGCGGCTGCCGGTTCGTCGACGACGTACGCGGCCTGTCGGGGCTGAGCCGCCTGAGAGAGCTGGACCTGAGCCGCACCAAGATCACCTCCCTGGAGGGGTTGCGCGACCTCGGCTCGGTCACCGAGCTGAGCCTGCACAGCACCCGCCTGACCGGCCTCGACGGCATCGGCGTCATGACGGAGCTGGAGACGCTCTGGCTCGGCGGCAGCACGAAGGTGAAGAGCCTCGACGGCCTCGGCCACCACCCCCGGCTCACGGCCCTTGGCCTGCCGCCCGCCCCGCTCCCCGACCTGCGCCCGCTGTCGCGGCTGCCCGCGCTGGAGCGGCTGACCATCGACCGGGACCAGCGGCTCACCTCGCTCGACGGGCTCGAAGGGCACCCGTCGATCGAGGAGCTGCACCTGGCCTACGCGGAGGACCTGCGCGACTTCTCGGCACTGGCCCGCATGCCCGCCCTGCGGACGCTGACGCTGCAGGGCCTCGAACAGCTCGCCGACCTCACCCCGTTCTCGGGGCTGCTCCACCTGGAGGAGCTCCACGTGGCCTACACCGACGAGCTGCGCACCTTCGGCGACGTCGAGCGCCTGCCCTGTCTGCGCAGGCTCGACCTCGACTCCTGCTCCAGGCTGAGCGACCTTGGTGCGATCACCGGCTTCCCGTCGCTCAAGGAGGTAAGGGTGTCCGGCTGCCGGGCGCTGCCGTCCGACCTCATCGACGACCTGAGAGCCCGCGGCCTGCTCCTGGCGGATTGACGCCCCCGCCGGCCGGCACCCTCCAGGCGCGGCGCCCATGATTGCCATCGCTTCCGTGGTCGGTGCTCGCCGCTTGCCGGGCATGGAACAGCTACTTTGTGATACCGTATAGCGGTACTCGTTGGTGCAGAGTACCAGGAGGATCGAAGAGGACCCACGATGGACGACCTGACGGAGATGCTGAAGGGCACGCTTGAGGGCTGCGTGCTGGAAATCATCGGCAGCGAGGAGACCTACGGGTACGCCATCACGCGTCGGCTGAACGAGCTCGGCTTCGCCGACGTCGTCGAGGGGACGGTTTACACCATCCTGCTGCGACTGGAGAAGAACGGGCTCGTCCAGGTGACGAAACGACCGTCCGAGCTGGGCCCGCCGCGCAAGTTCTATGCGCTCAACGACGCGGGGCGCGAACGACTCGCGACGTTCTGGGCGAAATGGGAGTACATCACATCACGGATCGACAAGCTGAAGGAGGGTGGGGGATGAACTTCTGGGAGGCCATGACCGGCAGCGATCTCACCAGGGATTGGAAGGCGTTCGAAGTCCGGGCCGAGGCATTGCCGGCCGACTACCGGGCGGCGTGGGAACAGATCAAGGGTCATCTTTTTCTCTACGGGGACTTCACCGGCCGCAACCTGATGCCGATCTTCGACGGTGCTCTGGGGCTGCTCGAGGAGACAGCGGCGGACGGGCAGAGCATTCACGAGGTGCTGGGTGACGACATCGGAGGCTTCTGCGCGGCGCTGGCCGGCGGAGAAGGGGCCCGGACCTTTCGCGACCGGTGGCGCGAGCAGCTGAACAGGAACGTCGCCAGGAAATTGGGCCGGCTAGGAGGCTGACGTGGGCATCCAGGACATCATCGAGGGCAAGAAGCAGTGGCGGGCGCACATGGCGCGGGTCAAGGCGCTCCCGCCGGACTACCAGATCGTCTACAAGGAGATGCAGAGGTACCTCTTCAAGGTCGGGCCGGTCGAGCTGACCGACGGGTCCCTGCTCTCGGGGATCGTCGATTTCTTCGAGGAGGGCGTCGCGGCCGGCAAGGGAGTCCTGGAACTCATCGGCAACGACGTCGCCGCCTTCGCCGACGACCTCATCAAGGACTCGCGCACCTACGCGGAGATCTATCAGGAGTCCCTCAGCGGGAAACCCGGCACGGCCGAGAAGTAACACCCGGTGGGCGCTGGGCCGTGCAGGACAAATGATGTGCCGAAGCTCCCCGCTCGCGTAAGTGGCTGCGTCACCTTTCGCCGATGAACATGAGCGGCTGCGTTGGTGAGGGAAGCCGCGACGAGAATGCTCACAAGCCATCACCTTGAGATGGCCGCCGGATCGGTCACACCCTCATGGCGGTCGCTTGCTCGCGATCGGAGTCGGAGCGGGACGCCGGAACTCGGGCGTCCCGCTCCGGACGGATTCACCCCCCGGCGGCGTCCACTATCGGTGAAGCCGCTGCACCGGAACGCACTCGAGCGGCCTCACGGGGTCTGCTCGTCGATCTCGCACCTGGTGAAGACCCATGTGTGGCCGCCGCTGTTCTTCAGCGACCAGTACGTCCACGCCGTGGCGGTCAGGTCGACGCTGACGGTGAAGTCGAGCGTGATCGCGCCTCCGGCGACGTTCGCGGTCTGCGTGCCGCCGCCGTTCGGGGTGATGAGCTGGTACTGCGTGCTGGCGGCGTTGGTGGTGTTGAGGTGGAAGCGCAGCCGGTAGGTGTGCGGGTTGCCGTCGGGCACCCGTACGTACGGCACCACCAGCTGGCCCACCGAGGCCGGGATCACGTCCGGGTTGAAGGCGACGTTGTTCGGGGTGAAGACGTGCACCCCGTACAGCAGGAGCTGGGTGTCGGCCGAGGTGACGTGCTGGGGGTCCACGGTGCCGACCGGCGTCCAGCCGAATGCCGTGCCGCTGTGCGCGCCTGCGCCGGGCGCCAGCGCCGCCCAGAGCAGCACGGCCGCCAGGCTCGCCAGCACTGATCTCCTTGCGGTGGTAGCCATCGAGCGCTCCCTTGCGGTCGTCGTCGTGTCGCGGGGATGTGCCTCACCGATGCTGAGCGCGAAGCGGCCGGAGGAAAACTGCCCGCTGGGGAACAGCTGACGTCCCAAACGGCCGCAATCTCGTCCTACGTGGGGCACTCGCGGCTCGGCCGGCGGCAACAGCTGCGATGGTCAGGTGAACCGCGCGTTGACGTGACCGTGCTGGCGCACTTCGCTCGCTCGTCTGCAGGCTGGACGGGCGCGGTCGCTCAACGGTGAGCTCCCACAGGCTGGCGTCCTCACCGTCGGAGCCGGCGCGGGGGAGTGGGGGGGCGAGCCGTCACGCGCTGGCCGCTGCTCTCCAGCGGCGCAAGATGGCGTCGTCGTCGGGGCCGCCATGCCAGGATTCCGCCTCGTCGACGGCGTGGGGCAGCCAGTCCTGGTAGTCGGGTTCGTCGGGGGTGATGTCACGGGTGCCGTCGACGTGGGTCCCATCAGCCAGCACGGTGCAGGTGGGGACACGAAGGACGCCGCCGGCCAGCTTGATCGCGGTCATGTGCTTCGTCCCTTGCGTCTCATCTGCCACCGTCTCGTCCCCAGCATAGCCTCCGGCGCGCCGGGGCAGAGGGTGATGGTGTTCAGCCGATCCCATACTGTCCGGTGAACCAGGTGTAGGCCTGCTGGGCGGCGTGTTCGTCGGCGAACAGGTGGATGAGGCGTCGGGCCCGCCGCACCAGCACGCAGGCGAACGCCTCGGCGTACAGTTCGGTGACCATGGCCCGGTACGGAGGATCCAGCCGCTCGGCGCATGAGGCGTGCAGTGCTGTCCAGAACGGGCCTTGAGATGGCATGCCGTCCATGTCGTCGGTCGCGTGCCCGAGTTCATGTCCGGCCACGCTGGCCGATGGTGACGGCACGCTGCCCACCCCGATCGCGCGCCGCGTCGGGTCGTACACGCCCGCGCTGCGTTCCCACCCGCCTTGCTGGGCGGGCAGCGGTATGCCACGCAACTGCTCAAAGCCCGGTAAGTCCGGGACGGCACCAGGGCCCACGACGATGCCGCCGTCCAGATGCGCGGCCAGCCGGGTGCCGAGAGCGCGCGGCACCGCGGACAACGTCATGATCGCCAACAGGGTCTCGGCAGGAGGGAACGTTCCTGAGCCCCACGCCCGACGAACGCGAGCTTCGAGCGCACCTACATGCAGCCAACCTGGCCGTCCTCTGCTCTGGCTGGCCACACACGTCCTCGGGTGATCACGCTGACATCGGCCGACGCGCTCGACGCCTGAGCCTGGGGAGACACGGGCGTGAAGACACATCGTTGATCGGGAACTCTAATGGTCTGCCGGAGGAGGCGCATCCTCGCGGGCCGGCCGACCCGGCCGGCCCGCCGATGGGACGGACCAGCTGGGGCGCCGGTCGCAGGCTCGGCCGGCACAGGGGCGCAGGTGACGGGTCAACACGCCCGGCGCGCTCGCCCGCTTGCCGTCCGCCCCTTGCGGCCCCTTCGGTCAGTCGCTCGTCACAACGAGCAGTCCTGCTCCCGGTGGAGGTCGAGGGCGCGGAGCACGTCGGCGCAGGCTTCGGCGAAGCTTGCCAGCCGCTCGGGGCCAAGCACGTCGATGAACAGGGCGTGGACCATCTCGGTGTGCGCCGGAACGGCCTTGTTGATCGCCGCGTGTCCCTTGTCGGTCAGCAGGACATCGGGGTAACGGCGGTGGTCGGAATCGACCCGCTCGACCAGTCCGCGTTGTGCCATTCGGGTGAGCTGGTGGGACAGGCGGCTCTTCTCCCACTGGGTGGCGGCGGCCAGTTGCGCGACGGGCATCCGCCGGTCCGCCGATTCCGCGAGCCTGACCAGGACCTCGAAGTCGGCCGCGGACAGCTCGTAGTCGCGCTGCACGTGCTGCTGCAGGTGTGAGCCGAGGTGCTTGGACATCTCGATGTAGGTGCGCCACATCCGGTCGGCCTCGCCGAGGTCCTGCTCCCATCCCATGACGACCATGGTACCCGCTGGTTGACGTATCAACCCAGCGCGGTATGGTGCCTAGGTTGATACATCAACCTGAATCGAGGGAGTTGTTCCGGTGAGCGAACAGCAGATCATCGCGGTGGTAGGCGCGACCGGCGCTCAAGGGGGAGGCCTGGTCCGCGCGATCCTGGCCGATCAGAGCGGGCAGTTCGCCGCGCGGGCCCTTACCCGGCACCCGGATTCGGCGCGGGCCGAGGAACTGGCCGCACTCGGGGCCGAGGTCGTCAAGGCCGACCTCGACGACGCGGCCGGCCTGCGCAAGGCGTTCGACGGCGCGCACGGCGTGTTCGTGGTGACCAACTTCTGGGAGCCGCGTACGGCCGAGGAGGAGCAGGCACGTCCCGCGACCACCAAGGAGCTGGAGCAGGCCGGTAACGCGGCGCGGGCTGGCCGGGACGCCGGCGTGCGTCATTTCATCTGGTCCACGCTGTCCGACACCCGGGGGTACTTCCGGCCGGGCGACGGCACGCCGACCTTCGACGGAACGTACAAAGTGCCGCACGCCGACGGCAAGGCCGAGGCTGACCGGCTCTTCCTGGACTCGGGGGTGCCCACCACATTCCTGCAGGCAAACGTGTACTACGAGGCGTTCCAGGACATGTTCGCGCCCCGGCGCGACGAGCAGGGCGCGCTGGTGCTGCAACTCGGATTCGGCGACGCGCGGGTGCCCGCGCAGGCCGCGGAGGATATCGGCAGGACCGCGCTCGGCATCTTCCGCCGCGGTGCGGCACTGGCCGGCAGGAGGGTGAGCGTCGCCGGCTCCGTGCTCACCGGGGCGCAGTACGCCGCCGCGCTGGGCCAGGCGCTCGGTGAGCCGGTGACCTATCAGGCGGTCAGTCCCGACCAGATCCGGGCCGCGGATTTCCCGGGCGCCGGGGAGGTCGGCAACATGCTCCAGTACCTGATCACGGCCGAGCAGGACATCGTCGACCTCATCGACGGCGAGCTACTGCGCGAGCTCAACCCGCAGTTGCAGTCCTTCGACACGTGGCTGGCCACCCACCGGGACGCCATCCCGCGCTGACCACGTCCAGCAGGGCGAAGGTAACCGCCCCCCCAACCGCCGCCGGCCGCGGTCTTGTACCGGTGAGATCGGAATTGGACGACGAGCATCCGCCGCAGGTCACAGGGGGTGACGGCGGCGGTGCCCGCCTCTGTACGTCCTGAGCGGACCGACCTTCGGCAAGCAGATCATGAGCATCCGCGTCGTCTCCGAGACGTACCGGGCACTGGCCGGGGCGGCGCGGGGCCGCCGTCCGCGCGCTCGTCTTCCCCGTGCGCGTCTGTGTGCCGGAGTTCGGGCTGGTCGTGCTACTGGTGGACGGCCTGTGGGCGGTGCCGGACCCGGCCGCCCACAGCTACGCGACCGCCTGGCCGGCGACACACTCGTGATCGGCGAGACCGGCATGCACCATGCCGACCTGCTGGTCTACGACGCGGGCACGGCTCTTGGCATCTACGCCGCCGTGGTCCTTCTCATCCCCATGCTGACGTTCAGCCTCGCCCTGCTGCCGATCCTCCTGCTGTATACACCGTTCGCGTTCCTGCTCATCGGCATGGTCGGAGTCGTCGTCGAACTGACAACGGAGCGGTCGCCGGCGACTCTCTCGTTCTGGTCCGGCTGGACGCTCTGCCCAGCCGTATACCTCGCGGTCTTTTTCTCACAGGTTGACGCCGCACCAGGACAGCACTCACGATCGCCCCATCATGGTCGGCCACCCTACGGGTCGTCGTCGCGGTGGCGACGGACCACGTCACCATCGCGCACGCTACCGCCGTCGGGTTCCTCCAGGGCATGGCGAGCGGGCTGACCAACAGGGGCGGGGATCGCCGCGTTCAGGGTCACGGCCGATCAGGCGCGGCCGTGGGTGCCCACCTCCACCACCTCGGCGTAGCCGGGACTGACGGCCGTCAGGGCGAGTCCCCCTCGCATCCGGCCTTGATCGGTGCCGCCTGGACGACTAGCCTGATCGCCGTGCTGCCGGACGGCGGGCCGAGGCGATCGCGTCACGCGGGAGGAGCCCCGACCACGACGAGCTGCTCGACCACGCCGCCATGGAGATCGGGACCGACTGACGATGAGCGCGGAAGAGGATTTCAAGCAGGTCGGCGCCGAGCTGGCCGACCTGGGTGTACGGATCTCCAGGATGATGGGGAGTCCCGCGCTCAAAGATCAGGCGGGGAAGGTGTTCGCGAGCCTGCAGGGCGACGGCGCGATGGTGTTCCGGCTGGTCAGGGACACCCCCGAACACACAGCCGCGCTCCAGCTGGCCGGGGCGTCCCTGTTCGATCCCTCGGGCCAGGGCAGGGCGATGAAGGACTGGGTGGTCGTGCCCCACTCCTCGGCCGAGCGATGGACGGATCTGGCCGAGGCCGCCCTCAGCCGCCCACGCTGATCAGTGGAATGACATGGGTGTCTCCTGGTCGTGGAGGTTCATGGTCTGCCATGGACGACAGGGACCGGCCGGAACCGCGCTGGCCGCCGGCGTCGGCGCTGCGGTGACGCGGCTGCTCTCCCTACCAGCGGGTACCGCTAGTGGCGGTCCTGCTGTTCCCCGACCCCGTTCCAAACGGCGGCCACTCGTTCCGCCGCCCGTACCGACCGGCCGTTCCTGGCGGCGGGGGCGCGGCGGGCCGGGTCGAGGGCGCCGGCCGGCGAGCGGCCCATGACCTTGCGCCAGCTCGCCGGGTCGGGCGTGATCAGCGCGACCCGTGCCCGGTCCCCCAGCTCGGCGATCTGCCGCTCCACACCCGGCATGACCCCGCCGCCCCGCGTCATCGGTGCGATGACCACGATGCGGTCGTATCCGGCGGCCACGTCCAGATTGGCCGGTGAGCGCATCCCGCCGTCGATGTAGCGGCGCCCGCCGATCGTGGCAGGCGGGCGGACGCCAGGACCGGCCGTGCTGGCGCAGACGGCGTCCACGAGGTCGACCCCGCTGGCCGCGTCGAAGTCGGCGGGCTTGCCGCTCTCCGCGTCGACGGCGGTGATGACCAGCCGCTTGTTCGGCCATTCCCGTACGTCGTCGCCGAGCAACCCCGCCACCTCCACCCGGCGTTCCTGCTCGGTGGAGGTCTTGGCGGCCAGCGCGATCCTGCCCATCCGGGCGCCGTACTCCTCGATCGTCTTCGACCTGGTCAACTGCCACACGATCCGGAACAGCCCGAACGGCGACGACTTCGGCGCCTGCTCGCCGGCCTGCGGGCGGAGCTGGCGGGCGTACAGGTCCTGGGGGTCGAGCCCCGTGGCGAGCTGCGCGCCGACCACCGCGCCCGCCGATGTGCCGACGATCAGGTCGGCCTCGCGCAGGTCGAGACCGTCCGCCGCGAGCGCGGCCAGCACCCCCGTCTCCCAGGCGATCCCGATCATCCCGCCGCCGCCCAGCACCACTGCCCTGCCTGCCATCTACGCGCTCCCTCGAAGCCCAGAACGTCACCGATCTCCCGCTCGGGCGCCTCGCGCCCGGCTCCCAGAGGCGACCTCCGCCCGCTCCGGCAGCAACACCCGGGCCCAACGCCATCCAGCGGTAACCGCCCGGGAGCACCTGTAACGTACGATCCGCCCGGTACTGCGGTGTAGGGACATATGTCATGAATTCCCGCCCCGTGCGGTGCCGCTGGGCGCTCGATCGTCTCCGCCTGCCATCCCCGGCCAGACGGTGCATCGTCGATGGACGGCTTGGGCCGCCAGTCGCCGCCATCGGCGGCCGCCGGTCATGTACAGGTTGCCGGTGGGCCGGTCCTCCGCCGCCAGCGGCGAGTTTGTCGGTGGGGTTCCCTACGGTTGTCGGCATGATCAACGCCTGGGACGCGGTCCGCGCGGCCATCGACGCCGAGGACCTCGCCGCCATCGCCGCGCTGCTGACCGGATTCGACGACGACCAGCGGCGCGAGGTGGCGCGCGAGTTGCCCCGCTACCTGCCGGTGGCGCAGCGGGCCGGCGAGCGCCGGGACATCGAGCGCCATCAGGAACACCAGGCCCGGTGGCGGGAGCTGGCCGTCCAGGCGGAGCAGGCGGGCAGGAGCGTATGGGAACTGCCCGAGGCGCTCGGGATGATCAACAACAGTCTTGTGGGCGCCCGCTGGATCGAGCCCCTGCGGGTGGCGGGGGCCGGCGCGATGGCCGGTGCCGCGGCCGTCGCCGGCTGGCTCAACAGGCGCGAGCTGGTCCGTGGCGGGACTGTTGACGGCTTCGACGACGTCCCGCCGATCCTCGACCTCGTCGCGTCCAGGCCGGCCGCCTGGCAGGAGGACCTCGCCGCACGGCTGGCGCTGCGCCTGCGCCAGGCCCGTCCGCGGTCGGACGACGGGCGCGTCCGGCTGGCACTCGCGCTGCTGCGCGCGACCGGGGTCGAACCTCCCCGGCACGACCCGCTCACCCTGGCCTGGATCATCGCCACGCCGGTTGCCGAGCTGGGCGCGGACCCGCTGCTCGACGCCATGGTGCCGAGGCTGTTCGAGGCCGAGGGTGCGGGCCGGTTGCTGCGCGGCGAGCGGGAGCTGGGTCCCGCTCTGGCCGCTCTGGCCGCCGCCGGCCGGATCAAGCGCGGGGCGCTGCTCGACGGCTGCCGCTCGCGCTTCCTGCGCGGTGGCCAGGCAGCCGACCTGCGCTTCTTCGTGGGCCTGCACGACCTGCTCGACCCGGCGGCCGAGGAGGTGCTGCCGCACGCGCGCGACTACGCGGCGATGCTCTCGCTCCCCGCGGCGAACGTCGCCGACCTGGCGTTACGTCAGCTCCGCCAGGTCGGGGGCACTCCGCCGGCGGAGGCCGTCGTGAGCCTGCTGTTCCGGCCGGAAGGCAGGCTCGTACGCGCCGGGCTGGCCCTGCTCGACCGGGTGCTCAAGGAGCCGTCCGAGGGCATCGACGCATACGCCCGCGCGCTGGCCGCCGCGCTGACCTGCGAGTCGGCCGAGGCCCGGGGACGGGCGGTGCACCTGGCCGTCAGGCACGCGGCGCGTTTCGGCGCCGAGGCGGCCGGGACGATCAGGGACACCGTGGCGATGCTGCCGTCCGGCCCGGGTGCCGTGCTGGCCGCTGTCTTCGGCGGTGAAGCGGTGCCCGAGCCGCCACGGCCCCGTTTCCAGCCCCCGCCGCTGCCGTCCGTGCCCGAGCCCGCGCGGATGCCCCTGATCACGGATGCCAGGATCCTGGCCCGGGTCGAGCTGCGCGAGTTCGACTGGGAGCAGCCGGAGCGGTGGCTCGACGGCTTCGTCCGGCTGGCGTCATGTGAGCAGCGGGGCACGCTGATCGCCGAGCTGGCCCCGCTGGCCGCGCGCTGCCGCGACCAGGAGTACCAGTGGACGCCGTGGTGGGACACCTTCACGTGGGCCGCCGCCATGGCGCGCGAGCTGATCGAACCGGGAGCCGAGCGCAGAGCCATGCCGGACGGGCGGGCCGACCCGGCACGACGCGTCCCGGAGCCGCAGCACACCGCCGTGTGGCGGTTCATGCCACTCGCCCGATTCGCCGAGGTCTACCAGGCGCTGCTGGACGGCCGGATGCCGCCGTACCTGCTGGCCACGCCCACACGCGCCAACGGGCTGCTGGAGGCGCAGGCGCTGGTCGAGCGGCTGGAGGGCTACGAGCGCGACGGCGTGCAGGCGCTGCCGCAGGACCTGCGGCAGGCGCTGCTGCGGCTGGGACGCAGCAGCGTGACCGGCGAAGCGGTGCGCAGGGCGGCGCGACTCACCGGACCGGACGGGAGCCTGGTGCACCGTTGGCTCACCGACCGGCCGGCCGACCCCCGGGCGGTGCTGCGCTGGACGACGCATCAGGATGATCCGCGCATCAACGCCGAGTTCGGGTTCGGACCGGAGTACGCGCAGCTGTTCGGGGACCTGCTCGTGCCGCGCCTGCACGATGAGCCCTGCGCGCTGCTGCTGCCCGTGCTCGCCGGCCATCGGGAGCTGGCGGCCGCGCGGTCGGTCTACGCCTTGATGTCCTCCTGGCCGATGAGCAAGCCCACCGCACGCGACCTCGACCGCCTGGTGCTCGCCGACGGACCCGGCGGGCCGGGACTTGCCCTGCTGCTGGCCCGCCACCTGCTGGAGGGGCCCGACGGCGACGGGGTGCGGCCGCTGCTGCTCCTGGCCGCCTCCGGCGGCCTGCCAGGCGCCGAGCTGGGCAGACAGCTGGCCGTCCTGCTGGAACGCGGGCATGGCCGCCCGGCCGACGCCATCGCCGCGCTCGCCGAGGCCGCCAGGCTGGGCGCGCACCGGGAGGTGTGGCAGGTGATGACCGGGCTGCTGCCCACGTACCTGCCGGGGCCTGGGGAACGGGCGACCGGCGTGCACACCCGGCTGCTGCGGCTGGCGGCCGAGGTCGCCGGATGGGCGGACGCGCGGGGCGAGCTGCCCGTGGTGGCCGAGCTGGCCGGCCGGACCCGTGCCAGCGAGCTGGTCCGCCAGGCCCGCGACCTGCACGCCCTGCTCACCGGCCCCGCCTGATCCGCCGGCGCTGCGGGCGGAGCGGGCGCGCACCCGTCGCCACCACGACCCCGGACAGGCATTCGGGACCGGCACGATCGCCGCCGACGAGGACCTGCGCGCCGCCTGCGCCGACGCCCTGCGCCGGATCGGGGGAGACGGTCCCGTGAACGGCACGGCGAGTCTTGTGCGGCGCCCTCGCCGGACCTTCGAGAGGGTCCCGTGAGCGGGCCATCTGCACACTGCCCCCGTTCGCCCCGCCGTCGTTCCCGAGCAGGGCGGCAGCCGCCACGGCGCCACGTACATCGCGGCCGTGGCCCAGGAGCACACGCCCTTCCCGACGCTGTGCTGGGACGCCGACGTGGCCGCGTGACCGGACATGCATGACGCGCGCCAAGCCGCCCACGCGCTGAATCCCCATGGCAAGGCGGCCTTGCGTGGATGCTGGAAGCCGCCGTAGCCCGCCGACGGTGAGGGCGAGGGGTGTCAATAGCGGCGGCCGACCTGGCATCCCTGAGCTCGGGTGCGCTGATCAGGCAGAGCGTTCGACGCCGCGGAGGCCTTGGCGGTGTGCTCCGCTCGGCCGGGCAAGATCGTCCAGGTCGAATGCCCACACACGGACCGGGGCCCTCGACGATGACGATCCTGCCCTCATCGCCGCCCAGGTCGTCGCCGACCTCGTCCGATGACGGCTACATCCCCTCGGCTCATCACGAACCACGGTTAGTGCCGAACGTGCGCGCGTTGTCTGCCGCACGTCTCGGTTTGCCGACGGCTGCCACCGTCCGTTGCGGCCGTGACACGACCATGACACGGCGCGGTCGAGGCGGGGATACGCCTGGCCGACAGTGGACGGGGTCGGACGGCGGGCCAGTTACGGAGCGCGCTGCGAAGCGATCCGGCCACCCGCATCGGGACGGCGCTGTACGGCCCGGGTGGCCCCGGCACCACGGTGTCGTCCTCATCAAGCAGGGCGAGACGAACCGGCCGGAGGTGTTGTGTCCGTCCGTCGGACAGAAAGTCACGGCGAAGATGATCAGGAAGAGGAGAAGGCGTGGCTGATGACAGGCAATGGGACCGGCGTTCGCTGCTGCGAGGCGCCGCCGTGCTGGCCGGCGCCGCCGCGGCCCCGCCGCTGCTGGGCGGCACGGCCACGGCGCTGGCCGGCGGCGGTGACGCGGACGCGCTGTTCAAGGCCGGCAAGTTCGAGGCGGCCGGCCGCGCGTACGAGGAGATCCTCGAGAAGGACCCCAAGAACCTGCACGCGGCCCGCCGGCGCGGCTATGTAGCACTGCTGGCCAATCGGTTCGCCGATGCCGAGAAATACCTCAAGACGGCCCTCGCCCTGGCGCCCGACGACAAGGACGCCAGCTACTTCCTGGCCGACTGCTACATCCGGCAGGACAAATTCGGCCTGTCCGCACCCCACTGGAAAGCGGCCGGCGAGGACGGCTACGCCACGTGGTTCGCGGCAGTCCGCGGCGAGGCGTATCAGGTCCACGGCGAGACCGCGCGGGTGCCATGGAAGCAGACGGATCCGATGCCGCTGGTGGAGGCCTCGGTCAACGGCGGACCGACGAAGCGCTTCACGTTCTACACCGGCGCCCCGAATCTGAGCATGCGCGCTTCGGTGGCCAAGGAGGCCGGGCTGAGCCCCGTGGCCAGTCAGCAGATCGATTTCGAGGGCGGCACCATATGGGCGTACTACGGGATACTGGACTCCTTCAAGCTGGGCGGCATCGAACTGCGCAACGTCCCGGTGGGCTGGTCGGCGACGGAGTCGGGCGACGATGTCGACACCGACAGCGACGGCCTGATCGGCACGTGGGTCTTCTACCACTTGCTGACCACCTTCGACTACGCGGGCCGGCAACTGATCCTGCGCCGCCGCACCCCCGAAACGGCCAGGAAGGCCCGCGCCGCCGCCACACGGGCGGGCGCCGAACCCCTGCCGCTGTGGCTGGCCCGTGAGCAGTACCTGCACAGCACGGGCAGCTTCGCCGGCGTCGCCGGCTCCCGCACAGGGGTGGTGGGCGTGAACTTCGGCGGAGGCAGCGAGATCGCGGCGGGCATGCGCGGGGAAACGGCCGAGCGGTTGGGGATCCGCACCGACTACGACCGCCAGGTCGGGACTTTTGCCCAAAGCCACCCGGCCGTCGCCTACCCCTGCTACCCGAAGGAGATCCGCCTCGGCAACGCCGTCGCCAGGGAGGTCTACTCCTACACGAACCCGAACCAGCCGGTCAACGTGCCCTCGCCCTATGGGACAGGGTTCGACACGATGGGCTGGTTCTCCCACTGCTTCTGGAAGCCCTACAACATCACCGTCGACTTCACGGACATGAACCTCTACATCGCCCGTGGCGAGGCCGCCTGATCACTGCGACTGCACGGGCGTCATGGGAGCTACCTGGAGCTGCCGGCTCCTACGGCCGAGGGGGAGAGGGCGGACCAGGTGCCCTCACCCCCGGCGCCCGGTGCCGCACCCGGGAGTGTCCCGGCCGCCGCCGCAGCAGCAGCCACGCGCGGTCGGAGCCCGGCGAGTTGCTGATCGAGCGGGGCCGTCAGCCGGCGTGCAGCGCCCTCCGGCTGGCGGCCCCGGCCGTCTCAGGGCAGGCGGCGATGAGGACGCACCTGCCGTCCCAGACGGTGAACGCGGCCTCGCGAATGACGACGCGGGCCGCCGTCGAGGACCTTCTCCAGGCACTCGAGCGTGTGGTCCGGGGCGAAGGTGTGGTCCACCCACAGCTAGGCCGCCCCCGATGCTGACAGCAATCAAGTGGCGGTATGTCGGCAATGCACCGTGGAGAGGTGCGTAGCCGCGCTGAGGTCACGGCCTGCGCAGTTCGCTGGCCGGCGGCTTCACAGCGGCGTCTCGGCTCGGAGGCGGCCGGCGTGGCGCTGCTGGTGCTCCAGGGCCACGGACAGGAACCTCTCGATCAGGGTCAGCTCAGCCGGCGTGAACCGGTCCAGCTCGGTGCGGGCGTCGGCCAGGACGGGGCCCCAAATCTCCTCGCTGAGTCGTTCGGCCCGTTCGGTCAGGTGTACGAGCACGCGGCGGCGGTCGGCCTCGTCCCGATGGCGTCGCGCCAGCCCGGCCCGCTCCAGCCTGTCGATGACGGTGGTCATGGCGCCTCCGGTGAGCCCGGCGGCGGCGGCCAGTTCGGTGGCGGTCAACGGCCCTCGGGCGCTCAGGCGGCTCAGGCAGCGCAGGTCGGTGCGGTTGATGCCGAGACGGCGTGCCGCCAGTTCGTCGATGACGTCGGTGGCGTCTTGAAGCTCCTGCACGGCCCGGGTGAGCGCGTCGATCAAATTTTGCTTTGACAATCTAATCCTTAGAAAATTAAAGTGTCTGCTCGTCGCACCTTACTCTCCCGGAGGCGAGCATGTCGAACCAGCAGATTGCCCTGCGCCCCGCCACCAGCGAGGACGTTCCCGCGCTCCTCGCGCTCATGGACTCCGTCCTCGACTGGCTCGTCGCCCGCGGCCGTACGCAGCAGTGGGGCAGCACGCCCTTCTCCCGCATCCCGGGCTTTCCCGGGAGGGTCGCCGACTGGACCGCCCAGGGAGCGATCACCCTCGCCCAACGAGGTGACGCCTGCGTGGGACTGCTCGCCCTGGGCCCCACCGCGCCGCCCCGTGTGCCGGCCGGGCTGGTGCCCGACGAGGCCATCTTCATCCACACCGTCATGTCCGACCGCGGACCCGAGGGCCGAGGAGTGGGCGCGACGCTCCTGGAGGAAGCCGAGCACCGCGCCAGAGCGTACGGATCTCCGGCCCTGGCCCTGGACCACTGGGCGGGCAGTCCCGAACTGGACCGCTTCTACGAGGAGCGCGGATACGTCAAGGTGGGCGCGTACGAAGACGAGCAGGAGGGACGGACCGTCCGGACCACCGTACGGGTCCGTCGGCTCTCTCCGTCCATGGAAAGGCCTGAGGGCTACGAAGAGTGAAAGATCTTGCCGGCATCGGTGTCGCGCCGACGGTCATTCGATATCCCGTCCCGCCCGACAATGATCCTTGGGCTTGCCGGCCACGACCGATCCTCGCACCGCGTCGCTCGATCTCGGCGTTCACTGTGGGCAGGCGTACCTGGTCGACGACACCGACGACCCCACGGGCCCGGAGGGCATACCCGCCGGCCATCGTGTGCCTCCCGTCGGGATCATACGGGTGGATGACGGCGGCGCCTTCCTGGTCAGAGGCCTGCACAGCGGAGCGGGTACGAGGACATCGTGGAGATCAGCTTGTAGTCCGAGGCCGGACAGCTGTCCTGTCAGCCAGTCGATCAGCTCGGTGACTCCATACAGGTGTTGATCAGGTTGTCGATCGCTTCATGCCAGGGCATGCCGGCGCCCCGCTGATAGGCCCTGGCATAGCCGGTGCGGCCGAGCCGGTCCACGAGGGTGGCCACGAGCGCGCTCAGCTCCAAATCACCGCAGTCGAAGGCGCCGCGGATGACCTCGCTCATGCCGAGCGCGGTGGCCGCACCCACCGGATCGCCCTCCAGCAGCAGCAGCCGGGCCAGGAGCTGGGCGGCCAGCGGAAGGTCCATGTTCACCTGTGCCGCCTGGACGGCGCCGGGCATCATCTCGCGCGCCCGTGTGGCGTCACCGGCAGTGAGGAGGTTCGCCGTCCTGGCAGGCAGCAGCAGGCTCTGACTCGTCTGTGCGGGAAGGCCTAACTCGCGGGCGGTCCTCTCCAGCCGGTCGAGTTCTCGATCGGCCCGGTCGATCTCACCGCAGCGGCGGTACAGCTCTGCCGAGCAGGCATGGACCTGGATCTCCAGCATGGGCAGACCGCGCTCCCACGCCCCCCGTTCCGCGGCTTCGAGGTCGTGCCCGGCGCCCTTCAGATCACCGGCGCGCATGCGCTCCGTGGCGAGCCCGAGCCGGGATGAGATCTCCTCCTGCCAGGCGAGGCCGGTGCTGATCGAGATGCTGCGCTCGTAGTCGGCGACCGCTTCGTCGTGCCGGCCCTCGATGGCATGAATCTGCGCCATGCCGTTCAGCGTCATCGCGGTCCACCACCGGTCGCCCGCCTCCTCGAACGCGCGCAACGCCCTCGCCGCCGCGCTCGCGCCGCCCGTCCAGTCTCCGCGGATACGGCTGCGCAGCGCCTCGACCAGGTGGATGTGCGCGATGGCCCAACCGTCAGAGCCGTCCCGGACCCGGGTGATCTCCCGATCGACCAGGTCGTCCAGGCCGGCCATGAAGGCCGCCGTCAGCGTCATGGTCAGCAGCATCGGATAGCGCAGCAGCGCGCCCGTCCGCGCACAGTCCTCCACCGCCGCCCGCAACTGCTCGGCGTCTCCTCCACCGGCCAGCAGGTGGATCGTGGTGAACGCGGCCCTGGCCGCCGGGGGCAGCACGTCGCCGTACTCCAGCACCCTGGCCACGTAGACATCGGCCCGGCCGTCATAACGCAGCGTGTCCCAGTACCAGTACAGCGGGCCGAGGATCCGGGCCGCCGCCTCGGCGTCGCCATCGTCGATGGCCGTCTGGAGGGCGTACACGAGGTTGTCATACTCGAAGTCGAACACCCGCAGCGACTCCACCTGCTGGTGCGAGCGCAGCAGCGGCTCGTGTCGCTCGGCCAGGCCGGCGTAGTGGCGCCTGAGCTTGTGCCGTACGGCTTCGCCCTCCTCGGCGCGGCGGAGTTCGCCGGCCGCGTAGGCCCGGATGGTCTCCAGCATCCGGTAGCCGTCACCGGCCCGCTCCACGATGGACTTGTCGACCAGGCAATCCAGCAGATAGGCGACATCTTCTACGGAGTCATCCGCACACACCGCCTCGATCGGGCCGAGACCGGCCTTGGCCGGAAACATCGACATCCGGCGGGTGAGTGTCCGCTCCTGGTCGGTGAGGAGGTCCCAGCTCCAGTCGATGACCGCTCGGAGCGTCTGCTGCCGCGGCTGGGCCGTCCTGTTGCCGGTGCCGAGCAGCCGGAAACGATCATCCAGCCGCCGGGAGAGCTCGTCGGCGTTCATCGTGCGCAGCCGAGCCGCGGCCAGTTCGAGGGCGAGCGGCAGGCCGTCCAGCCGGCGCACGATGTCCACCACCGGGCCCGCCGTCGATTCGTCCAGCGCGAAGCCGGGCCGTACGGCGATTGCCCGATCGAGGAACAGCCGTACCGCGCTCGCCTGCGCGGCGCGAACGGGATCGGCGTGTGCCGAGGGCAGGGCGAGCGGAGCCAGCCGGCACAGCGCTTCACCCATGACCTCCAGCGGCTCCCTGCTGGTGGTCAGGATGGTCAGGGTCGGCAGGCGCTCGAGCAGCTGCCAGGCGAACTCGGCCACGGCTTCGGAGATCTGTTCGCAGTTGTCCAGCAGGAGCACGCCCTCGCCACCGGCCAGCAGGGTGACCGATCGCTCGAGCGGCGTCCCCGGCGGCAGGGCCTCCGTCGTGGCGATCGTGCCCAGCACCGCCTCCGGCAACCCGTCCGGCGTGTCCACCCCGGCCAGGGGGACGAGCCAGACGCGGCCGCGCCGATGGGCCCGATGCCGGCTCGCCGCCTCCACGGCCAGGCGGGTCTTGCCCACTCCTCCGGGACCCACAACCGTGACCAGCCGCGAGCTCTCCAGCAGGCCGGCGAGCAGGTCCAGCTCCTCCTGCCGGCCGACAAGGCCGGTCAGCGGGGCCGGCAGCCGGCCCGGTGCCGCCCGGGGACGCTCCGACAGCTCGCTCTGGCCGCGCAACACCGCCAGGTGCGTCCTGCGCAGTTCCTCGGAGGGGTCGACGCCCAAGTCCTCGGCGAGCGTGCGGCGCACCTTCTCGAACAGGGCCAGCGCCTCGAACTGACGGCCGGCCGCGTGCAACGCCCGCATCGTCAGTACGGCCAGCCGTTCGCGCAGCGGATGCGCCGCGGTCGCCGCCTCCAGCTCGGCCAGGATCTCCACGTGGCCGCCCAGCAGCAGCTTCGCCCCGAACCAGTCCTCGGTGGCCGCGGCACGCAGCTCCTGCAGGCGGGCGGCAGCCGTACCGGCGAAAGGAACCTCGAGCACATCGGCCAGTGCGTCGCCCCGCCACAGCGCCAGCGCCTCGCCCAGCAGCGCGGCAGCCTTCCGGACGGCACCGGCGGCCAGTTCGCCGCGGCCCTGCTCGGCCAGCTTCTCGAAGCGGTAGGCGTCGACGTCCTCGGCGTGTACGTGCAGCCGGTATCCACCGGAGGCCAGCTCGACGACCTCGCTCTCGCCCAGCGCCCGCCGCAGCCGATACACCAGCGCGTGCAGCGCTCTGACGCTCTCCCGAGGCGGGCGATCGCCCCACAGCCCGTCGATGAGCGAACCGGCCGGCACCACCTCGCCGCCCGCCAGCGTCAGCCTGGCCAGCAGCGCACGAACCCTGATCCCGCCGACGTCGATCGGCGCCCCGTCATCGCCGTAGGCCCGCACCGGCCCCAGCACCTCAACCCGCATGGCCACCAGGCTATGAGGACCCGCTTACAGCGACCGCGCCGCCTGTCGTAGCGCTGTAAGAGCGCTGTCATCGCCGATCGGCATCGTCGAGACCGTCAACAACGGCTCTGCGGAAGGCACGACATGACAGGCAACGGGCACGACAAGACGCAGCGACTGCTCGAATGGGCGGTGGCCGAGCTCGGGATCCCCGGCATCGTCGCCGAGGTCAAGGACGCGGACGGCACCTGGTTCGGCACCGCCGGAGTGGCCGACCTCACCACCGGGGCCAGGCGCGAGCCGGGCGAGTGCCTGCCCATCGGCAGCGGCGGCAAGGCCTTCATCGCCGCCGCGATCCTCACCCTGGAGGCCGAGGGCCGGTTGGCCATCGAGGACCCGGTGAACAAGTGGCTGCCCGGCGTGCTGAACGCCGGTGGCTACGACGGCGACAGGATCACCATCAGGCACCTGCTCAGCAACACCGGCGGCCTGTTCGCCACCGGCCTCGCGCCGGAACTGATATCCGGCTACGCCAGCCGATCCCGATTCGCCGAGCACCGTTTCGACGTCTGGACCCTCGAGGACCTGCTGAAGCTGACGGTGTCCCAGCCGCCGGTCGCCCGGCCCGGCGAGCGCTTCGTCTACGCCAACGGCGGCTTCTACCTCGCCCGCGCGATCATCGAGAAAGTCACCGGCAACTCCTACGCCGACGAGGTCGAGCGCACCGTCATCCGGCCGCTCGGACTGACCGCCACCTACGTGCGCCCCGAAAGGGACACGGGATACCGCGGCCCGCACCCGCGCGCGTACTCCACCCAGTTCTACAAGGACGGCGTCGACCCGGCAGCCGTCACCCCGGACAACTGGGAGTCGATGATGGAGGAACCCGGACTCCAGCCACTCGACGTCACCGAGTTCAACACCTCCTGGGACCCCGGCAACCTCGTCTCGACCACCAGCGACATGATCCGCTTCATCAACGCCGTGGCCGGCGGCGGCCTGCTGCCACCCGCACAGCACCGCAAGATGTGGACCACGGTCTCCACCGAAGGCGCCGGCTGGCTGCCGCACACCCGCTACGGCCTCGGCCTGTTCGAACTCGACAAGGCGGCGACCGGCGGCCGGACGGCATGCGGCGTGGCCGGCAGCTACTGGGGCCACATGTTCTGCGCACTGGGCACCCCCGACGGCGAGCACACCATCGCCTTCCACACCAACACCGAGGCCGAGAGCAGCTTTGACCTCCTCTTCAAGCTCGCTGAAGCGGAGCTCGGCATCGCGATCGGCGCGTAAAACCAGGCTCGGGCAGCAGGGCATGTTCGCCCGGCTGCCCCTGCCAACTCAACCTCCGGCATATCAGGTGTCACTGCCTTGGTTCTGCCGCCCTGAGTGTCAATAGCGAAACGGCGTAGCTGTTGGTCGTCGCCGAGCCACTGAGCTGCGGCAGCGGATGCCACCGCGGCGGCCTCGTCGGCACCGGGCTCGGCGGCGTGGTGCTGGCGTTGAACTGTCGTGACGCCAAGGCGGCTGTGAGCTAGATCACAGTTGAGGTTGACCTCGGGTCAGGGTGCAAGCTCGGCGCAGCGGCGCGACGCCGACCCGGACATAACAACTTCGAAGGGCAAAACCACCATGACGATCACCCTTTCCGATCAGGACAAGAGCACCCTGCGGATTGCCGCGTACGGCGCCGTGACGCTGATGGCCGCCGCCGGTGCCGCCGGCAAGCCTCACAAGATCGCCACCACCGGCAGCATCGCGCTGGGCTCGGCCACCGGCCTGATCGGGCATGTGCTCGCCGACCACCCTGAGGGCAAGGATCTGACCGGCACGTCCGTGGCCGAGATCGCCGACCGCGTGCTGCCGGCCCTGACCGCGGCCATGAACCTCCTGAAGCAGCAGGATCCGGCCGAGGCCGGCAACTTCCGCAGCACCGTCCTCGTCGCTGTCGAGACCGCCCAGATGCACCAGGGCCGGCCGAGCCCCGCCACGGCCGAGATGGTCCGCAAGATCACCGAAGCTCTCGACGCCGCCAGGGTGGCCGTTGCGGACAGCGGGGCCGTGCCGGAAGCCGCGGCCGGTCAGGATCGCCCGGAGCTGCAGCAGGCGATCGAGGAGATCGTCGATACCGGTTTCCTCGGGGTGTCGCTGCGCGTGCACGATGAGCGGGGCGCGTGGGCCGGCAGCGCCGGGGCGGCCGAGCTGGGCGGGACCGCCAAGCCACCCATCAACGGGCATGCCCGGATCGGCAGCAACACCAAGACCTTCACCGCGACCCTGGTGCTGCAGCTGGTGGCCGAGGGCAAGATCGGGCTGGACATCCCGGCGGCCGACTATCTGCCCGAGTTCGGGCTGGACGAGCGCATCACGGTGCGGATGCTGCTGCAGCACACCAGCGGGCTGTTCAACTTCACCGGCGAGGTCTACGACGACGGGTCGATCGTGCACGGGATCCCCGTGCCCTACGGCACCACGGGCAGGGAGTGGGTGGACAACCGGTTCCACACCTACCGGCCCGAGGAGCTGGTACGTCTGGCGCTGTCCAAGCCGGCCCGGTTCGAGCCGGGCACGGGCTGGAGCTATTCCAACACCAACTACGTGCTGGCCCGGCTGCTGATCGAGAAGGTCACCGGCCGCTCGCTGGCCGAGGAGATGCAGCGGCGGATCCTGGGGCCGCTCGGGCTGTCGGGCACGGTGGTGCCGGACTCCTCGCCGGAGATCCCCGAGCCGCACACCCACATCTACTATCGCTACGAGGATGCCGGCCGGCAGAAGACGATCGACATCACCCGCCACAACCCCTCCTGGGTCTCCACCGGCGGTGACATGATCTCGACCAGCCAGGACCTCCACACGTTCATCACCGCGCTGATAGGCGGCAAGCTCCTGCCGACCCCACTGCTGGCCGAGATGTGCACCCCGCGCGCCACGGGCATCCCGAACTTCGAGTACGGCCTGGGAGTGATCGTCCAGAAAACGGACTGCGGCGGCACCGTCATCACCCACAGCGGCGGCACGGTCGGCTCCACGACGCTGATGTACATCACACCCGACGGCGGCAAAACCATGACCGCCGTACTGAACTGGGTGGCCGACGCCGACATGTCCATAGCGACAGCGCTCCGGAACGCCCAGCAAAGGCTCGTCAACGAGGTGTTCTGCGGTGGGCAGGCCGATCCGGCTCGGCCGGCGGACTGAACCCCCGTGACCCGTACGCCTCGAGAGGCGCCCCTTCCGGTCGTGCATCAGGTAGAACGCTAACTGGGAGCACATGCTCGGCTGTGGTCCGCCTGGTCGCCGAGCTCGAGCACAAGGCAGGATTTCGCCGATGAATGGAGTAACGATCGGGCAGGCGGCGGCATTCGTCGGCGTCACGGTGAAGACGGTCCGGCACTACCACAAGCTCGGCCTGGTGAAGGAGCCGGAACGCGACAGCTCCGGCTACCGCAGGTACGGCTCGGCCGATCTGTTGCGGCTGGTGCAGGTCCGGACGCTGGCCGCCGCCGGGGTGCCGCTGGCCGACATCGGGCCGATGCTCGACGCCGACGCCGCGCTGTTCACCGCCGCGCTCGCCGACGTCGAGCGGCAGCTCACCGAGCGGATCGAGGAGCTGATCGCGCGCCGTGACACGCTGCACCGGCTCGCCGACGGCGACCGGGCCCTGCTGGGCGACCGCGCCGTGGCGCTGCTGGAGCGGATGTCCGGCCTCGGCTTCCCCGCGGGGGAGGTGGCGGCCACCAGGGAGGGCTGGGTGCTGGCCAGGGCCCTGGTCCCGGAGGGCTTCGACGACTTCCTCACCCATGTCGAGCACGCCTTCGACGACCCCCGCTTCGTCGCGTTGAGCAAGCGCGCAATCGAAGCCACGGCATGGGAGCCGGACGACCCGCGCCTGACCGAACTCGCCACTGCCATTGCCGACCACTTCCTCGCCAACCCCGCACACCTGAAGATCGTGACCGGCCTGCAAGCCCGCACCGACGCCGCGGCCCGGTACGACCTGATCGCCCACCACGGCGAAGAGCAGGGATCGGCCGCGGCCCGGGGGGTCGCGCTCGTCGAGGCCAAACTCCGCGCCGCGGGCATCCATATCCCCAGGCCAGACACCCACTGACCGCGCCGGTCCCCGGGCCGAAGGACCGGGGGCCGGCCGGGATCTGCCGGCAGACACCGCTGGAGCGGCTCGTCCCGTGGTCAGTCGAAGTCGTCGTCGAAGGCGGCGCCGAGAGCGGCGGCGATCAGGCCGGGCAGGTCCGGGCGCCCGTCCTCCTGGGCCCAGGGGGTCGTACTGGTCGTAGAGCACCAGGTCTTCCTTGGTCGGGAAGTGCCGGTAGACGGTCATCGTCGAGACCCCGGATGCCCTGGCGACGTC
>NZ_JBFANM010000094.1:0-41147 GCF_040674815.1 Nonomuraea sp. NPDC049709
GGGGGGCGCCCCCCCGGGGGGCGCCCCCCCCCCCCCCCCCGGGGGGGCGCGGCCGCCGCCCGTTGGGGGGGCGGGCCCCCGGCCCCCCCCCCCCCCGCGACGATGCTGCTCTCCGAGCGCCACCTGTCCCCGCCGGGATGGGGGTCAGGCCCCCGTTGCTGGTCCCGGTGACGAGCTGGGAGAGGTAGACGCCGTCCTTGCCGGCCTGTCGAGGATCGCCGGCTCGCCCACCAGGCGGTCAGGATGGAAGTCGAGCGTCACACGCAGGCCGGGATCGACGGGCCGCCGGACGGCAGGGCCGCGATGTGGCTGAGGGCGCGTACGTGCCGTACCCGACATGTCTGTCGTCATCATGACCCGTCGGACGCGCGCAGGATGAAGGCCAGCACATCGGCGAGTAGTGCGTGCTCCTGGTCTCTGGTCGAGCCGGCGCCGTGGCCGCCGTGCTCCTCGACGCGCAGCAGCACCGGCCGTCCGGAGGCCGTGGCCGCCTGCAGGCGAGCAGCCAGCTTCGCCGGCTGCCACGGCGGCACCCGCGCGTCGTGCAGGCCGGTGGTCAGCAGCACCGCCGGGTACGGCACGCCGTCCCGAACCCGCAGGTAGGCGTCGATGATCAGCAGGGCACGCAGGCCTTCCTCGGTGGTGACGCTGCCGAACTCCGGCACGTTGATCGGCCCGCTCTCGGTGAACTCGTTGCGCGTGGCGTTCACCGTCGGCACCTGGATCGCCATGGCCGCCCACAGATCGGGGCGGCGCACCAGCGCGCCGCCGGTGGGGATGCCGCCGCTACTGGCGCCCTCGGCGGCCAGCCGTCCCGGGCGGGTGTAGCCGAGGGCGATGAGATGCTCGGCGCAGTCGATGAAGTCCGTGATGGTGGCCTCCTTGCGCTCGCCGCGCCCGGCCTCGTGCCACTCGCGGCCGTAGGCGCCGCCGCCGCGCAGGTGCGCGACGGCGTAGACGCCGCCACGCTCGTACCAGGCGAGCATCTCGGGACGGAACTCCGGCAGGTCGATGAACCCGTGGGAGCCGTAGCCGGTGAGCACGGCCGGGTTGTCGCCGTCCAGCTCCAGGTCCTTGTGGTGGATGACCGTGAGCGGGATCGGCGTCTCGTCCCTCGCGGGCACGTGCAGAGTACGGACGTGCACGTCGCCGAAGTCCACCAGTGAGAGGGGCGCCAGCCCGGTGTCCTGGAGGGACTGGCCGTCGTAGCGGTAGAGCCGCGGCGCGTCGGTCCAGCCGGCCACCAGCAGCAGGGCTTCGGGCCGCGCTGGGTGGGTGGTCCACTCCAGGATGGCGCCGTCCACCGGCATCGGGAGGTCGGCGGGCTCGCCGCCGGACAGGGGCGCGTGCCGTACCCGGCTGACGCCGCCGTCGAGATCGCGCACCAGCAGCCGGTCGCCCACCACCCGCACCGCCTCCACCGCCCGTTCACCCGCGGGCACGACCACCCGGGCCCGGGACAGATCTGGTACGGCAAGCGGAACGGCCAGCACACGGGAGCGCGGCGCGTCCCGATGGGAGACCAGGTAGAGGGTGTCGTGGCTGGTGGCGAAGGCGGTCACGCCGTCCGCCACGCCCGCGACCAGCCGCCACGGGCAGGCGGCCGGGTCGGCCAGCCCGGCGCGCGGCGCCACGTACACCGTGCAGTCGCTCAGCTGCTCGCCGGTCCAGGGCCAGGGGCTGAGCGCGCCGTGGGAGACGATCGCCAGCATCCACTCGCCTCGCGGCGGCACCACCAGGAAAGGCCGGTCCCGCGGGGTCAGCTCGACGTGGGGATTGAGGCCGCGCGCCAGCACCACTGTGTCCTGCGCCGGGTCGGCGCCCAGCTGATGCAGGAAGGAGCGGCTGTCCAAGCGGTGCCGCTCCACGTAGCGGTGATAGACGAACGACCGGCTGTCCTCCAGCCAGCTCAGGAAGGCGAAACGCGTCGTGGGCGGGATCGTCTCCCGGAGGGCGCCGGAGTCGGCGTCGATCACGTGGATGGAGCTGTCCTCCGACCCGGAGGCGGAGACGGCGCAGGCGACGTGGCGGCCGTCGGGGGAGGGCACGTACCAGTCGATGGCGTGATGCCCGTCGCCCGGCACCGTGCCGGGGTCGAACAAGGCCCTGCTCGCTCCGCCGGCCTCGGTCACCGTCAGCACCGGCACGCGGGCGTCCGGCTCGCGCACCAGGGCGAAGACCCTGTCGGCCGCCATCGCGAGGCCGAAGTACTGCGTGAGCGCACCGCCCAGTTCTCGGATCCGGGTCAGCAGGCCGGAGCGGTGCGGCAGGGCGTCCAGGTGCTCGTGGGCGTGCCTGGCCTGGCCGTCCAGCCAGTGGTGGAACTCCTCACCTTCGGTTTCCATCCACCGGTAGGGATCCTCAAGTGTGATGCCGTGGAGGGTCTCGCGCACGACGTCCACCCGGGCGATCGGGGGTTCGGTGATTTCGCGCATATGCGCATGATCATATGTCGGAGATCCGGTGGGGGCAGACCAAGTAAGCGTCAATGTGGTGCGGCCTTTGCCGCGTGCCCCAGTCGGCCTGGCCTGATTGGTCTGTCGTAGGTGCTCGGGATCGCGCGGCTGTAGCTGGGCCAGGGTGGCCGGGGCGTGGGCGCTGATCCAGGAGAACAGCGCCGAGGCGTGGGCAAGGTGGTTGTTGACCGTCGCCGGTGCCATGACGGCCGTGCTGCCGGTCTTTCGCGCGCCGCCCGGCGGCGGCCAGGTGATCGTGCCAGGCGGTCATCTCGCGGGCGGTGATCGCCGAGACGCGCTCGTGCCCGAGCCCGGTGGCGATCCAGGCGCGCAGCCGCAGCGCGAGGTCTTCCTTGTTGCGGAAGTAGTTGAACAGGGATCTGGAGGAGTTCGTGAGTTCGTTGATCCGGAGGAGCTTGGCCAGTGGACGGGTCAGGTCCGCGCTGAGGTGACGGCCCTGAGGCCGGCGACCGAGGCGAGCGCCCCTCAGGGCCCTCCGAACGATGCGCCGCCCCAGGTGGTGTGGGTGCTACAGCGCTGGGATCGGCACGCCGATGAGATCTCGCCGCACAGCGATGAGGCTTGTGCGCTGGCCGAACCGGCCCGGCACGTTCGCACAGGCGTACACGCCGTCTGACACGCGGATGAGTGAGCTTTATGCGGCCCAGGTGACCTCGCCGTCGGCGTTCACCGTCACCAGGCGGCCCGTCTCAGTGAAGCTGGCCGCGACGACGTCCTCACGCCGCTCGCGGACCTCCCCCTTGACGTCGAGCAATTCCAGCTCACCATCGTGGACCAGGCCGACCGCCGTACCGGACGGATCGGCGATCACACCGGCCCGAGCGGCGACATCGCGCGACCACGTCTGCCGCCCGCTCGGGTCGATGCCGCGCACCTCGGTGTGATGGGTTCCGCGCTGGTCGACGTAGCGGGACACCACCGCGCCCCCTCGCGTACCGGCCACACATTCCCCGGGCTGGTCGAGATCGACCTGAAGGGGAACGACGGTCCCGTCCTTGAGTATCCCTCCGCGCTCGCCGGTCAGGACCGCCCAGTCTCCGCCGACGCAGCCACCCCAGAACCCCCCGGCGGGCACGCGCTCCCCTGTAGCCCGCCATCCGTGAGCGTCGCGCTGGAAGCGCAGGATCTCACCGCCTGGCAGCGTGGGGTCGGCGTAGAGCAGCAGAGCCGTCGTCCGGTCGGGGCTCTCCCGCCAGAGGACGTTCTCCACGCCGGCGACCTGATGGCTCTCCTTCTTGCCGTCCGAACGCTGGATCTGGAGCGTGCCTCCCTCGGCGACGACCGTGTCCGCATCGCCCCGCCGGCTCAGCACCTTCCGGGTGGCGGTGGAGAAGGCCGCTTCAGGGCATCGGGCCGCGCAGACGGCAGCCTGCTTGTCCGTCCACACGTGCCGCCCGTCCGAGGCGTACCCGAGGTGCGATTCGGTCTGCGGGTCGTACACGATCGCCCCCGTCGAGGAGGCGGCGACGAAGACCGGCGGAATTTCCTGCTCACCGCCGGTGGAACACGACGTGACCGCCACCAGCGCCAGCAGGGACGCGACAAGTGCGCGGTGGTTCATCGGCCGCTAGATCCGCTTGGTCTGGAAGCTGCACGTGGGGTCGAGGCCCGGAAGGTCCCAGCGCACCCAGAATTTCACGTAGACCTTGTCCTTCGCCGGGCTGATGATGTGGACGGTCGCGCTCTTCGTGCCCACCTTGGCGCTGTCGGTGCCCCAACCGCCGTGCCACTTGTCGACCGCGTTGTTCTTGTCCGAATAGACATCGATGGCCACGTCGGTCTTCGATCCGGCGCGACCGCCAATCGTGTACGTGAACTTGGTGAAGACGTCACTCCCTGCGCTGTTGTAGTAGTAGCGCGCCGAGCCGCTGTAACCCTTGGGGTCCGACGAGCAACTGCCGCTGAGAGTCTTGTCAGCTGACGCAGAGGCGGAAGCGCCGCCGGCGCCGACGATCGACAACGTCAGTCCCGCGGTCCCGACGATCGCCGCATGCCGAAGTATGGTGCTCAGTCGCATGATGCCCTTTCCGTTACCTTGACTTGCATCTGTCGTAGGGAGCGTAGGGAGCGCCGGTATATCGGCGGTATGCCCGGCCGTAGATGATCATGTCTGTACGGTTTTCGGAAATACCCCAACCGTTCATCGCCTCCCGGGCGTCTTGTCCATATGAGGCCTTGCCTGGAAGTCGCGGGCGTGACCAGCACCCCGACCTGGCCGATTACCCGGTGAGCGGCGCGCGGGGCTGGGACAACCAGCTCTGGCGGCTCGGCGACGACCTCGCCGTCCGGTTGCCCTGGGCGACGCAGGACGCGGACGCGCTGCTGCGCAAGGAGCACACCTGGCTGCCCGCCCTCGCCCCGCGCCTCCCGCTGCCCGTTCCCGTCCCTCGACGCCTCGGCGAGCCCTCCGCCCTGTTTCCACGCCCCTGGATCGTCACCACCTGGGTCTCCGGCCACAGCGAGACCGGCGCCGTCATGGCGATCCCCGGCTCCGCCAACGGTCCGGTGGTCAAACGCGCTCAGATCACCACCCAATCGGCGGATTTCTACTGAAATAGGCCAGCCGACACGGTCAACGGCTCCCAGAGCCACGGCCAGCAGAGCAACCAAGCGTCCGCGGACAGCGCCGACAGGAACGACTGCTGCCCGCCCGGCGATGGTCCCCGCTGCAGTAAACCGACCCTGAGCGGCAGGTGACCGTCTGGGAAGCGCCCGAAACCCCGGGGGCTCTTGGCCTGAGGGCCGCTGTGTTGATGCGGTGATCAGATGTGGAACATGGACAGGGGAGCGGTGCAGAGGGTCTGCTCGGCGTCGAACTCCTGGAACGTGCTGACGGGGCGGAAGCCGAGGCGGGCGGCGAGTTTCAGAGATCGCTCGTTCGCGGTCTGGGTCACCAGTAGGACCGGCTGGTCGGGGAGTTCGTCAGCCGCAGCGCGCAACGCGGCCGTGGCGGCCTCGAACGCGATCCCCGCGCCCCATGCGCTGCGCCGCAGCACATAGCCCAGTTCCAGTTCCTCGCCATCCTCGGTGACATGCCCGGGGCTCTCGGTCGACCGGCGGGCGAGCATCAAGGTCCCGATGAGCCGGTTCGTCGTGTTGTCCGCGATGATGTAATTGCCAGGCCTGGATGCCGCCTCAGCGGTGATGACCGCATCAAAGCGCTGCTCGACCTCACTCCGAGGCCGGGGACCGCCAAGGTATGCGCGAACTTCAGGATCGGTCGAGAGCTCGATGAATCCTTCACGATCGGCATCGTGCAACGCTCTGCGAAGCAGCAGCCGTTCCGAAGGGATTTCCGTGGCAGACAGCGTGGGCAATCGGCTCATAGGGCCATGATCATAGAACACGGGGCTCTTGTCCTGGGCTGCCACACTCGCCCGCGCCCGGGGACGGTGGAGCGGGCGACGAACACGCCGAGCGAGACTACGTTGATCATCTGGGGTAGGCGAGCGAAATAGCTGGTCAGCCGCTTGAAGGCCTGTGAGGCACGTTAGGCAAGGAGGTTGGCTACGGCTGCCGCACCAGCGGGCCGTTGAGAGGGTGCTGGAGATACTGGCGCAGCCTCGACTTGGACCAGACCAGCAACAGGTTCCTCCACCAGCGGCGTGAGCTATCTCAGCTGTAAGCATCCACGCCGCGCCGGACGTTCATCGTTCTGGGGGATCGAACGCTCTGAAAGATCCATCAGCCGCGTGAAGAGGCGCCGTCGGACGTGCCGGGCGCGGCCTCGGTGGGCAGTGAGGCCCTCAGGTCAGGAGATCCAAAGTTCCGGATGCTTCCCAGGCGGTCAGGCGCCGGTCAGGGTCGGTTTCTTCCTGCGCGAACTGGTTGATCAGGTCGGCGAGGGCTCGTTCGCGCCGCCGGCGTGATCGGCCAGCGCTTTCGGCACGGAGGCTCGCACACACATGACTGAGACACGCGACAACATGGCCGACGTCATCGTCGGGGCCGGCGTCGCCGGCCTGACGCTCGGCAACTTCCTGCTCGCAACGGTATCGACTGCATCGTGCTGAAAAAGCACCCACGCGCCTATGTCGAGCGGCGTCAGCGCGCCGGGACCATCGACACCTTCGGGGTGCGGATGTTCCGGGAGTGGGGGCTGGAGGAGGTTTTGGCCGGCATGATCCCCCGGGGCCCGCAGGCCAGCCGCATCTACCTGCAGTGCTCGATCGACGACACCCCCGAGCCGTGGCCGGACGAGCGCATCTGGCGCGAACTGGAGGCCCGCTTCGGCTGCCCGGTGCCGAGCGGCAAGATCGCCACCAGGCAGATTGTGCCGCTGCGCAGCGTGGTGTTCGACCCGATGCGCTACGGCAAGCTGTTCCTCCTCGGCGACGCGGCTCACATCGTTCCGCCGATGAGCGCCAAGGGCATCCACCTCGCCCTCCACGACACCGAGGTCTTCGCCCGTGCCGTCATCCGCCAGGTCAAGGAAGGCGATTCCAGCCTCCTCGACAGCTACTCCGAGACCTGCCTGCCGCACATCTGGAACTACCAGGCGTTCGCGACCTGGATCACCGACACCATGCACAACGCCGGCTTCACCGGCCACGAAGGCGAGTTCCGCAAGCGAGTCGCACGCGCCGAACTGCAGCGTCAGTTCACCTCGGACGCGGCGAACAAGCTGTTCAGTGAACTCGCCGCCGGAACCAACTAGCCACACTCACACTCCAGTCCGGCTGGATCACGCTGCGTCGTCCTCGCCCAGCCCCGCAGCGTTCAGGCAGCGCCGACACACAGCCCCACCTGCCCGGCAACCGCGTCACTCTAGTCCCACAGCAGAGGTCCCTTTATCCCATCCCAGTGCCCGACTCTCCGCTATCTAGACAGACCGCGTCCCCGGTCACCGATCCACCCCGGATCGGACAGCACCTTGGCGGTGATGCGGGAGGAGAATCCAGAAATCCGCCTCCACTCGAGCCGGGGCACACCAGTCCCCAAGAAAGTCGGAGCGGTTCAGACGCAGGGCGAACAGTCGCCCGCCAGGAGCGCATGTCGTCCCCACGGGGCACACCGCGACCAGGTCGGCGTGCCATGCGCCGGCAGCACGCCGCCACTCTTCGTACCGGCGGAAACGGGAACGCTAGCCGGGACAGGGAGATTCGGCCGATTGAGGGCGGGGGCCCGCAGGCCGACCTGGGGTTCGAGCAGACGGGGGCATCGGGGTATGGCCAAGCAGAGCGTCGCGGAGCAGTTCGCGGACATTCTCGCGCGGGCCGGGGTCGAGCGGTTGTACGGCGTCGTCGGTGACAGCCTCAATCCCGTCACCGACGCCGTACGCCGGCATCCGGCGATCGAGTGGGTGCAGGTGCGGCACGAGGAGGTCGGGGCGTTCGCGGCAGGCGCGGAGGCGCAGCTCACCGGGCGTCTGGGCGCGTGTGCGGGCAGTTGCGGCCCAGGCCATCTGCACCTGATCAACGGGTTGTTCGACGCGCAGCGCAGCATGGCGCCGGTGCTGGCGCTGGCCGCCCACATCCCCAGCGCCGAGATCGGCACCTCGTTCTTCCAGGAGACCCACCCGGACCGGTTGTTCGCCGAATGCAGCCACTACTCCGAGCTGATCTCACATCCGACGCAGATGCCGCGCATCCTGCAGACCGCCATCCAGCATGCGATCGGCCGCTCGGGCGTCGCGGTCGTCAGCATGTCGGGAGACATCGCCGGCCAGGACGCGCCGCAGCGGACCGCCGAACCTGCCCTGCTCACCCGGCGGCCGGTCGTACGACCCGGCGAGGCCGAGATCGCCGAGCTGGCCCGGCTGGTCGACGAGGCCGAGAAGATCACACTGTTCTGCGGCAGCGGCACGGCCGGCTCCCACGAGGAGGTCATGGCCTTCGCCGAACGCGTCAAGGCACCGGTCGGGCACGCGCTGCGCGGCAAGGAATGGATCCAGTACGACAACCCGTTCGACGTCGGCATGTCCGGCCTGATCGGCTACGGCGCCGCCTACGACGCGATGCACGAGGCCGACCTGCTCATCCTGCTGGGCACCGACTTCCCCTACACCGCCTTCCTGCCCGGCGACGTGCGCATCGTCCAGGTCGACATCCGCCCCGAGAACCTGGGCCGTCGCTGCACACTGGACCTGGCCGTCTGGGGCGACGTCCGCGAGACCCTGCGCGCGCTGACGCCGCAGGTACGGGAGAAGAGCGAGCGCCGCTTCCTGAACCGCATGCTGAAGAAGCATGCCGACGCCCTGGAAGGCGCCGTCGCCGCCTACACCCGCGACGTCGGGCAGCACCGCCCGATCCACCCCGAATACGTCGCCTCCCTGCTGGACGAGGAAGCCGCCGAGGATGCGATCTTCACCGCCGACACCGGCATGTGCACCGTCTGGGCGGCCCGCTACCTGTCCCCGAACGGCCGGCGCCGCCTGCTCGGCTCCTTCTCCCACGGGTCGATGGCCAACGCCATGCCCCAGGCCATCGGCGCGCAACTGACCGACCGCGGCCGGCAGGTCATCTCCCTGTCGGGCGACGGCGGACTCTCCATGCTGATGGGCGACCTGCTCACGCTGCCGCAGTACGACCTGCCGGTCAAGATCGTGCTGTTCGACAACTCCGCGCTCGGCATGGTCGACCTGGAGATGCTGGTCGCCGGCTTCCCGCCGTACGGCACGACGTACCCGCCCACCGACTACGCGGCCATCGCCCGCGCGGCCGGTGTTCACGGCATCCGGGTCGACGATCCACGCGACGTGCGAGACGCACTACGCCAGACACTCGACCACGACGGACCGGTCCTGCTCGATCTCGTCACCGACCCCAACGCCCTGTCCATGCCCCCGCGCATCACCGGACAGCAACTGGCCGGCTTCGCCACCACCACCAGCAAGCTCGTGCTCAGCGGCGGCGTCGGCCGCATGATCCAGCTCGCCCGCTCGAACCTGCGCAACATCCCACGCCCATGACCTCGACGAGCACGCGCATGCGTCATGTACGTGATAATGGCCGGTTATCCCGAATTCGGCAGACCGCCGCCTCGCAGACAGCGGCCGGTCTACTCCACCTTCTTCGACCTGGCCTCGGCCTCGGCGGCGTCCATGGCGGCCGCCTCCTCCGGGGTCGGCGCCGTCCCCCCGAGGTGGGCCGGCTGCCACCACACGCCCGGCGGGATCTCCGGGTAGGTGCGCTGCGCCCGGTCCACCAGCTCCGACATCCGCCGGTGCAGGTCGGCCGTGTGGTCGTTGACGTTCTCCCCGCGCTTGGGGTGCATCGGCTCGCCCACCAGGATGGTGACCGGCACGTGCCGCTGCAGCAGCTTGCGCGGCCGGCCCTTGGTCCACAGCCGGTGGTCGCCCCACAGCGCCACCGGGATGACCGGCGTGTTCGTCGCCTGGGCCATCCGGATCGCGCCGTTCTTGATCTCCTTGACGGTGAACGACCTGCTGATCGTGGCCTCGGCGAACACGCCCACCACCTCGCCGGCCTTCAACATCCGCAGCGCCGTGGCGTACGAGCCCGCCCCCGCCCCCCGGTCCACCGAGATGTGGTGCATCCCGCGCATCAACGGCCCCGAGATCCGGTTGTCGAACACGTCCTGCTTGGCCATGAACCGCACCAGCCGCTTCGACGGCAGCGCGGCGAACCCGGCGAAGATGAAGTCGAGGTAACTGATGTGGTTGCTCACCAGCACCGCTCCCCCGGTCCGCGGCACGTGCTCGGTCCCCTCCATGTGGAAGCGGATGTCGAGCATGCGAAAGAGGGTCCGCGCGGCGGCGATCACCGGCGGGTACACGATCTCAGCCATGAGCAGAAGGTAACGTACTCAGGCACGTTTCACGGTAGTCGGGAGGTTGACCATCCCCCGGACATTGCCGTGGGCGGTCCTCCTGATGCCCGTCTCGTCGATGTCGTAGTCGGGTGAGACGGCCTTGGTGAGCTCCTCCAGCGCCACCCGGCCCTCCAGGCGGGCCAGCGGGCCGCCGAGGCAGTAGTGGCGGCCGGCGCCGAAGCTGATGGCCCGGCCGGTGTCGCGGGTCAGGTCGTAGACGTCCGGGTCGGCGAAGACGTCCTCGTCGCGGTTGGCCGAGCCGATCAGCAGCCAGACCTTGGCGCCCTCGGGGACGCGGGTGCCGTACCACTCGGTGTCCCGCGTGAGGCGGCGGGCGACGCCGTGCGCGGGGGTGTCGTAGCGCAGCGACTCCTCCATCCACTCTGTGATCGCCCCGCCGAACGCGGCGGCGCGCTGGGCGGGGTTGCGCCACGCCCAGTACCAGGCGGCGCTGAGCAGGTGGGTGGTCGTCTCCGCGCCGGCGCCGATGAGCAGGAACAGGAACGCCACGATGTCCTCGTCGGTCAGCTCGTCGTCGGCGACGAGCGCGGAGACGAGGTCGTCGCCCGGCGTCACCCGGCGCTCGGCGATGATCGAGCGGTAGTAGTCGCCGAGGGAGACGATGCCCTTGACGCCGTCCTCGGCCATCTTGCCCTCGGGGTCGTAGGCGAGCACGGAGCTGAAGTCGCGCCGCACGCCCGCCCGGTACGACGGCGGCACGCCCACCAGCTCGGAGATCACGTCGAGCGGCAGCTTGGCCGCGATGTCGCGGGCGAAGTCGAACGTCCCCCGCTCGACGGCCTCCTCGATGTGCTCGCGCGCGATCTCCCTGATCATGGGCTCCAGCGCGGCGACCCGGCGCGGGGTGAAACCCCGGGAGATGGCGGCGCGCATGCGGGTGTGCTCGGGCGGGTCCATCGCCACGAACGACAGGAACCTGCGGGCGTGCGTGCCCCAGGCGCCCGGGTCGAGCATGGGACCGTGGTCGCTGGACAGCAGCGCGCTGTCGGTGAGCGCGGCCGAGACGTCGGCGTGCCGGGACAGCGCCCAGAAGTCCAGGCCGGCGTTGTGGTAGAGCGGCGCCTGCGCGCGCAGCCGCGCGTAGACGGCGTAGGGCTCGTCGTTGATCGCGGGATCGTACGGGCTGTAGAAGACCTCCACGCCGCCCACGCTACGACGCTTGCGCGGTCGTGAAAACGGGCAGATGTTTTGACCATGAAGAAGCTCATCAACACGGCAGACTCCGTCGTTGAGGACGCGCTGAACGGCCTGGCGGCGGCGCATCCGTCGCTGCGGGTCCGCGACCAGGTGGTCTACCGGGCCGAGGGGCCGCGGCGGGGGAAGGTCGGCCTGGTCTCGGGCGGCGGCTCCGGGCACGAGCCGCTGCACTCCGGTTTCGTCGGCCACGGCATGCTCGACGCCGCCTGCCCCGGCGAGATCTTCACCTCGCCGGTCCCCGACCCGATCATCGAGGCGACGAGGGGCGTGGACGGCGGGGCCGGGGTGCTCCACATCGTCAAGAACTACACCGGCGACGTGCTCAACTTCGAGATGGCCGCCGAGCTGGTCGAGGACATCGAGGTGGCCACCGTGCTGGTGGACGACGACGTGGCCGTACGGGACTCCCTCTACACGGCGGGCCGCCGCGGCACGGGGGCGACGGTGTTCGTGGAGAAGATCGCCGGGGCGCTGGCCGAGGAGGGCGCGGCGCTGGCCGAGGTCGCGGCGGTGGCGGCCGAGGTGGATGAGCGCAGCAGGTCGTTCGGCATCGCGCTGACCTCCTGCACGGCTCCGGCGGCCGGGAAGCCGACCTTCGACCTGCCCGAGACGGAGGTGGAGCTGGGCATCGGCATCCACGGCGAGCCCGGCCGGGCCAGGGTGCCGCTGGTGTCGGCGCGCGAGCTGGCAGGCGTGGCGATGGAGGCGATCCACGGCGACCTGCCGCTCCAGGGCGACCTGCTGGTGATGGTGAACGGCATGGGCGGCACGCCGCTCATCGAGCTGTACGTGGTGTTCGCGGAAGTGGCGGCGTTCGTCAAGGGCAAGGGGGCGCGGATCTCGCGCTCGCTGGTGGGCAACTACGTGACGAGCCTGGACATGCAGGGCTTCTCCGTGTCCGTCTGCCGGGTCGACGACGCGCTGACCCGGTTGTGGGACGCGCCGGTGGAGACGCCCGCGCTGCGCTGGGGGCGCTGATGGAGACCGACCTGTTCCTGGCCTGGTTCGAGGAGGCGGCCAGGCTGGTGCGCGAGAACCGCGACCGGCTGAACCGGCTCGACGCCGCGATCGGCGACGCCGACCACGGCACGAACCTCGACCGCGGGCTCACCGAGGTGCTCAAGGCGCTGGACGACTCGCCGGCGGGCTCCCCGGCGGAGGTGCTGACGACGGCCGGCACGACGCTGATCCGCCGCGTCGGGGGCGCCTCCGGGCCGCTGTACGGGTCGGTGTTCCGGCAGATGGGCAAGTCGCTGGAGACGCCGGTGACGCTGGCCGGGTTCGCGACGGCGTTCGAGGAGGGGGTCGTGGCGGTCGAGCGGCTGGGCAAGGCCGCGCTGGGCGACAAGACCATGGTGGACGCCCTGGCCCCGGCCTCCCGCGCGCTGGCCCTGGCCGTACGCGACGGGGTGGGCGTGCGCAAGGGGCTCGACCAGGCGGCGCGGGCTGCCGTCGAGGGCGCCAAGGCCACGATCCCGATGCAGGCCAGGAAGGGCCGGGCCAGTTACCTCGGGGAGCGCAGCATCGGGCACGAGGACCCGGGGGCGGCGTCGGCGGCGCTGTTCCTGGAGGCGCTGGCCACCGTGGCGGCATAGCAATGGTGGGCGTGGTCCTGGTCTCCCACAGCGCCGCTTTCGCGACCGAGGCGGTGGCGCTGGTCCGCGGGATCGCGGGCGAGGACGCTCCCGTGGTCGCCGCCGGGGGGATGGAGGACGGCGGGCTGGGCACGAGCGTGGACGTCATCGAGGCGGCGGTGCGCAGCGTCGACCGGGGTGAAGGGGTGGTGCTCATCCCCGACCTCGGCAGCTCGGTGCTGACCGCCCGGCTGCTGATGGAGGACGGGCGGGTCGTGGTGGCGGACGTGCCGTTCGTGGAGGGGGCGATCGCGGCGGCGGTGGCGGCGGGTGCGGGCCAGCCGCTGGCCGACGTGCTGGCCGCGGCCGAGGAGGCCCGCACCTTCCGCAAGCTCTGACCTCCGCTGTGTGCTCAGTGGCCCCTGAACGCCTCCTCCAGCCACCAGGAGCCGTGCTCCCTCGTCACCTTGGCGTGCACCAGCAGCGGCCGCTCACGCGCTCCCTCCAGCCATTCGGCCACGCCCGCCAGGTCGTCCGGCCCGGTGACGGTCACGGCGGCCAGGCCCTGGCCCCGGGCGATGGCGGCCAGGTCGGCCGGGGGGAACGTGACGGTGCCCAGGGGGTGCCCGTGCGGGCCGAAGTGGTGGACCTCGGCGCCGTACGCCTCGTCGTCGTACACGACGATCACCATCGGCAGGCCCAGGCGGACCACGGTCTCCAGCTCCGCCAGGCCCATCAGGGCGCCGCCGTCGCCGAGCGCGGCCACCGGGAGCCGGTCCGGGCGGGCCACGGCGGCGCCGATCGCCGTCGCCAGGCCCAGCCCGACCGACTGGAACGCCTGGGTGAAGCAGAACCCGCCCTCGTCCGGGACATCGAGGAACATCGACGGATATCCCATGAAGTTTCCGGAGTCGATGGAGACGATCCGCTCGCGGGGCAGGAGGTCGTCCAGGCCGATGGTGAGGGTCCTGGGGTCGATCCTGCCGCCGCCGCTCTCGTCCTCGTACGGGACCGCCCGCCAGCGGCCCTCCGCCCGGATCCGCCGTGCCAGCTCCGGCGAGCGACAGCCCTCCGCGGGCCCCGTCGCGAGCCGGTCGGCCAGTGAGCGGGCCACGGCCGCCACGTCGCCCACCACGCCCAGGTCGGCGGGCACGTGGGTCTTGAGCGCCGCCGGGTCGAGGTCCACCTTCACCACCTTCGTGCCCGGCGAGATCAGGGAGCCGTGGCGGGTGGTCCACATGTTCAGGGCGCAGCCCCAGCCGATGACGAGGTCGGCGCCCCGGATCAGCTCGGCGGTCAGCGGCGTGGCGAAGCCGCCGGACACGTCCAGGTCCCACGGGCTGCCGCGGAAGAGCCCCCTGGCCACCGCGGACGTCGCCAGCAGCGCACCCGTCAGGTCGGCCAGCTCCACCAGCTCACGGCGCGCGTGCCGGGCGCCGCGCCCGGCGATGAACACCGGCCGCCGGGCCGCCGCGAGCACCCGCGCCAGCTCCGTGATCTCACCCGACGGCACCTCGCCCGACGCGGGTTCGCCCGCGTTCATGGGCGCGATCTCCGACGGCGGCGGGCCGTCGTAGGGGGCGGCCTGGACGTCGAGGGGCAGGTTCAGCAGCACCGTACGCCGCTCCGCCACCGCCATCCGGTACGCCTCCGCCGCCTCGGCCACGGCGGTGCCCGGCTCCGTGACCCGCATCGGCACCGCCCCCACCGCCGTGGCCAGCGCGGCCTGGTCGATGTGGAAGTTGGACTGGACCTCGGTGGCCTCACCGGCCAGGACGATCAGCGGCGTCCGGCTCTTGGCCGCCTCGGTGATGCCGGTCATCGCGTTGGTGAGCCCGGGCCCCTGGTGGACCGACACGATCCCGGCCTGGCCGCTCATCCGGGCGTAGGCGTCGGCCATCGTGGCGGCCCCGCCCTCGTGGCGGGCGGCGACGAACCGCGCGCCGCTCGCCACGAGGGCGTTCGTGACGTGGAAGTTGCCGCTGCCGATCACCCCGAAGGCGGTCCGGGCCCCGCAGGCGGCCAGGGCCCGGCCGACGGCCTCCGCGACGATCAACGTTCCACCAGGGCCAGCACGCGCACGGGGCTGCCCGAGCCGCCCACGATGGGCAGCGGCGGAGCGACCACGACGGCGCCGGTCACCGGCAGGCGGTCGATGTTGCGCAGCTGGGTGAGGCCGTACTTGCCGGCACCCAGCAGGAAGGAGTGGCAGGGGAAGGGCGGGTCGAAGGAGTGGGCGGCGCCGGCGTCGGTGCCGACGGTCTCGACGCCGAGCCCGAGGATGGGGGTCTCGGACGCCAGCCACTCGGCGCACTCCACCGACACGCCGGGCGTGTGCGGCCCGGTCTCGTTGGCGTTCAGGAAGGCGGCCTGGTCGGCGGAGCGGGCGTCCCAGCCGGTGCGGTAGAGGAGCCAGCCGCCCTCGGGAAGCGGGCCGTTGGCCCGCTCCCACTCCTTGACGTGGTCGATCCGCAGGAGGAAGTCGGGGTCCTTCGACGCCTCGGCCGCGAAGTCGAGCACCACGGCGGGCGCGATGAGGCTGCGCGCGGGCACCTGGGAGACGTCCTGGCCGTCGCGGGCGGTCACCCAGTGGACGGGGGCGTCGAAGTGGGTGCCGGTGTGCTCACCGGTGTGGATGTCGTTCCAGTACCAGGCCGGGCCTCGGTCGTCGTAGCGGCTGATCTCCTCCAGCCGGAACGGGATCGTGTTGCCGAACGGCTCGGGCAACTGGAGGATCGGCGTCTCCGACGTCAGCGGAGCGGTGAGGTCGATCACCTCGATCGCCCCGCTGCGCACGCTGTCCACGAAGCTCTTCAACACCGACATGTCTTCCTCCTTGGTGGGCTGAGCGCATCCTCCTACGCTGGCCCTACCAGTGCCAACACCGGCCTACACGTGGATTTACGCGCCGATCCACCCGGTCGGCGGCCCTGAGCGGGAAGCCGCCGTCGTCGCTGCAGCCGTCGACGTTGCCGGGCGCCACGAGAAAGGCGTCACGCCCTGGTCCACTCCGCGCAGCCGCCGGTCTGGAACGCCTTGTCCGTGGCCTGGATGGTGACGGTGGCGGCGCCGGTCGGCATGCCGGTCGCGATCACGTCGCCGGTCGTGCTCCTCAGCCTGGCCCAGTAGCAGAGGGGGAACCCGGAGGTGGGCCCGGCCGTGCGGTAGGTGCCGGGCTGGATGTCGGTGCCGACGAGGAGGGTGCGCAGGGACGCGGGGTTGATGGCGGGGCCGGTGGCGGTACCGCCACCGGGCTGGGTCGTCTGGCCGGGCGGCGTCTGACTCGGCTGCGTCTGACTCGGCTGTGTCTGACCGGGCTGGGTCTGACCGGGCTGGGTCTGCCCCTGCTGGGTCTGGCCCGGCGCGGTCTGGCTGGGCGCCGTCTGGCTGGGAACCGTCTGCGGCGGGGTGGTGGTGTCCGCGGGGATGGAGAGCTCGGGCTCGGCCGTGGGGCTCTCCTCGACCGTCACCGTGACCCTGGGCTCGGACTCATCCGACGACGCCGTCTGCGCGCCGAACCCGACGAAGACCCCCAGCAGGAAGCCCAGCAGGGCGGCCAGCCCGGAGACGAGCACGATGATCGGCGGACTGCTCGTCGCCCGCGGGTACTCGGGGACCCGGGGGTAGTCAGGGGGTGGGGGCCCGTACATCACGGACCCAAGCGTGCCATCCCTGTCAACGGTGGAGGTAGTCGACGAGCGACGCCTTCTCCGTCTCCAGCTCCTCGATGGCGCTCTTGACCACGTCACCGATGCTCACGATGCCGACGAGCCGGCCGTTCTCCACGACGGGCATGTGCCGGAACCGCTGCGTGGTCATCGTCCGGCGCAGCGAGTCGACGTTCTCGCCCGGTCCGACCGTGGTGACCTCGGTGGTCATGATCGCCGAGACCGGCGAGTCGAGGATCGCGGCGCCGCGGTCGTGCAGGCGCCGCACGACGTCACGCTCGGAGACGATCCCCTCGATCGTGACCCCGTCGGAGGACACGACGACGGCCCCGATGTTGTGCTCGGCGAGCTGGGTGAGCAGCTCCCGTACGGTCGCTCCAGGCGCCACGGTCGTCACGCCACTGCCCTTGCCACGAAGGATCGTCCCGATGAGCATGTGCACCACCTCTGCCCTGAGTGTTCCAAGCCCTGCGTCAAGGCAAACAACCCTGTGGGGACCGCGTCAAGCGGTCACGTAGGCTGCTCCCGTACTTAATCCCATACAAAAACCGAAAATTCACTCAAGGACCGCCAAATGACCGAGCCGCTCAACACCGGAAGCCACGATCTGCCCGTCACGGACGAGCTCGCCGCGTTCATGCGCACCGGGTGGGCGGGGACCCGGACGGCTCAGGTGAGCGCGAAGCCGATCGCGCCGTGGGCGGCCAAGCGGCGGGCCGCGCTGGCGCAGCGTTTCCCCGGTGAGCGGCTGGTGATCCCGGCGGGCACGCTGAAGGTGCGCAGCAACGACAGCGACTACCGGTTCCGGCCGCACAGCGCGTACTCGTACCTGACGGGGGCGAGCGAGTCGGACGACGTGCTGGTGATCGAGCCGTCCGGCGAGGCGGTCCTGTACGTCCGGCCGCGCGCCCCGCGCGAGGAGGGCCAGGAGTTCTACCGCGACCGCCGCTACGGCGAGTTCTGGGCCGGTCCCCGGCCGGACCTGGCGGAGGCGGCGGAGCTGTACCAGGTGGAGTGCGCGCACATCCGCGACCTGGAGCTGGGCGGCCCGGCACGGGTGCTGCGCGGGGTCGACGCCACCGTGGACGCGCGGGTCCCCAGGGGCGCGGGCGACACGGAGCTGGAGTCGTTCCTGGCGGAGATGCGGCTGGTCAAGGACGAATGGGAGGTCGGCGAGCTGCAGTCGGCCGTGGACGCCACCGTGCGCGGCTTCGAGGACGTCGTGCGCGCGCTGCCGCAGGCGTTCGGGCACCCCCGGGGCGAGCGGTATCTGGAGGGCGTGTTCGGGCTGCGGTCACGGCTGGAGGGCAACGCCTCCGGTTACGACAGCATCGTGGCCTCGGGGGCGCACGCCTGCGTGCTGCACTGGATCCGCAACGACGGCGCGCTCGACCCCGCCGACCTGCTGCTCCTGGACGCGGGGGTGGAGGCGGACACGCTGTACACGGCCGACGTCACCCGCACGTTCCCCCTGTCGGGCCGGTTCAGCGCCGTGCAGCGGCAGGCGTACGAGCTGGTGTACGAGGCCCAGACGGCGGCCATCGCCACGCTCAGGCCGGGCGCCCGCTTCCGCGACTTCCACCTGGCGGCCATGCGCGTCATCTGCGACGGCCTGCGCGACTGGGGCCTGCTGAAGGACTCCACGGACACGCTCATGGAGACCGGCCTCTACCGGCGCTACACGCTGTGCAGCAGCGGCCACATGCTCGGCCTGGACGTGCACGACTGCGCGAAGTCGCGGGCGGAGGTCTACCTGGACGGCGTCCTGGAGGAGGGCAACGTGCTGACCGTGGAGCCGGGCCTGTACTTCCAGCCCGACGACCTGACGCTGCCGCGGGAGCTGCGCGGCATCGGCATCCGCATCGAGGACGACCTGGTGATCACCGCCGACGGGGCCACCCTGATGTCGTCCGGACTCCCCCGCCACCCGGACGAGATCGAGTCCTGGATGGGCGCCCTGTCGTAACGGACCGGTCACGTTTCGTGCCGGGCTGACAAGGTACGAGCCGGCTCTCATACCTTTTCCGCAAATTCCCACGGAAGCATGGCCTACTGGACAGCCCGTCAGTAGGGTTGCCAATCCGTAGGCGGCGGAGGTGGTGATGGCCTGGTCCGGGTACGTCGGGCGGCGGGCCGGCTCGGCGCTCGGCCAGGTCGGTGACCTGTTCGTCATCGTGCTGGAGGGCCTGCGCCGGAGCTGGGACGTCAGGCACTGGTGGTGGGAGTTCGTCGACCAGTGCTGGTTCCTCGCCCGCGTCACCAGCGTCCCGGTGCTGCTGGTCTCCCTGCCGCTGGGCGCCACCGTGGCCTTACAGGTGGGCGAGCTGGCCCGCCAGCTCGGCGCCGGCTCGGCCACCGGCAGCGCGGTCTTCGTCGGCCTGATCCGCGAGGTGGCGCCGCTGGCCAGCGCGCTGCTGATCGCCGGGGCCGGGGGCAGCGCGATGACCTCCGACATCGGCGCGCGCCACATCCGCGACGAGCTGAGCGCGATGGAGGTCATGTCGGTCAACCCGATCCATCGCCTGGTCACCCCGCGCATGTGGGCGGCCAGCACGATCGCGGTGTGCCTGTGCCCGCTGGTCATCCTGGCGGGCGCGACCGGCGGCTACTTCTTCAACGTGATCGTCCAGGGCGTCACCCCCGGCGCGTACTTCGAGGGGGCGCTGTCGCTGGTGGTGGCCTCCGACCTCTACGTCACGCTGTTCAAGGCGTGGATCTTCGGGTTCATCGCGGCGGGAGTGGCCTGCTACAAGGGCATGACGTGCGCGTCCAGCCCGGTCGGGGTGGGGCGGGCGGTCAACCAGGCGACCGTGGTGACGTTCATGCTGGTGTTCACGTTCAACTACGTCATCTCGGCCGTGTACTTCCTCGCCTACCCGCCGAGGTCGCTCTGATGGTGACGCGGACGGCCGGCCTCAGACTCGCCCTCAGGGGGCGGGACGTCGCCGAGCGGTTCGCCACGCTGGCCGACTGGCCGCTGTTCGTGTGGAAGGTGCTGTTCTACTCCGTACGCGACGTCGTGCTCCGGCTCAAGTACTTCAAGGTCGTCATCCGGCAGGTCAGCGACGTCGTGGTGGGCGTCGGCGCGACCGTCATCGGCGGCGGGATGATCTTCGTGGTGTTCACGATGGCGTTCGTCGTGGGCGCGACCGTGGGCCTGCAGGGCTACCAGGGGCTGCAGGCCATCGGCGCGGAGTCGTTCATGGGCCTGGTCGGCAGCTTCGCCAACGTCCGCGAGATCACCCCGATCATCGCGGCCACGGCGCTGGCGGCGCAGGTCGGCTCGTCGTTCACGGCGGAGCTGGGCGCGATGCGGATCTCGGAGGAGATCGACGCGCTGGAGGTGATGGGCATCAACGCCTTCACCTACCTGATCTGCACCCGGGTGGTGGCGGCGCTGCTGGCCCTGGTGCCGATCTATCTGATCGCGCTGTTCGCCAGCTTCTTCGCCACCCGGCTGATGTGCACCGTGCTGTTCGGGCTGGCGCCCGGGGTCTACGACTACTACTTCTACCTGTACCTACCGGTCAGCGACATCGCCTTCAGCGTCGCCAAGGTCGCCGTGTTCGCCTTCGCCGTCATCGTCATCCACTGCTTCCACGGCTTCCACGCCACGGGCGGGCCGGTGGGCGTGGGGGTGGCGGCGGGCCGGGCCATCCGCCAGTCGATCGTCACGATCGTGCTGCTCAACCTGTTGCTGTCGTACCTGTTCTGGGGCGCCGGCGGCAACATACCGCTGACGGGGTGAGCCGGTGGCCAGAGCAGATCTCTCCCTCGCCGCCCGCCTGGGCATCGCGCTCGCGTTGCTGGCGGTGCTCGCCGCGGCCGTCCTGTACGTCGTCCGCACCGCCACCGAGACCAGCGGCACCCGGATCGACGCCGTGTTCGGCCGCGCCGGGCAGGGCCTGGACACCAGTTCCCCGGTCAAGATCCGCGGCATCACGGTCGGCGACGTGACCGCCGTCGCGCTCGACGCCCGGGGCCGCGCCGTGGTCACCATGCACCTCGACCCCGGCGTACGGGTGCCCCGGACGGCGGTCGCGTCCGTGGAGCCGGCCTCGGTGTTCGGCCCCAAGTTCCTCGCCCTCGACCTGGGCTCCGGCGAGACCACCGGCCCCTACCTGACCTCCGGCGCCGTCATCACCGACACCCGCGACCCGCTCGACCTGTCCGACACGCTCGGCGACGCCTACCGCGGCCTGGACGCCGTCGATCCGCGCGAGGTCGCGGTCATCGTGCACACCGTGGCCAAGGGGCTCGACGGCCAGGGGGAGGACCTGCGCGAGCTGATCGGCGACGCCGGCACGGTCGTCGGCGTCGCGCACCGGCAGCGGGAGCGGGCCAGGCAGTTCCTGCGCGACGCCGCCCTCCTCGGCACGGCCCTGTCGGACAAGGGGGACGAGCTGGTCGCCATCTCCTCCGACGTCAACGTCATCACCCCCGACCTGCTCAAGCGGGCCGACAAGGTACGCGCCCTGCTCCAGGAGATCACCTCGATCTCCGGACAGGTGGCGCACGGCCTGGACAAGCACCGGGGGAACCTGCGGGCCGGCGTGCACTCCGGGGAGCGGGTGGCCGCGCTCATCTACGCCCAGCTCGGCCTGGCCGGCGACGGCGTACGCGGCCTGAACAAGCTGGTCGACCTGCTGAACGAGCTGATCGAGGCGCCCGGCCCCGGCAACAGCCGCCAGCTCCAGGTGGAGGCGTTCGTGGCCACCGACGTCTGCGAGCTGATCGTCGGCGCCTGCGGCCCGACCGACGGGAGGCGCTGACATGGAACGCGTCCGGCGCCGCTGGACCTTCGTCCGCTTCGCGTTGTTCGTCGGCGTCTGCGTGGCGCTGATCGTGGCGATCAGCGTGCAGATCGCCCGGGTCGGCACGGGCGGCGGGTACCGGCTGGTCGCGATGTTCGACGACGTGTCGGGGCTGGTCGAGGGCGACCAGGTCAAGATCGCCGGCGCGCCGGTCGGCCAGGTGGACACGATCAGGGTCGTGGACGGCCGGGCCGAGGTGACCATGGAGGTGCAGGACGCGGTCCGGGTCCCCACCGACACCGAGGCCGCCGTACGCTGGCGCAACGCCGTGGGCCAGCGGGTGATCTACCTGCTGCCCGGCACCGCCCCCGGCCGGCTGCCCCCGGGCTCGCGCATCACCCGCACCTCCTCCGTCGTGGACATCGGCGAGCTCGTCAGCGATCTCGGCCCGCTGACCCGCAGCCTGGACCCCGAGCAGATCAACCAGCTCCTCACCGCCGCCGCCAAGTCGCTCAAGGGCAACGACCGCAACATCCCCAGGCTGCTCGACAACGTCAACGCCATCACCACCACGGTCAACGACCGCAGGAAGACCATCGAGCAGCTCCTGGAGGACTACGCCACCGTCACCGGCGTGGTCGCCAAGCGCGACAAGCAGATCGAGCAGCTCGTCGACAACCTCGTCACGCTGACGGAGGCGTTCGCCGACAACCGGAAGCTGGTGGACGACGCGCTGGTGGAGCTGTCGGCGACCTTCCACACCTCCAACGAGGTGCTCGGCAAGAACGCCGACGAGCTCGGCGCGCTGGTGGACAACCTGTCGGGGCTGACCGGCGGCATCCGGCGCAACGTGAGCTCGATCGACCGGACCGTCAGCACGTTCCAGCCGCTGTTCGCGCGGGCGTACTCCAGCGTCAACCGCGGCCACTACTTCATCACCGCGGTCCCCTGCGTGGCGCTGAGCGCCGCGCCCTGCCCCTACGGGATGCAGACGCCGCCGCCGCTGCGCAACACCAGGGTGCAGAGCGAGAAGGACCTGCGGAAGCTGCTGGTGGGCCGGTGATGGCGCTCAAGTCGTTTCGCGACCGCAACAAGCACGCCGTCGGCCTGGTGTCGCTGGCCACGCTCGCGGTGATCCTCGTCGCCACGTTCCTGGTAGGCAACCTGGGGCTGCTGGAGGGCGGCTACACCATGTCGGGCGTGTTCGTGGACTCCGGCGGGCTGCGCACCGGCAACGACGTACGGGTCGCCGGGGTGCGGGTGGGCAAGGTCACCGAGGTACGCGCCGACTACAGCCAGGGCCACGTGGTCGTCACCTGGAAGGTGGACGACGGCGTGCGGCTCGGCCGCGGCACCCGCGCCGACATCGCCCTGTCCAACCTGCTCGGCGGCCGCTACGTCCGGCTCACCGGCCCGGTCTCGCCCCCGTACGTCGACCAGCTCCCCGAGGCCCAGCGGCGCGTCCCGGTGCAGCGGACCGGCGTGCCCACGCTGATCAACGACGCCGTCAAGGACGCGACCCGGCTGGTCGAGCGGCTGGACACCGAAGCCGTGGACGACCTGCTCGCGGAGCTCGGCAAGATGGACACCTTCAAGCGCGGCCGCGTCACCCGGCTGCTGGACAACATCGGCGACCTCTCCGACACCATCAGCAAGAGCGAGCCTCAGCTGCAGCGGCTGCTGGACAACGGCACCCGCGTCATGGACGTCCTGGAGAAGAAGGATCGGCAGCTCGGACGGCTGATCGACGCCCTCGAGGTCATGCTGAACGAGCTGCGCAGGCGCCGCACCGAGCTGCGCACGCTGCTCGGCGACGGCAGCGACCTCGTGCAGAGCACGACCCGGCTGATCGCCGAGCACGAGCGGACGCTCGTCCAGGTGCTCGACGACAACGCCGCCATCACCACGCGGCTCAGCGGCAGCAACGAGCGGCTGAACTCGCTGCTGGCCTGGGCGGGCCCGACGTTCGCCGGCCTGTCCACGATGGGCGGGCAGGGGCCGTGGCTGGAGGCCATCGCCACCGGCCTGGGGCCCATCAACCCGGAGGTGCTGGCCGCCATCGCCAAGGACAGGAAGAGCGACAGATGAGACGGCTCGTGGCGGTGTTGCTGGCAGGCGTCCTCCTGGCGTCCGGGTGCTCGGCGGTGGGGGCGGAGCCGTACCGGCTGGTGGCGATCTTCGGCAAGGCGCCCTCCCTGTACGAGGAGGCGCGGGTGAAGGTGATGGGGCTCGACGCCGGTTACGTGGAGCGGATCCGCATCATGGGCGACAAGGTACGGGCCGAGCTGCGGATCGACCGGCAGGTTCCGCTGCCGTCCCACGTCAAGGCCGTCGTCGCGCCGCAGAACACGCTCGGCGAGCGCAACGTCGTGCTCTATCCCCCGTGGAAACCGGGGCAGCAGCGGATCCGGTCGGGGGCCACCATCCCGCTGGAGCGCACCGACCTGCCGGTGGAGATCGACGACGCGCTCGACGCCTTCACCAAGCTGACCGACGCGCTCGACGACGACAAGCTGGGCGACGTGGCCGGCGACCTAGCCGACGGGGTCAGGGGACGGGGCAGGACGATCAACAACGCGATCGCCGACACCTCCGAGCTCACCGGCATCCTGGCCGAGCAGGACCAGCGGCTCATCGACCTGGCCAAGGGCCTGAACAAGCTGGCCACCAGCCTCAACGAGCGCGAGAGCCAGGTGACGGGCGCCATCGACGCCTTCTCCGAGGCCAGCGCGATCCTGGCGGAGGAGCGGCGGCGGCTGCGCGGCTTCGTCACCTCCATGGCGGGTTTCGTGCGGCGCGGCGACGTGCTCATCGAGCAGTACGCGCAGCGGCTCCCGCAGGCCGCGGGGACGCTGGCCGAGCTGGTGCTGACGGTCAGGGCCAACAGCGCGTCCGCGGCGCGGGCCGTCAAGGGCGCGGCCGACTTCGCCGACATCCTGATCGACTCCTGGGACCGGAAGCAGCACGTGCTCAAGATCCGCGTCGTGCTCAACGCCATGACCAGGGCGTGGCTGACCCCGCTGTTCGACGCGCTGAACCTGGGCGAGGTGCCGTGCCTGCCCGGCGGGCTCAGCAACTGCCCCTTCGCGCAGCGGGGAGGCCGGCGATGAGCGTACGGCTGCTGGCCGGGCTGGCGGCGCTGGCCGTGACGGCGTCGTGCTCGCTGCAGACGCTCGGCGCGACCACCGGCGACCTCACCCTGCACGCGGTCTTCGACGACGTGCAGAGCCTGGTGACCGGGCACAGCGTGCAGATCTCCGACGTACGCGTGGGCACCGTCACCGGCATCCGGCTGCAGGGCTACCGGGCCAGGGTGACGATGTCGATCCAGTCCGCGCACCGGGTGCCCGAGGGCAGCACGGCCACCGTGGCCAAGACGTCCGTGCTGGGCGAGAACTACGTCCAGCTCGCCCCGCCGGCGGGGCGGGACCTGGCCACGGGGCCGTACCTGAAGGACGGCGCCACGATCGCCGAGACGTCCGTCGAGCCGGACATCGAGCAGGTCACGGCGAAGGCCGGGCCGCTCATCGAGGCGCTCGGGGCGCAGGACGTGAACGCCATCCTGGACGCCGCCTCGACCGCGTTCGCCGGGCAGGGCGACGAGGTCAACCGGCTGATCAAGCAGACGGCGGAGGTCACCGACGCCTACGCGACCGCCCGCCGCGACCTCGGCACCAGCATCGACGCCCTGGCCCGGCTCGGGGACGACCTGGCCGAGGGCAGCGCCGAGCTGGACCGGCTGCCGGGCACACTGGCCTCGGCCACCGCGCGGCTCGCGCACGGGCGCAGGCATGTCAAGAAGGCCATCGTCGCGCTGACGAAGCTGGCCGAGGAGGCCAACCTCACCGTCTACCCGCGCCACGCCGCCCGCCTGCGGACGCTGCTGCGCGAGCTGGAGGCGATCTCGTCGTCCATGCAGCGGGGCAAGGAGGACCTGAAGGCGCTGGTGGCCAAGCTGCAGAAGTTCATCGACGCGCCGCCGATCACGGTGAACGGGCAGGTGCTGATCTACGTCTGGCTGAAGGGCGTGCTGCTGCCCGCCCGGGAGGATCCCGTACGCGACCGGGTGGAGGACTTCCGCCTGCTGCTGGAGCCGCCGCGATGAGACACCGGATCTACCTGAACCTGGGGTTCTTCGTGGTGCTGGGGATCGTCATGACGGTCTGGGCGTTCAGCACGATCATCCGGCTGGACGCCATCGAGCGGCCGTACCGCGTGTCGGCCGAGTTCGTCTCCTCGCCCGGGTTGATCCGGGGGTTCGACGTGGCGTACCTGGGTGTCCGGGTCGGCAAGATCGGCGACGTGCGGCTGGCGCCGGGCAAGATCGTCGTGGGCCTGGACATCGACCGGGAGATCCGGCTGCCGAAGGGCGTCACGGCCGAGGTGCGGCGCAGGTCGGCCATCGGGGAGCCGTACGTGGAGCTCTCGCCGCCCGCCACCGGTGCCGCCGGCGCCACGCTGGCGGCCGGCGACACGATCCCGCTGGCCAGGACGACCGTTCCGCTGGACTACAAGAAGCTGTTCGAAGGGGTCGGCAAGCTGCTGAACGCGGTGCCGCCCGAGGACGCCAAGACCATCGTGCACGAGCTGGCCGTGGCGCTGGACGGGCGGGCGCCCGCGATCAGGCGCATCGTCGACGACGCGCACACCCTGACCGGCACCCTCGCGGACAACGCCGAGGTGCTCGACGACCTGTCGGTGCAGCTCACCCGGCTCACGCACACGCTGGCCGGCAAGCGGGGGGAGCTGGCCTCGGGGATCACGGACCTGAGCACGGTGACGGCGGCGCTGCGGGAGTCCCGTACGGACCTGAACGCCTTCCTCGACCAGGGACCCGGCGTGTTCGCGCAGCTCGACGCGGCCGTCCGGGCGTCCAGGCCGGGGTTCTCGTGCCTGCTGACGGCGGCCGGGCTGCCGCACCAGCCGGTGTTCTCGGCGGCGACCGAGCGGAACGTGCACCACCTGCTGGGCATCGTGCCGACCGCGCTGAGCCTGGCCGACGACATCAGCGACCGGCGCGGGGGCACGGTGTACGGCAAGGCGGCGTTCGTCTTCAGCGTGCCCGGGGGGCCGACGCCCGCCGAGGAGTACGCCGGACCGGTCGGCCCGCCCTCGGTCCCCGCCCTCCGCACCTGCCCGGACCGCCCCGCTGACCACACCGCCGACCGCACCGCCGACCGCGATACTGACCGCACTGCCGACCGCCCCGCCGATCGTCCCGATGACCGCCGGACCGACGCGGCCCATCCCGGCGGCTCGCCCCGTCCGGCGGCGAAGGACACCCGCAGCCCCTCGGAGGAGACCCCGCAGGACACCGCGTCACCCACGGGCGTGGCCGCCACGCGCGCCGCGTCCGGTACCCCGCTGAACATCGCCCCGCTGATTGTCGCGATATTCCTCGCCGTGGTGGCGAGTGGTGGCATCGTGGGCTGGATCGCGGCGGGCCGGGCCGCCCGCCGCCGTGAGGAGTCGACATGACCACCAGGCAGCACCTCGCCACGCAGGCCCACCCCGCAACGCCACCACCCGAGACCACACCCTCGGACACCCCAGCGCCCGACACCGCACCACCCGATACCGCGCCCTCTGGCATCGCACCCTCGGGCACCACGCCCCCTGACACCGCATCCTCAGACACCGCATCCTCTGACGCCGCACCCTCGGAAGGTGCACCCTCGGAAGGTGCACCCTCGGAAGGTGCACCCTCGGAAGGTGCACCCTCGGAAGGCGCGCCGCCCGACGCCGTGCCGTCCGCCGACGGCACGCCCACCGTGGCGCCCGACGCCGGCTCCGCGTCGACGAGCGTGGAGCCGCCCGCCGACGCGGAGAAGAGCGCACGTCCAGCGGCGAGCACCGAGGGCGAGGGCTCCGAGGCCCCCACGGACACCGGCGCCGCCGCCGACGCCCCCAAGGACACCGGCTCTTCCGCAGGCCCCGAGGGCGAGCGGCCCCGGCGGGTCACCCGGGCCAAGGTTCTGGGGGCGCTGGCCGCGATGGTGGTGGCCGCCATCGCCGCCACCGCCGTGCTCCAGTGGCTGACCGCCGCCCAGGCCCAGGACGCCCGCGCCCGGCTGGAGTCCGAGCGCGCCCTGCGCATGGAGGTGTCCGGCGCGGCCGCCGCCTTCAGCCGGGCCCTGCTCAGCTACGACTACAAGGACCTCCAGACCACCCGCTCCGCCCTGGCCGCCCAGGCCACGGGCGACTTCCTGGCCACCTACGACGCCGCGTTCGGCGGCACCATGGCGCAGGTCATCGTCAAGCTCGAGGCCACCTCCCAGGCCACCGTGCGCGAGGTGTACCTGGCCGACGTGGACGAGGCCACGGCCCACGCCATCGTCGTCGTGGACCAGCAGGTGAACACTTCCGAGGCGATCCGCTCGGTCAAGGATTCCCACCTTAAGATCAGTCTTGTGAAGGAGAAGGGGAGCTGGAAGATCCATGACGTGACCGTGCTCGGCGCGGCCTCGGAGGATCAATACTCCCTCGACGGCGACGACAAGAAGAAGGACTGACGATCGGCTGCTTAGCGATGGGCGGACACCCGGACGAGGTGCGCGCCCCGTACGAATGGCTGACCGAGGTGGAGCAGGAGCGGGCCGCCCGCTTCCGGTTCGAGGAGGACCGGGTCTGCTTCATCGCCGCCCACCTCCTCGTACGTCTCTGCGCCGCCGCCGCCCTCGACGCGGACCCGGCGGAGCTGACGCTGCTGCAACACTGCGACGTGCACGGCCCCGGGCATGGCAGGCCGTACGTCGAGCAGGCCCCGAAGCTGGGCGTCAGCTTCAGCCACACGCGAGGCTACGTGTGCGCGGTGGCCGGCCCGGGCAAGGTGGGCGTGGACGCCGAGCACGTACGCCCGGGCCCGCTGGACACGATGCTGGCCGACCGGGTGCTCACCCCGCACGAGCGCGCGCTGGTCACCGGCAACGACGAGCTGATGCGCCACTGGACCCGCAAGGAGGCGCTGATCAAGCGCGGCGAGCTGACGCTCGACAAGCTCGGTCAGGGCGGCGACGACCTGACGGGACGGCATCTGCTGGAATGGAGCGCCGGGCCGGACATCAGGGTGGCGGTCGTCACCGACGTCCCCGCCGAGAGGGTGCCCATCCCGGAGGTCAGCGGCGGCGGGTCGGAGTCGGGTCGAGGAAGACCTGCCTGACCCCGCTGAAGCGCTCCCGCAGCCGCCGGTCCACCTCCTCGCAGGCGATCTCCACCCCGGCCGCGCTGGCCTGGTCCCTGAAGTCGATCTTCGCGGCGACCAGGATCGCGCCCGGCCCGATCATCATGGTGAGGAGCTCGACCACCTCCTCCACCTCGGGCTGGGCCATCAGCACGGCGCGGATGCCGGTCTCGATCCGTTGGGGCGCGGCCTGGCCGATGAGCAGCGACAGGTTCGACTGGATGAGAGTGAGCGCGACGACCAGCAGGAGCAGGCCGATCGCGACCGACGCGGCCCCGTCCCAGAGCGCCGAGCCGGTGAGCTGGGAGCCGATCAGCCCGGCGCCGGCGATCAGCAGGCCGACGAGGGCGGCGGCGTCCTCGAACAGCACGGCCTTCAGCGCGGTGTCGGAGGTGAGCCGCACCAGGCGTACGGGGTTGACGTCGTATCGCGCGGCCTCGCGGCGAAGCTGCGACATCGCCTTCGTGAACGAGATCGCCTCGATGACGAACGAGACGGCCAGCACGACGTAGGACGGGGTGAGGTTGGACAGCTCCTCCCCATGGCTGATCTCGTGCATGCCGTGGGTGATGGAGAACCCGGCCCCGCCCACCAGGGTCGCGACCGCCGCCATCATCGCCCAGACGAAGCCCGCCTTCCCGTACCCGAACGGATGCCGCCGGTCGGCGGGCTTGCCCGCGCGGCGGACCGCCACCAGCAGGAGGAGCTCGGTGACGGTGTCGGCGGCGGAGTGGGCCGCCTCCGACAGCATGGCGGCCGAGCCGCTGATGAGGCCGGCGACGAGCTTGGCCAGGGCGATGGTCAGGTTCGCCGCTCCGGCCACGAGCACGGTGCCCAGGCTCTCCCCCGACTTTTCCTCCATAGCGCACAACTGTATGTGCGCTAGATTGGGGATCATGAGCGCGCCTCGCTGGCTTTCTCCCGCCGAACAGCGTGCCTGGCGTACGCACCTGGCGCTGCACAAGCTGCTCATGCACCGGCTCGACCGCGAGCTGCAGGAGCACTCACTCTCGTTGAACGACTACGAGATCCTCGTCAACCTCTCCGAGAGCCAGGGACGGCGCATGCGGATGAGCGACCTGGCGGACGCGACGATCCAGTCGCGCAGCCGGCTGTCGCACCAGATCTCCCGCATGGAGGCCAAGGGCCTGGTGACCAGGGAAGACTGCCGTGACGACCGGCGGGGCACGTTCGCGGTGCTGACCGACGAGGGCTGGGACACGATCCAGCGGGTGGCGCCGTTCCACGTCGGGAGCGTGCGCGAGCACTTCGTCGACCGGCTCACCGACGACCAGCTCGAAGCGATCGAGGAGGCGTACGCGCCGCTCGTGGAGCACCTGAAGAAGCTGCGCTGACATCCAACCGATATCCGTGACGGCGCGCGGCGTTCACGGTCGATCGATACGATCCGGTCATGCTGAGAAAGCTCCTCGTCGTGGCTGTCCTCGCGCTGGCGTCGGCGTGCTCGTCCGGCGGTGGCGGGGCCGAGCTGCCCGCCGGGCCCGACCTGATGAAGAAGTCCTCCGAGGCCATGAAGGGCGTCAAGTCGGCCGGCTTCTCGATCACGACCGAGGGCAAGCCGAAGGTGCCGGTCAAGAAGGCCGACGGCCGGCTCACGGCGGAGGGGGACGCCGACGGCACGATCACGCTCGACGTGCTGGGCACCCTGCAGGAGGTCACCTTCGCCCTCATCGGTGACACCGTGCACTTCAAGGGCCCGACCGGCGGCTTCCAGCAGATGACGCGCGACCAGCTGGCGCAGTTCTACGACCCGTCGGTGATCCTGGAGCCCACCAAGGGCATCGCGCAACTGCTCGCCTCGGGCACCGATCCCAAGGTGGAGGGCGTGGAGAGCGGCTCCTACCGGGTCGCCACCACCTTCCCGGGCACCGTCGTCGGGCAGATCATCCCCGGCGTCACGCAGGGGGTGAACGGCAAGGTCTGGATCGACCAGGCCACCAGCCGGCTGACCAAGGCCAGCCTGCCGCTGCAGGACGGCACGGTGACGGTGTCGTTCAGCGACTACGACGCGCCGGTCACCATCACGCCGCCCGCCACCAAGTGAAGGCCGTCAAGTGAGGCGCACCCGCCGGGTGGTGCTCGGCGCGGGCGGCGCGGTGGTGCTGCTGGCCGCGCTGGACGCGTACGTGGTGGTGACGGTCCTGATCGACATCGCCGAGGACGTGGACATCCCGCTGAACCACCTCGAGCGCGCCACCCCGATCGTCACGGGCTTCCTGCTCGGGTACATCGCCGCGATGCCGCTGCTCGGCCAGCTCTCCGACCGGTACGGCCGGCGCCCGCTGATCCACGCCTGCCTGGCTGCGTTCGCGCTCGGCTCGGTGCTGACGGCGCTGGCGACCGGTGAGGTGATGGTGGTGGCCGGGCGTACCGTCCAGGGGGTGGCCGGGGGCGCGCTGCTGCCGATCACGATGGCCCTCATCGGGGACCTGTGGGAGCCGCGGGAACGCCCGGTGGCCCTCGGCGCGGTGGGGGCGGCGCAGGAGCTGGGGAGCGCGCTCGGGCCGCTGTACGGCGGGCTGCTGGCGCTGGTGCCCAGCACGGTGGTGGCGGGGATCGAGCTGGGGGAATGGCACGCGATCTTCTGGATCAACGTCCCCCTCGCCGCCCTGGCCGCCCTCGCAGTCCACTTCACCGTCCCGCCCCGCACCACCACCTCTCCGGCCGGCTCCGATACGCCAGGCCAGGCCCAGTCGGACGCAGCCACGGCGAACCCCCTCGGCACCAGCGCCACGTCCCCCAGCACGCCGAACACCGGCCAGGCGGGCACCGGCCAGGCGGGCACCGGCCAGACGGGCACCGGCCAGGCGAGCGCAGACCAGGCGGGCGCGGTGGCCGCGAGCAGCCCGCGCGCCACCTCCACCAGCGAGCCAGTCCCAGCCTCCGCCGATCAGGTGAGCGCCGCCCAGGCGGGCACCGGCCCGGCGAGCGTCGCAGACCCGACGAGCGCAGACCCGGCGAGCGTCGCAGACCTGGCGGGCGGGATGGCCGCGAGTCATCCGGATGCCGCAGCCGCGAGCGCGCCGGGCGCCACAGCCGTCAGCCGCAGGGGCGGGCGGGTGGACGTGGTCGGTGGGGCGTTACTGGCCCTGGCGCTCGGCCTCCTGGTCGTGGGCCTGTACAACCCCGACCCCGCCAGCTCCGTGCTCCCCCCATGGGGCCTGCCCGTGATCGCGGCCGGCGCGGTGACGGCCGCCGGCTTCGTCTGGTGGGAGATCCGCTCCCCCGTCCGCCTCCTCGACCTCACCGGCACCCGCAAGGGCCCGCTGCTCGCCACCCTGGCCGTCAGCTTCCTGGCCGGGGCGGCGCTCCTGGTCACCATGGTGTTCGTCCAGTTCACCGCCCAGACCCTGCTCGGCGAGGACGCGCTGGGGGCGTCGCTGGTCCTGGCCAGGTTCCTGGCGGCCCTCACCGTGGCCGCCCTGCTGGGCGGGCTCCTGGCGCGCCGGCTGGGCGACCGGGCGGTGGCGGTGGCGGGCATGGCGGTGGCGGCCGTCGGCTACTGGCTGATGAGCCGCTGGCCGCTCGACCTGGCCGGCGCGGGCCTCGTCATGGACGTCGACCTGGTGGTCGCCGGGCTGGGCCTCGGCCTGGTGATCGCCCCGGTGTCGTCGGCGGTGCTGCGCGTGAGCACGGCGGCCCAGCACGGCGTGGCGTCGGCGGCGGTCGTGGTGGCCAGGATGATGGGCATGCTGATCGGCATCGCGGCCGTGTCGGCCTGGGGCTTCTACCGGTTCCAGTCCCTGACCGCCCACCTGGACACGCCGCTGCCGTTCGGCGTGGACCCGGAGACGTATCAGCGGCGGCTGGCCGACTACACCGCGAAGGTGCAGGCCGCGCTGCACACCGAGTACACCGAGATGTTCCTCGTCACGGCGTTCATCTGCCTGCTCGGCGCGGCGGTCGCCCTCCTCATGCCGTCCCACGACGCCAAGCGCCGCTGACCGGGCGGCCCGAACGCGAGCGCGCCCAGGCGAGCCCGCCCGGCCGGCCCGCCCAGCGAGGCCGCCCGGTGAGGACGCCCACATGAGACGCCTCACCGGACGCGTCGATCCGTCGGGTTCCCGCGAGGCCGTCCGGGGGCCTCGCGGGGCTCAGCAAACGCGCGGAGCTCAGGAAAGGGTCATGGCGAGAGGCGGTGGAGGTCCCGGGGGAACGCGGTGGTCTGGCGGATGTTGGCCGCACCCGTCAGCCGCGCCGTCCACCGCTCCAGCCCCAGGGCGAACCCGCCGTGCGGCGGCATCCCGTACCGGAACGCCTGCAGGTAACCCTCGTACGCCTCCACCCCTTCGCCACGCGCGGCCAGCGCCCGCGCGTAGTCCTCGTACCGGTGCAGCCGCTGACCGCCCGTGACCAGCTCCATGCCCCGGAACAGCAGGTCGAAGCCGTTGGAGTAGCCGGGCCGCGCGGGGTCCGGGTGGGTGTAGAACGGCCGCTTGGACATCGGGTAACCGGTCACGAACAGGAACTCCGACCCGTGCTCCCGCTCCGCCCACTCCGACAGCCACCGCTCCTGCCAGGGCGACAGGTCGGGCTCGTCGGACGAGGTCAGCCGCTGCGCCTCGGCGAAGTGGACGGCCGGGATCTCGGCGGGCACCGGCGGCGGCACGGCGCCGAGGAGGTCGAGGGCGGAGGAGGCGCGGCGGCGTACGGACTCCAGCATGCCCGCCACCACCTCCCGCAGCACCGCCATCACGTCCCGGTGGTCGCCGACGAAGCCCAGCTCGGCGTCGAGGCTCGTGTACTGGGCCAGGTGCCGCACGGTGTCGTGCGGCTCGGCCCGGAAGACGGGCCCGACCTCGTAGACCCGCTCGAACACCCCGACCATCGCCTGCTTGTAGAACTGCGGCGACTGCGCCAGGTACGCGGGCCGGCCGAAGTAGTCGATGCCGAAGACGTTCGCGCCCGACTCGGTGGCCGAGCCGACGATCTTCGGCGTGTGGATCTCGGTGAAGCCGAGCCGGTCGAGCGTCTCGCGGAACCCGGCCACGCTCGCGGCCGAGATCTCCAGCGGCGCCCGCAGCAGCGGGTGCCGCAGCGCGACGGGCGCATGGTCGAGGACGGTCGGCAGTGCCGCCCCGACCACGGGCCGGTAGAGGTCGAACGGCGGCGCCACCTGGGGCTCCGCCAGGACTTCGACCTCCGGCGAGACCAGCTCGTAGCCGCCCGGCGCCTGCGGGCTGGCGGTCACGGTGCCGGTGACCTCGACGACGCTCTCCTCAGGAGGCAGGTCGCGCGCGGTCACCGCCTGGGCCAGGCCGGTACGGTCCCTGACGACGAGAAAGGACACGGATTTGAGTTGCCGGCGGCGATGGACCCAGCCGGCGATCGTCACTCGTTGCCCGGCGTGCTCAGCGAGCTCCGCCGACATGACACGAGAGATCATCACAGCTCCTCACGAGGAATTGCATGACCCCTTGGGAGTGCGGGGGAGAAGGGACTCCCGGTGCCACCGCACTTTCGCCGCCCCGGCACGGAGGCGGCCTCGACGACCCGATGACGGGGGTCAGACCGGCGGGGCATTTCCTCCCCGCACTCGGGAGTGTCTTCACCAGCGGGACACGGCGCCGCCTTCGCAGCTACCGGCGGCTCTCTGGGCCCGTGCGGGCCCGCTGGCTACTCGGCTCCGTCAACGCGTTGCCGTAGATCCTATGATCAGGCCCGGGGCAACGGCAAAACCATTACTTGTCCTTCTTGGGGCGCTTCTCCCTGATCTTCATCGTCACGTCGATGGGCGATCCGGCGAAGCCGAACTCCTCCCGGATCCGCCGCTCGATGAAGCGCCGGTAGGTGTCCTCCAGCCACCCCGAGGTGAACAGCACGAACTTGGGCGGCTCGACCGACGCCTGCGTGGCGAAGAGGATCTTCGGCTGCTTGCCGCCCCTCACCGGCGGGGGCGTCTGCTGCACCAGCTCGGTCAGGAACGCGTTGAGCCGGGCCGTGGGCACCCGCGTGGACCACGAGTCGAGCGCCTTCTCCAGCGCCGGGACCAGCCGGTCGAGGTGGCGCCCCGTCTTGGCGGAGATGTTGACGCGCAGCGCCCACGGGGTGCGGACGAGCTGCCGGTCGATCTCCTTCTCCAGGTAGTAGCGCCGGTCCTCGTCGACGAGGTCCCACTTGTTGAAGGCCACCACCATCGCCCGCCCGGACTCGATGACCAGGCCGATGATGCGCAGGTCCTGCTCGGTGAGCGGCTCGCTGGCGTCGATCAGCACGATCGCCACCTCGGTGCGCTCCAGCGCCGCCCGGGTGCGCATGGCGGCGTAGAAGTCGGCGCCCTGCAGCTCGCGGTCGCGCCGCCGGATGCCGGCGGTGTCCACGAAGCGCCAGGTGCGCCCGCCCAGCTCGATCAGCTCGTCCACCGGGTCGCGGGTGGTGCCCGCCATGGGGTCGACGAGCACCCGCTCCTCGCCGGCCAGCTTGTTGAGCAGGGAGGACTTGCCGACGTTGGGCTTGCCGAGCAGCGCGACGCGGGCGGGGCCGCGCTCGGCCCCGAACGTGACCTGCGGCGTCTCGGGCAGCGCGTCGAGCATCACGTCGAGCAGGTCGCCGCTGGAGCGCCCGTGCAGGGCGGAGACGGGGTACGGCTCGCCCAGCCCGAGCGCCCACAGCGCGGCGGCCTCCAGCTCGAGCTGCTGGTTGTCGACCTTGTTGGCGGCCAGGATGACCGGCTTGCCGGACTGCCGGAGCACCGAGCCCACGATCTCGTCGGCGTCGGTCGCGCCCACGGTCGCGTCCACGACGAACACGACCACGTCGGCCAGCTCGACGGCCACCTGGGCCTGCTCGGCGATGCGCAGGTTCATGCCGGTGGCGTCGGGGTCCCAGCCTCCGGTGTCGACCACGGTGAAGCGGCGGCCGCGCCAGTTGGCGTCGTAGGTGACGCGGTCGCGGGTGACCCCGGGCACGTCTTCCACGACGGCCTCGCGGCGGCCGATGATGCGGTTGACCAGCGTGGACTTGCCGACGTTGGGCCGCCCCACGATGGCGACGACCGGCAGCGGAACGCCGTGGTCGTGCTCGGTGATCTCGAGCTCGTCGAGGTCAGCCTCGACCCAATCCCCCGTTGTCACGATTTTTCATCCTTTGCGAGTACCGCACCGAGTTTGGCTCAGGTGCGCTCTTTGACCAGCCTCAGCACCTCCCCGATGACCTCTTCCAAGGTCAGCGGGGTCGTGTCGAGCTCGACGGCGCCAGCCGCCATCGAGAGTGGGTCCGTCTTACGTGTCGAGTCCAGGGTGTCACGCCGGGCCATGGCCGCCTGCTGGGCCTCCACCGTGGAGCCGGTCAGCTCGGCGCTGCGCCGGCGGGCACGGGCCTCCGCGCTGGCCGTCAGGTAGACCTTGACGGCCGCGTCGGGCCAGACGACCGTGCCGATGTCGCGGCCCTCGACCACGATGTCACCCTCGCCGATGATCTCCCGCTGCAGCGCGACGAGGCGCGTGCGCACCTCGGGAACGGCGGCGACGACCGAGACCGCGCCGGTGACCTCGCTCTCCCTGATCGGCCCCGCCACGTCCACGTCGTCGACGCGGATCGTCGGGCCGTCGGGGTCGGTGCCGGGGACGACGGCGGGCTCGGCGCAGCGGGCCGCGATCGCGTCGGGATCGGCCAGATCGACGCCCTGCCGGAGCATCCACCAGGTCATCGCGCGGTACATCGCCCCGGTGTCGAGGTAACGCAGGCCCAGCGCGCGGGCGACCCCGCGCGACACGCTCGACTTGCCCGACCCCGAAGGACCGTCCATGGCGACGACCAGACCGGTCACGGCCTCTCCCTCTTCACGTTGTCCACCCAACCTGAAGAGGCTACCGCCTCCGGCTCAGTCGGCGATCCAGCTTCCGTGGAAGCCGAGCGGCACCCGGGCGGGCAGGTGCACCGTGGCGAGCGGCTCGCCGGTGAAGTCCTGCGCGGGAAGGATCACCAGGTCGGCCGCTCCCCTGGCCGGGTTGTTGACGTACGACATCACGTAACCGTCGTCCTCGGCCTGCCCGGAGCCGACGAAGACGGGCTCGCCCACGTACGCCCCCCGCCCGAACTGCCGCGACTCCTGCGTCCCCCGCTCCAGGTCGTGCTTGATGAGCGTGTTGTCGAACGCCTCGTCGGGCAGGTCCTCCAGCTCGGTGGCCGGGCGGACGATCTCGTGCAGCTCGCGGGTGGCGGCGGTGTAGCCGTAGCGGTAGGACCGTCCGGTGCGGCGCTCGTCCATGCGCGGGAACTCCTGCGCGCGGTCGTCCAGCCGCGCCACCCCGACCCGGCCGGTGGCCAGGTTGACCCGCCACCGGTCGAGCGTGGGCGGGCCGCCGGCGTCGAGCCGGGCGTCCACGAACCCCTTCGGGTAGCTGACCACGTCCACGACCACCTCGTCGCCGTCGTCGTAGGCGTTGAGCGTGTGGAAGACCCAGCAGGACGGCGCCTCCACCCACCGCACGTCGCCCGTCTCGCGCGACATGAGCCCGAGCCTGGGCGCGTGCGCGTCGTTCCACGCGTACGGCAGCGACACCCCCTTCTCCGCGTGGGCCATGCTGAACGTGACCGGCAGGTCGTAGATCACCACGAACCGCTCGGTGAGCGCGAAGTCGTGCACCATCGGCGCGTCGGCGATCGGGATCCTCCTGACCTGCGTCACCTCGCCCTTGGGGTCGATGACGACGTGCTGGTGGTGGTCCCAGCCGAAGAAGTACGCCAGCGCGTGCAGCTCCCCGCTGACCGGGTCGAGGTGGGTGTGGGCGGCGTACCCGCCGGGCAGGCCGCCGTCGAAGTCGCAGGAGCCGATGGTGTCGAGCTCGTAACCCAGCTCGTACGGCAGCGCCCCCGCCTCCACGGTCGCGAACGTGCGCCCGGCCAGCCCGATGACGTGCGTGTTGGCCGCGAAGTCCATGCCCTCGTGCACGGGCCCCGGCCTGGCCGGCTCGCCGAGCCGCTCGGCGACGGCGGCGCTGCGCACCCAGCGGTTGCGGTACCACTCCGCGCGGCCGTCGCGCAGCCGCACCCCGTGCACCATGCCCTCGCCGAGGAACAGGTGGCCGGCGTTGGGGTCGTCGAGGCTGAGCGGGTTGGGGCCATTGCGCAGGTAGCGGCCGTTGAGCTCGGCCGGGATGCGGCCGGTGACCTCGAGGTCGAAGGCGGTGATCTCCTCGGCGACCGGGGCGAACCCGTTCTTGAAGGGGGTTGTGCTCATGGCGTGTCCCTCTCTTCTGGAGCCAGGAATGGGGTGAGCACCGAGGTGCACAGCAGGCGGTAGCGCCGCTCGGCCTCGGCCCGATCGAAATAACCCGAAATTTCCAGACTTACGGCGCCGTGCATGGCCATCCACAGCACGTCGGCGATCTCCACGGCCTCCGCGCCCCTCAGGCTGCCGGCCTCCAGGCAGGCCGCCACGCCACGTACCAGCAGCTGGAACGTCCTCTTGGACGCCCGCACCGCCTCCTCCCCCGGCCTGAACCCCGGCATCGCCCCCTGGAACATGACCCGGTAGTAGTCGGACTCGCTCAGCGCGTATTCCCGGTAGAGGGCCAGGCCCGCGTGCAGCCGCCGGAGCGTGTCGTCGTCCGGCGGCACGGCCAGCAGCCGCCGCTCGAACCGGGCGAACCCCTCCAGCCAGAGCGCCTCGCTGAGCCCGTCCTTCCCGCCGAAGAGCGTGTAGATCACCTTGGTCGAGCAGCCGACCTCGGCGGAGATCCGCCGCACGGTCAGCGCCTCCGGCCCCGCGCCGATGAGCAGCCGTTTGGCCGCGTCGAGGACGGCCGCCCTGACGGCCTCCTGCCCCTGCCGCTGGGCCTGCTGATAGGCGGTGATCGTCATCCAGTAACGCCGTTTCTTCCGGGTAACACTGTTACCCACCTTTCTACGCCCCTCCCACCGGCCCGTCAACGGCCTGCGGGAGGACTAAGAGCTGCCCGCCCGGTAAGTGACACGGTGTGAAGAACGGAGCCCGCGTCACGGTGGTCGTGGCGAGCAAGGACCGCCTTCGGGCGCTGACCCGCTCGCTCCCCCTGCACCCGCGCCCGGTGATCCTCGTGGACAACGGCTCCACCGACGGGACCGCCGTATTCGTCCGCCGCCACTTCCCCGACGTCCACGTGGTCGAGGCGGGCCGGAACCTGGGCGCCCCCGCCCGCAACATCGGCGTCCAGATGGCCGAGACGCCGTACGTGGCCTTCGCCGACGACGACTCCTGGTGGGCGCCGGACGCCCTGGAGCGGGCCGCCGACGTGCTGGACGCCTATCCCCGCCTGGCGGTGCTGGGCGCGCGCGTGCTGGTGGGCCCGGAGGAGCGGCTGGACCCGGTGTCGGAGCTGATGCGCGACTCCCCGCTCGGCGTCGAGCCGGACCTGCCGGGGCCGAGCGTGCTGGGGTTCCTGGCGTGTGGGGCGGTGGTGCGCAAGGAGGCGTTCCTGGAGGCGGGCGGGTTCGACGACGTGATCTTCTTCTTCGGCGAGGAGGAGCGGCTGGCCATGGACCTGGCCGCGAGGGGCTGGGGGCTGGCGTACGTGGACGACGTGGTGGCCCACCACCACCCCTCGCCGGCCCGGGACCCGCGCGGCAGGCAGGTGCTGGCCACCCGCAACGCCGTGCTCACAGCGGTGCTGCGCCGCCCGTGGCGGGTGGTGGCGCGACGCTCGTTCGAGGCGCTGCGCGGCGGGCCCGCGGGCTGGGAGGGGCTGCGTACCGCCGTGCGGCGGCTGCCGCGGGCGCTGGCCGAGCGGCGCGGGCTGCCGGTCTCGGTGGAGCGCGCGCGGCGCAGGCTGGAGCGTACCGGTGGCTGATCAGCGCGTGGGAGCCGTCGTGATCACCTGGAACCGGCGGGAGGAGGTCCTCACCTCGCTGGGCAGGCTGCTGGCGCTGCCGGAGCGGCCCCAGGTGGTGCTGGTGGACAACGGCTCGGACGACGGCACCGCTCAGGCCGTCGCGGCCGCCTATCCCGAGGTGGACGTGGTCGCGCTCGACGAGAACCTGGGTGCCGTGGGGCGGAACGTGGGGGTGGAGCGGCTGCGCACGCCGTACGTGGCCTTCGCCGACGACGACACCTGGTGGGCGCCGGGCTCGCTGGCCCGGGCCGCCGACGTGCTCGACGCGCATCCCCGGCTGGCCGTCGTCACGGCCCGCATCCTGGCCGAGCCGGGCGGGCGCGACGACCCGATCGTGGCCGAGCTGCGCGACTCCCCCGTACGCGGCCCCGCCTGGCTGCCCGGCCCCGCGCTCGGCAGCTTCCTGGCGGGCGCGTCGGTGCTGCGGCGGGAGGCGTTCCTGGAGTGCGGGGGCTTCGACCGGCGGCTGTGGCTGGGCGGCGAGGAGGAGCTGCTCGCCGTGGACCTGGCCACGGCCGGGTGGGAGCTGTGCTACCTGGCGGACCTGACCGTGCACCACCAGGCCTCCAAGCAGCGCGACGCGCACGCCAGGCGCCGGGTGGGGCTGCGGAACACGCTCTGGTTCACCTGGCTGCGGCGGCCGGTCCCGGCGGCGCTGCGGCGTACCCTGCGGCTGGCGGCGACCGTGCCGCGCGACCGCGTCTCGGCGCTGGCGGCCCTGGACGCCCTGCGCGGCCTGCCGTGGGTGCTGGCCGAGCGGCGGCGCGTGCCGCCGCGGGTGGAGGCCCGGCTGGCGAGTCTGGAGGCATCGCAGGCCAACTCGCGGGCGCGCCGTTACGTCTCGTGAACGCGGGGCAGCAGGCAGGTATGAGTACTGCACCCAACCCGATCGACCTGCAGAAGCACCTGAGCGGGGTCGACTACCCGGCCACCAAGGACGATCTGATCAAGGCAGCTCGCGAGCACAACGCGGGCAACGACATAGTCCAGGCCCTGGAGGCCATGCCCGACCGCCGCTACGACGGCCCGAACGCCGTCAGCGAGGCGGTCACGAAACGCTGATCCGTGGGGAGCACGGCGGGCGGGGCCACCGGTCCCGCCCGCCGCGCTGCCGCCCCGAGGCCTTCATGAGACCCGTCGTGAAGGCCCTCATGAAGGCAGGGCGCTCAGCGCGAACGCCCGCACGGGCACCAGCCCCCGCTTGAGCAGCCGGAACATCGGCATCGGGCTGCTGCTCACCGTCTCCTTGTAGAAGACGGCCGCCCGCCCGGTCAGGTACCACCTGCGCGGGCTGTCGTCCGGCCGGGTGAACTGGATGACCGCGTCCCCGCGTCCCAGGCTGACCGGCTGGTGGAAATATCCGAACTTGAAGGGCCTCGGCGTCTTCCCGCGCAACGTGTCGGCCAGCGAGTCGGCGGCGTGCAGGCCGGTGGGGATGCCGCCCTGGCAGGTGCCGTGCATGACGCCGAACTTCTGGCTGACGGCGGCGGCGTCGCCGACGGCGTACACGTCGGGGTGGGAGACCGAGCGCAGCGCGGAGTCCACCACGATCCGGTCGCGGGCGTCGACGCTCAGCCCCGACCCGGCGGCCACGGGCAGCCCCCGGGTGCCGGTGGTCCAGAGCGTGGCGTCGGAGTGGACGAGCTCGCCCGCGGCGGGCGCGACGCCCGC